>NZ_JBEZKE010000027.1:0-104512 GCF_040651555.1 Streptomyces sp. NPDC048424 | reverse complement strand
ATCTGTGCGTCGCCACCGACGGCGACCTTGCCGACCTGGATCTTGCGGCTGACCCTGCGGTCGGCAAGCTTCGTCGGCACGGCCGGCATTCCGAGAGAGATGGCAGTCATCTGCGGTGCAACCCCAAGGTGTGGATCAAGGTCCCGAATTCGGCGGGCTCCAGGCTTCGAGATTACGCCAACCCCGGGGCGCTCCGTGCATCCGAGGGGGGTGCGCCACCCGAACGTAGGGAGCCGGGCACGATGTGTGCCCGGCTCCCGTGGATGCGGGGTAGGGCCCCGCGCCGACTAGGTGATCTTGATGGGGTTCACCACGTCCGCGACCATCACCAGCAGGGTGAAGCAGATGAACAGACCGGCGACCACGTACGCGACGGGCATCAGCTTCGCCACGTCGAAGGGGCCGGGGTCGGGGCGCCGGAAGACCCGAGCGACGTTCCGCCGCACCGACTCCCACAGGGCGCCGGCGATGTGCCCGCCGTCGAGCGGGAGCAGGGGCAGCATGTTGAAGAGGAACAGCGAGAGGTTGAAGCCGGCCAGCAGGTTGAGGAAGAACACCAGCTGGTGCTGGGCGGGGATGTCGAGGGTGAAGATCTCACCGCTGACCCGCGCCGCGCCGACGACGCCCATCGGACTGTCCTGCTTGCGCTCGGCCCCGTTGAAGGCCGCGTTCCACAGGTCCGGGACCTTGGACGGCAGCTGGACCAGCGACTGCACGCCGGCCTCCATCATCTCGCCCATGCGGTCGACGGACTGGCCGAAGGACTGCGGGACGTAGCCGGAGGCGGGGGCGAAGCCGAGGAAGCCGGCGGTGACGTACTCGTCCTTGACGTACCGGCCGCTGCCGTCGGTCTTGGCGACCTTGTTCTCGATCAGGTTCGCCGTGAGGTCCACGCGCTCCCCGGCCCGCTCCACCGTGATCGTGGCGGGGCCGACGGTGGCGCGGATGTCCTTCTGCAGGGCGGACCAGTCCCGGACCGCGCGGCCGTCGAAGGCGACGATCTTGTCGCCGGCCTTCAGGCCCGCGGCCTTGGCGGGGGCGGCCGGGTCTCCCGGGGCGCACTTGTCGCGCTTCTCGCTCTGCTGGATGACGCAGTCCGAGACGGTGGCGACCGAGGTGGTCTGGGTGTTCAGCCCGAAGGCCATCAGCGTGGTGAGGAAGATCGCCACGGCGAGGATCAGGTTCATGAAGGGGCCGGCGAACATCACGATCACGCGCTTCCACGGCTTGCGCGTGTAGAAGAGCCGGCTCTCGTCCCCGGGCTGGAGCTCCTCGTACGCGGCCGAGCGCGCGTCCTCGATCATCGACCGGAACGGCGAGGTGGAGCGGGCGGTGACCCTGCCGTCCTCGCCGGGCGGGAACATCCCGATCATGCGGATGTAGCCGCCCATGGGGATGGCCTTGATCCCGTACTCGGTCTCGCCCTTGCGCCGCGACCAGATGGTCGGGCCGAAGCCCACCATGTACTGCGGCACGCGGATGCCGAAGAGCTTGGCCGTGGACAGGTGCCCCAGCTCGTGCCACGCGATGGAGACCAGCAGGCCGACCGCGAAGACCACGACCCCGAGCACCGTCATCAGTAGTGTCATGCGCGCGCCTCCACGGCGGCCCGCGCCGCCATCTCCCGCGCCCGGGCCCTGGCCCAGGCCTCAGCTTCAAGGACGTCCTGGACGGTCAGGGAAGTTCCCGACTCCGGTGTCCCGTGCTCATCGACCACGGCAGAGACGGTATCCATGATTGCTGTGAACGGCAGCCGACCGGCCAGGAACGCCTCCACGCACTCCTCGTTGGCCGCGTTGAACACGGCCGGGGCGGTGCCGCCGAGGGTGCCCACGTGCCGGGCCAGGCCCACGGCGGGGAAGGCCTCGGTGTCCAGGGGGAAGAACTCCCAGGTGGAGGCCTTGGTCCAGTCGAAGGCCGGGGCCGCGTCCGGGATCCGCTGGGGCCAGCCGAGGCCGATCGCGATGGGGCCGTGCATGTCCGGCGGGGTCGCCTGGGCGAGCGTGGAGCCGTCCGTGAACTCCACCATCGAGTGCACGTAGGACTGCGGATGGACCACGACCTCGATGCGGTCGAAGGGGATGTCGTAGAGCAGGTGCGCCTCGATGACCTCCAGCCCCTTGTTGACCAGGGTCGCCGAGTTGATGGTGATCACCGGGCCCATGGCCCAGGTGGGGTGCGCGAGGGCGTCCTTGACGGTGACCGAGGCCAGCTCGGCGCGGGTGCGGCCGCGGAAGGGCCCGCCGGAGGCGGTGACCACGAGCTTGCGCACGTCGGCCCGGGTGCCGGCGGCGAGCGCCTGGAAGAGCGCCGCGTGCTCGGAGTCCACCGGGATGATCTGGCCGGGCTTCGCGAGGGCCTTGACCAGCGGGCCGCCGACGATCAGCGACTCCTTGTTGGCCAGGGCCAGGGTGCGGCCCGCGCGCAGGGCGGCGAGGGTCGGCGCGAGGCCGATGGAACCGGTGACGCCGTTGAGGACGGTGTGGCACTCGGAGGCGGCGAGCTCGGTCGCGGCGTCCGGTCCGGCCAGGATCTCGGGCAGCGGCTCGGACGGACCGTACTGGGCGCTCAGCGCCTCTTTCAGGGCCGGTACGACGTCCTCGCGGGCGACGGCCACCGTCTTGACCCGCAGCAGCCGGGCCTGCTCGGCCAGCAGCCCGACCCGTCCGCCGGCGGCGGACAGTGCGGTGACCCGGAACCGGTCCGGGTTGCGCAGGGCGAGGTCGATGGCCTGCGTGCCGATGGATCCGGTCGACCCGAGGATGACGATGTCCCGGAGGCCGGCCGCGGGGTCGAAGAGGAGGTGCGGATCGGCGAGGGGGGCTGGGCGGTCGCTCATGCCCCCCATTGTTGCCGGAAGTCAGGAGCGGCCGGACACGGAGCCCCCTTCCGTGACGCGGAGCAGCAGGTGCGGGAGGGTTCCGGCGAAGTCCGGGAGGGTGCGGGCCACGCGCCACCAGGCGTCCGGGTCCTCGCCGAGGGCCGCGGCGAACAGCCGGTCGGCCTCGGCGTGGGCGGCGAGGACGGCCTCGGGGTGGTCGTGGCGGTCGGGGTGGTCCACGTCGCCGAGCCAGTGGTCCTCGTCGAGGGCCCAGCAGGCCGGCAGCTTGTGCCGGATCACGTCGATGCCGGTGAGCAGGCCGCGGTCGAGGCAGTCGCGCACCCAGCGGATGTCCTCCTGGACGCTGTCCATCGGGACGGCGAGGCTCGCCAGGGCCAGCTCGCGCTCCACCTCGCCGGGCGGCTCGGCGGCCGCCGGGGCCAGGTGGCGCACCGCCCGGGTGAGTTCGGGGTCCGGCTCCCGCGCGTCGGCCGGCTCGGGCAGGGCCCGGTCGGTCACGGCGGCCACGAGCTCGGGCAGCGGACCCGGATGGCCGGGGGCGTGCCGGAGCAGCTCCGCCCACAGGCGCGGGTCGTCCCCCAGCGGGCGCAGGGCCCGCATCACGGCCGTCTGCATGCCGGCCTGTTCGGGCAGGGTCCAGCGCAGGGAGCGCAGGGCGGGGAGGTGGCCGAGGAGCAGGGTGTGGCGTGCGGGGGCGACGTGGGCGACGAGTTCCTCGTGCGTGACGCGGCCCATCCGCACGGCGCGTACGGCGGGCCGGTGCCAGGAGCGCTCGTCCGCCGCCCCGGTGGCGAGCAGCCCGTGCACGGTCTCCAGCGGCAGGTCCCCGACGAGCAGCAGGGCCTCGACGGAGCCGGCGGGCAGCGGCCGGCGGCGGTGTTCGGCGAGCAGGAGTTCCGGGTCGGGCCGGTGGCGGAGCGCCAGGATGTCCAGCGGGACCCCGGGCCCGCGCCGGCCGTGCCGGCGCAGCAGGCCGATCAGTTCGGCCGCGGTGAGCGGCTCCTCGCCGGGGTCCCGGCCGAGCTCGGCGCGGAGCACCGGCAGGAGTTCCGGTGGGGTCCGGCGGCGGGCGTAGCGGGCGGGTCCGGGCAGGCCGGGCAGCGGCCGGCCGACGACGCGGGGGTTGCGGGCGATGTAGGTCCGGTCGGTCGCGCGGCCGTGGCGCAGCAGCAGGGTGACGGTCGAGGCCGCCAGCCATTCGTCCCGGCACAGGTACTTGAGGGCGGGCTCGTCGAGCCGGCCGATCATGTCGGTGACGACGTGGTCCGGTGCGTGGCGCAGCAGGTGCGCCACGCACCAGGCCAGCCGTCGGCTGGTGCGGTCTTCCTCGGCCGTCGGCATCGTTCGTCCGCCTCGTGCTGTGCTCGTACGCGTACCAGTACTCGTACTCATCCTCGTACGTCTGTCCGACGTCCGGCGATGATCGCAGGTCAGCGGATGGGGCGGTGCACGTTTTTCTGAGTCGACGGTCCGGGTGCGGCGTCCGCGATCCAGGGGCCGTCGCCGGAGGGGTCGAGGACGCCCTCCTCCAGCCAGGCGTAGGTGCCGGACAGGACTCCCGCGACCACCTTGCGGTCGAGGTCGTCGGTGTTGGCCCAGAGCCGGCCGAAGAGTTCTTCTACGCGCAGCCGGGACTGCTCGCAGAAGGCGTCGGCCAGCTGGTACGCCTCGCGGCCGTGCTCGCCGGTGGCGCGCAGGTGCTCGGCGCGGACGCAGGCCGCGCTCATCGCGAAGAGCTCGGCGCCGATGTCGACGATCCGGCCGAGGAAGCCCTGCTTGGTCTCCATGCGGCCCTGCCAGCGGGACATGGCGTAGAAGGTGGACCGGGCGAGTTTGCGGGCGCTGCGTTCCACGTAGCGCAGGTGGGTGGCGAGGTCGGGGTGGCCGCCGGGGTGGAAGGCCCGGTAGGTGCCGGGGACCTGGCCGGGGCCGGTGGCGAGCTTGGGCAGCCAGCGGGCGTAGAACCCGGCGGCGCGGGCGCCCGCCTTCGCCTTGTCGCCGAGTGCCTTGTCGGGGTCGATGAGGTCGCCGGCCACCGAGAGGTGGGCGTCGACGGCCTCGCGGGCGATCAGCAGGTGCATGATCTCCGTCGAGCCCTCGAAGATCCGGTTGATGCGCAGGTCGCGGAGCATCTGCTCGGCGGGGACGGCGCGCTCGCCGCGGGCGGCCAGCGACTCGGCGGTCTCGAAGCCGCGCCCGCCGCGGATCTGGACCAGTTCGTCGGCCATCAGGCAGGCCATCTCGGAACCGTAGAGCTTGGCGAGGGCGGCTTCGATGCGGATGTCGTTGCGGTCCTCGTCGGCCATCTGGGAGGCGAGGTCCACGACCGCTTCGAGGGCGAAGGTGGTGGCGGCGATGAAGGAGATCTTGGCGCCGACCGCCTCGTGCTTCGCGACGGGCCGGCCCCACTGCTCGCGCACCCCGGACCATTCGCGGGCGATCTTCAGGCACCACTTGCCGGCGCCGACGCACATGGCGGGCAGGGACAGCCGGCCGGTGTTGAGGGTGGTCAGGGCGATCTTGAGGCCGGCGCCCTCGGCGCCGATGCGCTGGGCGGCCGGTACCCGTACGCCGTGGAAGCGGGTGACGCCGTTCTCCAGGCCTCGCAGGCCCATGAAGGCGTTGCGGTGCTCGACGGTGATGCCCGGGGAGTCGGCCTCCACCACGAAGGCGGTGATCCCGCCGCGGTGGTTCTCCGACTTCGGGACGCGGGCCATCACGACGAGGAGGTCCGCGACGACCCCGTTCGTGGTCCACAGCTTCACCCCGTCGAGGACGTACGCGTCCTCCCCGTCCGGGACCGCGGTGGTGGCCAGCCGCGCCGGGTCGGAGCCGACGTCCGGCTCGGTGAGCAGGAAGGCGCTGATGGCGGTGGTGGCGCAGCGCGGCAGGTAGGCGTCCTTCTGCTCCTGCGTGCCGAACATCTTCAGCGGCTGCGGTACGCCGATCGACTGGTGGGCGGAGAGCAGGGCGCCGATGGCCGGGCTGACCGAGCCGACGAGGGCGAGCGCCTTGTTGTAGTAGACCTGGGTGAGACCGAGCCCCCCGTACTTGGGGTCGATCTTCATGCCGAGGGCGCCGAGCTCCTTGAGCCCGCGCACGGTCTCGTCGGGGATCCTCGCCTCGCGCTCGATGCGGGCCCCGTCGATCTCGGTCTCGCAGAAGGCCCGCAGCCGGGCGAGGAAGGCCTCGCCGCGCCGGACGTCCTCGTCGGCGGGCAGCGGGTGGGGATGGATCAGGTCGAGCCGGAACCGTCCGAGGAAGAGTTCCTTGGCGAAACTGGGTTTGCGCCAGTCCTGTTCCCGGGCCGCTTCCGCGACCTGCCGCGCCTCGCGCTCGGTCACCTTGGGCTGCGTGCCGCCGGGCTGTACGGGCTGTGCTGGCTGTGCGGGCTGTGTTGCGGACATGAGGGGACTCACCTCGCCGCCGGAGTCGGGGTTCATCGGATTACCAGCCGGTGCTACCTGTGAGTCGTACCCAATGTCGGCGGGATGGAAAAGGGGAACGGCCGGAGCCCCCGCACACCGGCGTCCCGACCACCCCCCTGACCTGCGATTTCACGCCGATCTCCGCGGACACGGCGACGCCCGCGCCGGCATCTTCACTCATCTGTCCGAACCTCCCCGGACGGGGCGAGCGGCCGACCGGCGACTTTCATGATCGAACAGGGCGGACGATCACCTCCTCCTCGATACGATGAAAGCGCCGGGGCAGCTCGGCGCCCGGCCGAAGAGAAGGGCTCCATGCGCGCCGATGATGTCCAGCCCGACATCCGCCCGACCGGGCTGTCGTCGGGTACGGTCACCGCCTCGCTCCGGCCGGAGGCACCGCGATCGCGGTGGTCGTTCGACGCCGACCCCGCCCGGTTCCGGCTGGCCGCCGAGGCGCTGCGGATGCGGCACGCGGGCCTGTCGGAACCCATGCCGGCGGTGGAGAGCAGCGACATCGACCCCCTGCCCCACCAGATCCGTGCCGTCTACGGCTCCATGCTGAGCCGGCCCGGCTCCCTGCGCTTCCTGCTCGCGGACGACCCCGGAGCCGGAAAGACGATCATGGCCGGCCTGTACCTCAAGGAACTGCTGCTCCGCGGGGACGTGCAGCGCTGCCTGATCGTCGCGCCCGGCGGCCTGGTCGAGCAGTGGCAGACCGAACTGGCGGAGAAGTTCGGGATCGAGATGACCGTCCTGAGCCGCGACCTCGCCGAGGCCGACGGCGACGGCGACCCGTTCCGTCACCACCCGATGCTGATCGCGCGCATGGACCAGCTGGCCCGCAACGACGAGTGGCAGGCGCTGCTCGCCGGGTCGGAGTGGGACCTCATCGTCGTGGACGAGGCCCACCGCATGAGCGCCTCCTGGTTCGGCGGCGAACTCAAGCGCACCCGCCGCTACGAACTGGGCCGGCTGCTCGGCGGGATCACCCGGCACTTCCTGCTCATGACGGCGACCCCGCACTCCGGATCGGAGGCCGACTTCCAGACCTTCCTCGCCCTGCTGGACCCCGACCGCTACGACGGCCAGTACCGCCAGGGCGTGCACTCCACCGACACCACCGGACTGATGCGCCGGATGGTCAAGGAGGACCTCCTCACCTTCGAGGGCAAGCCGCTCTTCCCCGAGCGGGTGGCGCAGACCGTCGCGTACACCCTCTCCCCGCAGGAGATGCTCCTGTACGAAGAGGTCACCGCGTACGTGCGGACGGAGATGAACAGGGCCGAGCAGGCCGACGGCAGGCGGCGTACGGTCGGCTTCGCGCTCACCGTCCTGCAGCGGCGCCTGGCGTCCAGTCCCGAGGCGATCCACCAGTCGATCCGACGCCGCATCGCCCGCCTGCGCACCCACCGCGAGCAGACCCTGGCGGGCCCGTTCGTTCCCCCGCCCGGGGCACTGTCGTTCGACCCGGACGACTTCGACCCCGACGAGCTGGGCTCCGCCGAGCTGGAGCAGCTGGAGAACGAGGTCCTGGACTCCGCCACCGCCGCGCGCACCGCGGCCGAGCTGGACGCCGAGCTCGCGGTCCTGGCCCGCCTGGAGGAGATCGCCCTGCGGGTGCGGTCCTCGGGCGAGGACCGCAAGTGGCAGGAGCTGCGCTCCCTCGTGCTGAAGGCGCGTGAGGACGGTCTGAACGGGGCCGGGCGGGCCCCGCTCAAGCTCATCGTCTTCACCGAGCACCGCGACACCCTCGACTACCTCGCGGGCCGCATCACCACCCTGCTCGGCGACGACGACGCCGTGCGCACGATCCACGGCGGGACCGCGCGGCAGGCGCGCCGGGAGATCCGCACCGAGTTCACCCACGACCCGCACTGCCACGTCCTGATCGCCACCGATGCCGCCGGCGAGGGCCTGAACCTCCAGGCCGCCCACCTGATGGTCAACTACGACCTCCCCTGGAACCCCAACCGGATCGAGCAGCGCTTCGGACGCATCCACCGCATCGGCCAGCGGGAGGTCTGCCGGCTGTGGAACCTCGTGGCCGCCGGGACCAGGGAGGGCCAGGTCTTCCAGCGGCTGCTGACCAAGATCGAGCAGCAGCGGCGCGCCTACGGCGGCAAGGTCTTCGACGTCCTGGGAGAGAACGCCTTCGCGGACGAGCCCCTGCGCGACCTGCTCATGCGGGCCGTCCGCTACGGCGAGCGGCCCGAGGTCCGGGCCCACCTGGACCAGGTCATCGACAAGTCCGTCTCCGACGGCCTCCGGGAACTGATCAGGGAACGCGCCCTGGCCACCCCCGAGATCGGGCTGGAGGAGCTGGCCGGGCTGCGGCGGCGGATGGACGAGGCCCGGGCCCGGCGCATGCAGCCGCACTTCGTGCAGGCCTTCGTCATGGAGTCCCTGCGCGCCCTGGGCGGGCATGCCTCCCGGCGGGAGAAGGACCGGTTCGAGCTGACCCGAGTACCCGCCGTCCTGCGCGAAGGCGGGCGTACGGTCAGCCCGCGCTACGCGCGCGTCACCTTCGATCCGTCGGCCGTGGTGCTGGCCGGCCGCCCGGACGCCGAGCTCATAGCCCCCGGTCATCCGCTGATGGACGCGCTCGTCAACGAGGTCCTGGCCCGGTACGGCGACACCCTGACCCGCGGGACCACCTTCCTGGACCGGACCGCCACCACTGCCCGGCTCGTGTTCACCCTGCTGGAAGAGCTCTCGGACGGGCACGGCACCGCGATCGGCAGGAGGTTCGCGTACGTCTGCGTACAGCCGGACGGAACCGCGCAGCCGGCCGGCCCCGCCCCGTACCTCGACCTGTCCCTGCCCACGGGCCCGGACCCCGGGCAGCACACCGCGCCGGCCCGGGCCGTCGCCGCCGAGCTGTCCTCGGCGTGGCTCGCCGAAGGGGTGGAGAAGATCGCCCGGGACTGGGCGGTCGAGCACGGTCTGCCCGAGCACCGCGCGGACGTCGTCGCCCGCGTCATCCCGGCCGTCGAGCGCACGCGCAAGCTCGTGCGCCGGCGGCTGATGGCCCAGATGAACTACTGGGACGGCGAGTCGATCAAGCTCGCGGAGGCGCAGGCGGCCGGCAGGAGGATCCGCGTCTCGCCGGCCACCGCCCGCGAGCGCGCCCTGTCGCTGGAGGCCCGGCTCGAGCGCCGCGAAGCCGACCTCGACCTCGAGGCCCAGGTCAACGTGCACCTGCCGCAGATCGTCAGCGCCGCGCTCGTCCTGCCCGCCTCGGTCCTCCCCGGCCCCGCCGGCGCACCTCCGGCTCCCGACGGCTTCGCCTCGGACACCGCCGTCACCGAGCGCCGGGCCGTCGACGCCGTACTGGCCGCCGAGCGCCGGCTCGGCCGGGTGCCCGAGGAGATGCCGCACTCCAACAAGGGCTTCGACATCCGGTCCCTCATGCCCGACGGCCACCTGCTCTTCATCGAGGTGAAGGGCCGGGTGCTGGGCGCCGACACCTTCACGGTCACCACCAGCGAGGTCGGCTGCGCCAAGAACGCCGAGCCCCGCTACCGGCTCGCGCTGGTCGCCGTCGACCCCGACACCCCCGACGGATCCAACGACCAGGTCCGCTACGTGCTCGACCCCTTCGCCGACCTCGTCCTCGACAAGTACGTCGACGACCTGCGCCGCAAGTGGAAGGCCGAATGGGAACGCGGTGTGGAGCCCCTCTGACGCACAGCAGCCCCCTTCCCTCCGCTCGAAGGCCACCCGAGGCACGGTTCGAGCGCCTCGGAAACTAAATTGAGTAGGTGAACACCGCAGTGCAGCCCGGAACGCCGTCAGGTTCTGTCCCCCGACGCAAGCTCATCGAGGTCTCCCTCCCGCTGGAGGACATCAACGCCGAGTCGGCCCGAGAGAAGTCGATCCGCCACGGACACCCGTCCACGCTGCACCTGTGGTGGGCCCGCCGTCCCCTGGCGGCCGCACGGGCGGTGCTGTTCGCCCAGCTCGTCGACGACCCCTCCTCGCATCCCGAGCTGTTCCCCACCGAGGAGGAGCAGAAGAGGGAGCGCGAGCGCCTGCACGGCATCATCCGACGGCTGGTGGTCTGGGAGAACATCAGCGACGAGGGCCTGTACCGGGAAGCCCACGAGGAGATCCTCAAGAGCACCGGAGGGAACCCGCCGGCCGTCCTGGACCCCTTCGCGGGCGGCGGGACGATCCCGTTGGAGGCGCAGCGCCTGGGCCTGGCGGCGCACGCCAGCGACCTCAACCCGGTGCCGGTGCTGATCAACAAGACCCTGATCGAAACCCCGCCGAAGTTCGCGGGACGGCCCCCCGTCTTCCCGGGCGTGGAGGAGAGCCGCATGGGCCCCTGGCCCCGCGCCACGGGCCTGGGGGAGGACGTACGCCGCTACGGCGCGTGGATGCGGGACCGGGCCCAGGAGCGCCTGGGGCACCTGTACCCCACCGCTCGGGTGCCGGTTGCGGGACGCGACGGCGAGCCCACGGGGAAGACCGCCGAGGCCACCGTCATCGCGTGGATCTGGGCCCGTACGGTGGCCTGCCCGAACCCGGCGTGCGGCATCCGCATGCCGCTGGTGCGTTCCTGGTGGCTGGGCAAGAAGAAGGGCAAGGAGGCGTACGTCGTCCCGACGGTGGTGGACGACGCGTCGGCGCCCGGCGGGCGGCGGGTGGCGTTCGGTATCGGTCACGACCCGAAGCAGGCCCCCACGAAGACGCACGACGGGACCATGACGAGCAGCAGGGGCGCCACCTGCGTCGCCTGCGAGGGATTCGTCGAGCTGACGGCCATCCGGTCCGAGGGAGCCGCCGGCCGGATCGGCGTACAGCTGCTCGCCGTGGTCGCGGAGGGCAACCGCCGCCGCATCTACCTGGCCCCGGACGAGGAGCACGCACGGGCGGCCGAGGTCCCGCGGCCGGACGACGCGCCCATGGGGTCCATCGCGACGAACCCGCGCTGGTTCTCGCCGCCCCAGTACGGCCTGACCGAGTTCTCCGACCTGTTCACCGACCGTCAGCTCACCACGCTGATGACCTTCACCGACCTCATCGGCGAGGCCCGCGAGCAGGTGCTCGCCGACGCCCTCGCCGCGGGTCTGCCCGCAGGAGAGCGGCTGGCGCAGGGCGGTACGGGGGCCGAGGCGTACGCGGACGCGGTCGCCACGTACCTCGGCCAGGCGGTGAGCCGCCTGTCCTCCACCAACTCGTCGCTGTGCCGCTGGAACTCCGCGCCCTCGAAGGAGAGCGTCTCCGACACGTTCTCCCGGCACGCACTGCCCATGCTCTGGGACTTCGCCGAGGGGAACACGTTCTGCAAGGGACCGTGTGACATCGAGTGGAGCGCGACCTGGGTGTCCCGGGCCCTGGACATGCTTCCCGCGTCCACGCACGGCACGGTCACCCAGGCGGACGCGGCCGGCCGTGACTACACGGGCCTCCTCGTGTCGACGGACCCTCCCTACTACGACAACATCGGGTACTCCGACCTGTCGGACTTCTTCTACGTCTGGCTGCGCCGGTCCCTGCGCGGCATCCACCCGGACCTGTTCCAGACGATGCTCGTTCCCAAGGCGGAGGAGCTCGTCGCGAACCCGTACCGGCACGGGAGCAAGGAGAACGCGGAGGAGTTCTTCGAGAACGGGTTCCAGCACGTCTTCGCGCACGCCCGGGAGACTGCCTCGCCCGACTACCCCATCACCGTCTTCTACGCCTTCAAGCAGGCCGAGCTGGAGAAGGAGGGCGTCGCCTCCACCGGGTGGTCCACCTTCCTGGAGGGCATGGTCCGCAACGGCTGGACCATCACCGCGACGTGGCCCGTCCGTTCGGAGCGCGGCGGCCGGATGATCTCGGTGGGCACCAACGCCCTCGCCTCCTCGATCGTGCTGGCCCTGCGGCCCCGCGAGACGACCGCCCCCGCGACGGACCGCACGGGGTTCCTGGCGGCGCTGCACGCCGAGCTGGACGAGGCGCTGCCCCGGATCCGCGAGGGCGCCATCGCGCCCGCGGACCTGCGGCAGACGATCCTCGGCCCCGGCATGGCCGTGTTCTCCCGGTTCTCCCGGGTGCTGGAGGACGACGGCTCCACGATGTCGGTGAAGACCGCGCTGGCGCTGATCAACCAGACCTTCGACTCGCTGCAGAACGAGCACGACGCCGAGCTGGACGCCGACACCCGTTTCTGCCTGGACTGGTTCCGTTCCTACGGCTGGGACACGCGCCCGTACGGTGACGCCGAGTCGCTGGCCGTACCGCTGGGCCTGTCGGTGGACGGGATCGCCCGCGGCGGAACCCTCACCTCCGGCGCCGGGAAGGTCGCCCTGGTCAAACCGCAGGACCTGGACCCGCGGTGGGTGCCGGCCCACGACGACCGGCTGTCGCTGTGGGAGGTCACCTGCCACCTGGCGCGCGCGTACGCGACCGAGGGGCGCGAGGACGCCGCCCGGCTGATGTCCGAGGTGAAGGGCAGGGTGGACCTGGACGAGGTCAACCGTCTGGCCACCCGCCTGTACGAACTGATGGAGTCCCAGGACTCCTCGACCGCCGGCCTGTTCAACGGGCTCGGCGGCGCGTGGGCGGACGTCTCCGCGACGTCGACCACGATCCGCCCGGCCGCTGTGGCCGAGATGCTCTTTGGGGAGGAGATCTGATGGCGCTGACGAACAACGAGAAGGTACTGCGCAGCTTCGACCAGCTGCTGGAGGGCATGCGTCCGTGGGTCGACACGCGCATGTCCGCCCAGGCTCCGGCCGGGAAGGACTGGATCGAGCTGATCTCGGCCGAGGACACGGCCAAGTTCGGTGCGGCCAAGACGTACTCGCGGGAGGACGTGCGGTTCCTGCTGCGCGTCGTCACCGAGCGCTGGAAGGTCTTCGAGAAGGACCTCTCCCGCCCGCAGTCCGCACTCGCCTCCGAGCTGCGGGAGACCGCGAACGCGGCGCACCACGGTCAGAAGTTCTCCTCGGACGACACCTACCGTGCGCTGGACACGATCGAGCGTCTGCTGACGGTGATCGGCGCCGCTGACGAGGCCGACGCGGTGGCGAAGATGCGCATGGAGCACCAGCGGGAGGTCTTCGAGAAGCAGACCCGCAACCGGCTGATGCGCGAGGCGCAGGCGGTCAGGGTGGCCGGCATGCTGGCCGGTACGGCGATCAAGCCGTGGCGCGAGGTCATCCGGCCGCACGCCGACGTGATCCGCGGGCAGTTCTCCGCCGCCGAGTTCGCCGCCGACCTGTACGCGGTGGCCCATGGCCACACGGCGGCGCCCGAGTACCTGGACCCGGCCGAGTTCTTCTCCCGCACCTACCTCACCAGCGGTCTGTCCGACCTGCTGACCCGGGCGCTCAAGCGCCTCTCCGGGGACGCCGGGGCGAGCCCGGTGGTGAACCTGCAGACCCAGTTCGGTGGCGGCAAGACGCACTCGATGCTGGCCCTGTACCACCTGTTCTCCGAGGGACTGGCCACGAGCGCGCTGTCCCAGGGCGTGCAGGACGTCGTGCACGCCGCCCTGCCCGCGGCCGAGGACGACCCGCTGCGGTCCCTGGACGTGCGGCGGGTCACCCTGGTGGGCACGAAGCTCTCCCCGAGCCAGCCGATCGTCAAGGACGACGGCACCCGGGTCCGCACGATCTGGGGGGAGCTGGCCTGGCAGCTCGGCGGGCGCGCGGCGTACGACCGCATCGCGATGGCCGATGCCACCGGCACCGATCCGGGTGACGCCCTGGACGCCGTCGTGCGCGACGTCGTCGCCGACGGCAAGAGCGTGCTGATCCTCATCGACGAGTGGGTGGCCTACGCCCGCCAGCTGGTGGGGCGCGACGACCTGCCCGGCGGATCCTTCGCCACGCAGCACACCTTCGCCCAGCACCTGACCGAGATGGCCAAGTCCGTTCCGGGCGTCATGCTCGTGGTCTCCATCCCCGCCTCCGACTCCCTGGACAACGGCGGAGGCGGCTCGGCGCTGGAGGTGGGCGGCCCCAACGGGCACGTCGCCCTGGAGACCCTGCAGCACACCATCGGCCGCAACGCCGACGACTGGCGCCCGGCGAACAACATCGAGTCCTTCGAGATCGTGCGCCGGCGCCTGTTCGAAGAACCGGATGCCGTGGCCCTCGCGGACATCTCCGCCGTGGCCAAGCAGTACGTGAAGTACTACCAGGAGAACACCGGGTTCTTCCCGCGCGAGACGACCACCGGCGAGTACGAGCAGCGCATCCGCGCGGCGTACCCGATCCATCCCGAGCTGTTCGACCGGCTCTACGAGGACTGGTCGACGCTGCCGAAGTTCCAGCGCACCCGCGGTGTGCTGCGTCTGATGAGCGTGGTCATCAACGCGTTGTGGGCGGCCAACGACACCACACCGCTCATCACGCCGGGCGCTGTGCCCGTCCACGACACCCAGGTCTTCAGCGAGATCACCAAGTACCTCGACGACAACTGGAAGCCGGTGGTGGACAAGGACGTCGACGGCGAGGGGGCCACCCCGGTCCAGATCGACCGCGAGCGTCCCTCGTTCGGGCAGCGGGCGCTGACCCGGCGCGTGGCCCGGTCGGTGTTCATCGCGACCGTCCCGACGCTGCGTTCGGCGCACAAGGGCGTCGACATGCAGCAGCTGCGCCTGGGCACCGCGGTACCCGGCGACGTCATCAACCACATCGGTGACGCCCGCGCCCTGCTGGGCCAGCGGGCCACGTACTTCTACGAGGACGGCGACCGCTCCTGGTACGACCTGGCGGCCTCGGTCTCCCGGGTGGCGGCCGACCGGGCCGCCGGCTACGGCGAGGCCGACGTGCACGCCACGATCGTCGAACGCCTGGGCGCCATGGCCAAGGCGCCCAAGGCGTCCTTCGGCGCCGTGCACGCCGCGCCCCTCGACACCGGGGACATCCCCGACTCCGAGGTCCTCAAGCTCGTGGTGCTGCACCCGAGGTTCACCTGGGGCAAGGACGCCTCCACCGCCGCGGACTTCGCCGAGCGCCTCCTGAGGGAGGCCGGCAACGGGCAGCGGCAGCGGCGCAACATGCTGGTCATGGTCGCCGCCGACCGCGAGACCTACCCCGAGCTCGACGGGGTGGTGCGCGAGTACCGGGCCTGGCAGTCCATCGCCGACGAGGCCGAGGAGCTCGAACTCAGCGCCCAGCAGCGCAAGCAGTCCGTCACCCGGGCCCGCCAGCTGGACGCGGCCGTCGACGACCGCGTCCGCGCGGCCTTCACCGCGGCGCTGGTCCCGACCGAGGTGCCCGGCCAGAAGCCGACCATCTCCTTCACCCGTGTCGCCAAGGACGGCGGGCCGCTGGCCGAGCGCGTCACCGCGGCGCTCAAGGCCAAGGGGTGGATCACCCCCGTGCTGGGGGCCACGCTCGTGCGCATGGCCCTCGACGGCGCCCTGGCCAACGCCTGGGGCAAGGGGCACGTGCGGTTCGGCGACCTGTGGTCCTGGTACACGCAGTACCCGTACCTGAAGCGCCTGCCCAACCGGCAGGTGCTCGAACAGGCCGTGCTGAGCGCCGCCGACGTCCTGCTGTGGCAGCAGGACGCGTTCGCCCTCGCCGACGGCTACGACGAGAGCGCCGACGAGTACCGCAACCTGTGGATCCACGGTGACGAGCCCGAACCCGGTTTCGTCACCGACGACACGCTCCTCGTCCAACCGGGACGCGCGGTGACCCAGCGTGCCCGGGTCGTCGCCACCCCGCCGGCCGAGCCGGTCCTCCCGGCGGAGGGCGCCGGCCACGGCGGGACGGGCACCCCGCAGCCGGGCACCGTCACCCCGCGCCCGGCGGGCGCCGGCCCCCAGCCCCCGATGCCGGCGGCCAGGAAGGCCGCGCGGAGGTTCTGGGGCGTCAAGACCCTCAACCCGAACCGCCCGGCCGCGGACTTCGCCAACATCCAGCAGGAGGTGCTCGCGCACCTCGAAGCCGCCGACGGCGTACGGCTGGAGGTCCGCATCGAGATCACCGCGACCACCGCCGACGGGTTCACGGAGCAGCAGGTGCGCACCGTCCGCGAGAACGCCGTCCAGCTGAAGTTCGAGGACAGCGGCTTCGAGGAGAACTGACACCGGACACGAAAAAGACGGCCGGAGCCCCCGCACAGTGGGCTCCGGCCGTCGGCCTTGTGGCCGTACGAGATCAGATGTCGAGGCCGGTGAGGACCAGGACCCGCTCGTACGTGTAGTCGTCCATCGCGTAGCGGACGCCCTCGCGGCCCACACCGGACTGCTTGACGCCGCCGTACGGCATCTGGTCGGCGCGGTAGGACGGCGCGTCGCCGACGACCACGCCGCCGACCTCGAGCTCGCGGTGGGCGCGGAACGCCGTCTGGATGTTCCGGGTGAAGACGCCGGTCTGCAGACCGAACTTCGAGTCGTTCACCGCGGCGAAGGCCTCGTCGGTGTTCTCGACCCGCTGGAGGGTCAGGACCGGGCCGAAGACCTCCTCGGTGGCCAGCTTGACGCCGTCGGGCACGTTCGCGATCACGGTGGGCTCGTACGAGGCACCCTCGCGCTTGCCACCGGTGAGCAGCTTGGCTCCGGCGGACACGGCCTCGTCGACCCAGGACTCGACACGCTGGGCGGCGGCCTCGGAGACGAGGGGGCCGACGTCGGTGGCGGAGTCGGACGGGTCGCCCGTGACCTGTGCCTGGACCTTCGCGACGACCTTCTCGACGAGGCTGTCGTAGACGGAGGCGTCGGCGATCACGCGCTGCACGGAGATGCAGGACTGGCCGGCCTGGTAGTTCGAGAAGGTCGCGATGCGGGTCGCGGCCCAGTCGAGGTCGGCCTCGGAGGACCAGTCGTCCAGGACCACGGCCGCGGCGTTGCCGCCGAGCTCCAGCGTGCAGTGCTTGTGGGGCACCGACTGCTGGATGGCGTAACCGACGGTGTCGGAGCCGGTGAAGGAGATGACGGGCAGGCGCTCGTCCTTGACCAGGGCGGGCATCTTGTCGTTCGCGACCGGCAGGACCGACCAGGAACCGGCCGGGAGGTCGGTCTCGGCGAGCAGCTCGCCCAGGATCAGCCCGGAGAGCGGGGTGGCCGGGGCCGGCTTGAGGATGATCGGCGCGCCGACGGCGATGGCCGGGGCCACCTTGTGGGCGCACAGGTTCAGCGGGAAGTTGAACGGCGCGATGCCGAGGACCGGACCCTTGACGAAGCGGCGGGTCAGCGCGAGCCGGCCGACGCCGCCGGCGTCGGTGTCGAGGCGCTGGGCCTCTCCGCCGTTGAAGCGGCGGGCCTCTTCGGCGGCGAAGCGGAACACGGACACCGCACGGCCGACCTCACCGCGGGCCCACTTGATGGGCTTGCCGTTCTCGGCGGAGATCAGCTGGGCGATCTCCTCGGTGCGCTCGGCGAGCCGCTTGGACACGTGGTCCAGGGCGGCGGCCCGTACGTGGGCGGGGGTCACGGAGAATTCCGCCGTCACGGCGTACGCCGCGGCCACGGCCTCTTCGACCTGCTCGTCGGTGGGCACGCTGACGGTGCCGACGATCCGGCCGTCCCACGGAGAGTGGACGTCGAAGCTGTCCTCGCCGGTGGCCTGGCGGCCGGCGAGCCAGAAGGCGTGGGTGGAAGTCATGCGAATCCCGGCCCTTCGGATGTGTGCGGTGGGCTTGTCCCCTCCACCGTAGGACTCCGCCGGCGTTTCGGCGTTTGTCCCTGATGGAGCGGCGGGTCGTCGGGCTTCGCCGCTTTGTCACTGTCGCCCCGCCGGGACCGGCTCCCGCCCGGCCGGCCTGAAGGCGCGTCGGGGCTACCGGGCTGCCGGGCTGCCGGCTACGACGGGGCCGAGGTGGCCTTGAGGGCGAGCCAGAGCTCCATGCGGACGTCCGGGTCCTCCAGGGAGCGGCCGAGGATCTCCTCGACCCGCTTCATCCGGTACCGCAGGGTGTGCCGGTGCACGCCGAGGTCGGCGGCGGCCGCGTCCCACTGGCCGTGGCGCGAGAGCCACGCCTGCAGCGAGGCCACCAGGTCGCCGCGGCCGGTCGCGTCGTGCTCCCGCAGCGCGCGCAGGGTGCCGTCCGCGAAGGCCCGTACGGCGTCGTCGGCCAGCAGCGGCAGGACCGAGCCCGCCGCCATGTCCTCGTGCTCCACCATCGGCCGCCCTCGCCGGCGGGCCACGGCGAGCGCCTGGTCGGCCTGCTTGAGGGCCGCCGCCACGCCGTCCGGACCGGCCGGGGCGGACAGGCCGACCACCAGTTCGTCCGGCTCGGGCCCGGCCGCGTCCAGGCCGCGCCGGGACTCCAGTGCCTCCGCGTGGTCCACGCACGCCTGTACGGCCGGACCCGCGTCGGAGGCCAGCACCATCAGCCGCCCCGGTTCCGGGACCACGAGCAGCGCCTCCCCCGTGCGGGCGGCCGCCGACTCCACGGCGTCGGCGAGCAGGGCCAGGCCCTCCGGCTGCGCCGTCCCGGGCAGCGCCGGCTCGGCGACGATCAGCCGGAACGGTGCCTCCAGCAGGTTCCCGTACAGGTCCCCGGCCACCGACCGCGCGTGCTCCGCCTCGCCCGCCAGCAGCATCCGCAGCACCGCCGCGCCCAGCCGGGACTCGGCGTCGTGCAGCGAGCGCGACCGCTCGGTGGTGAGGGTCAGCAGTGCGACCGCGGAGTGGACGGCGTACCGCTCGGCGGTGCCCAGCGGGGCCCCGGTGCCGACGGCGAGCGCGCCGCGCGCCCGCCGGCCCGTGCCCAGGGACTGGAGTTCGACGCGGTCCTCGGAGCCGCCGACCACCGCACTGGCGGGCGCCGGCCGCTCGCGCAGCCGCTCCACGTCGGGGGTCAGCCGGGCGGCGCGGCGCGCGGCCCAGTCGGGGGCGGCCGCGACGACGGCGCCCGAGGTGTCGTACAGCGCCGCCCAGCCGTGCACGTGCGCCGCCAGCTTCGCCAGCAGTTCGGCGGGCCCGTCGGCGGAGAGGGCGGCCCGGGTCAGCTCGCGCTGTGCCTCGAAACCGGCGGTCACGGCCCGGTACTGGTCCGCGGCGAGGGCCGCGGAGACGGCCTTGCTGATCGCCAGGAAGGGGGTCCGGCGCGGCACCTCCAGCAGCGGCATGTCCTCGGTGCGGGCCGCCTCGACCAGCGCCTCGGGAATGTCCTCGTAGTTCACGCCGATCGCGAAGCCGATGCCGACGACCCCGGCCGCGGCGAGCCGGCGTACGTAGCGGCGCATCTCCTCCGGGTCCTCCGCGTCCAGCTTCATCGCGGTGATCAGGAGCAGCTCGCCGCCCTCCATGTACGGGACGGGGTCGGCGAGCTCGCTGACGTGGGCCCAGCGCACGGGGGTGTCCAGGCGGCCCTCCCCCGCCCGGACACCGAGCTTGAGCGCCGAGTGCTGGACGAGTGAGGCGAGGGTGAGCGGCATCGGTTACCAGGGGCCTTAGCGGGAGGGGGCGGCGGGCACGGGGCGCTGGGGGCGGGAGCGGAGGAGCGGAGCGGAAGCGGAGGAGCAGAAGGGAAGAGCAGAGCAGCAGAGGAACAGAGCAGCCGCGGGCACTTTTCGCCTTAACGTATGAACGGCTCCCCTCGATTCTGCCACCCCGTACGGGTCGGGGCGCGGGTCAGGCCGCCGGGCCGACCCCGCCCTCAGCCAGTCGGACCAGCAGCGGAGCCGCCCGTTCCCCGCGCACCGAGGTCAGCGACAGCACCGCGTGCCCGGGCGGCACGGCGTGCGCCAGGTCCGAGGCGGACCACCGCTCCCGCTCCACCTGCCGGACGGTCACCGCGTCGGTGGTGACCGCCTTGCCGGTGACGAGCTTGCGGAAGGCGTGCATGGCGCGGGTCAGCGGCTGGTCGGCGAAGACGGTGCGGTGGGTGACGTCGCGGGTCTCCACCCACTCGGTGCCCCAGGCCTCGGCGAAGCGCTTGCCGTCCCAGGTGGTGACCCCGGAGAAGGCCACGCGGCAGCCGACCGCCCCGAGCAGCGGCGTCCGCAGCGCCTCGGGTACGTCGTCCAGCGTGCGCAGCGTGAGCAGTACGCCGGCGTGCGCCGAGCGCAGCCGCTGGACGCCCCGCACGGTCTCCGCGGTCAGGGTCTGCGAGGCGTCGTCGAGGGCGAGGAAGGCGAAGAGGGAGCGGTCGGTGCGGGCGGCCGCCGCGGCGTTGAACTGGGCGAGCAGCAGCCGGGCCAGGATCCGGGAGGCGTCGGCGTGCCCGCGTTCGGGCAGGTCGACGCGGACGCGCAGCGGGTGTTCCAGGGCGCGCAGCGAGAACGGCTGCCCCTGCCCGGTGGTGTCGAAGAACCCGGCGAAGGCGGGCCGGTCCAGCAGGGCCACCCGGTCGGCGAGGGCCGGTCCGGGGTCACTGTGGGCCCCGTGCTGGCGGGTCCGGGCGTCGAGCTCGCGCAGCATCGCGTGCTGACCGGCGAGGTCGCGGCGCAGGGCGTCGAAGGCGGCGGGCGCTTGGTCGAGGAGCTCGCGCAGCTCGGGAACGGCGGGGAAGCGGCCGTACGCCGCCCGGAACGGGCCGAGGAGCTGGGCCAGGGCGGTCGCGGCCCGGCGCACGTCGATCCCGGGGACGTCCCCGACGAAGGCGTCGGCGAGCAGGGTGGCGGCCTCGTCGGGGTCGGTGGCGCCGCCGTAGAGGTCGAGGTCGTAGACGGAGGCGGGGTCGCCGATGCGGACCACGACGTCGTAGCCGGTGTCCGGCCCGAGCGGGGCTCCGGCCGCGCCGACGGCGACGACGGCGGCCTGGCCGGCGAGCGCCTGCAGCATGAGGGACTCGACGACGGGCCGCACCAGGCGCTGGGTCTTGCCGCTGCCGGAGGGGCCGACGGCGAGGAGCGAGGTGCCGAGCACGTCGGGGTCGAGGGCGAATCCGGTGCCGCGGCGGGCGTACGGGTTGCGCGCGCCGTCCTCGACGGTGCCGAGCAGCACCTGCCGGGCCAGCAGATCGTGCCGGGCGGCGCGCACGGGCAGGTCCCGCGCGCCGGACGGGTGCACGCAGGCCCCGGCGCCCTTGTCGCGCACGGCCTCGGCGAAGGCCCGCATCCGGGAGGGGTCGACCCGCACGGAATCCCAGGCCCGCCGGATCCGCGCGTAGTCCACGTCGTTCATCCGCCCGGCCCCGGCCTCCCCCTCCAGCCTCTCGGCCACCTCCCCCAACCCAACCCCCCGCAACTCCGGCCACCGCGCGGGGTCCTCAGCCGGTTCCTCGGCCGAGGACGGCCCGGTGCGGTCCGGGGCCGGTCCAGCCGTCGAAGGGGCCGGGCGGAGGCGGCGCACCAACCGGAGCGCGCCGCCGAGCCAGGCGAAGGCCAGGAGTACGGCCACGTCGATCGTGGTCTTCGCCGCGTTGTCGAGCTCGAGGTTGGCCGCCGGGTCGGAGGTGTACGGCAGGAACGCGAAGACCAGCTGGCGGATCGGCAGCTGGTGGTTGTCGACGAGCAGGAGGGTGACGTAGGCGAGGGGGAGGACCGCGAGGGCCTGAACCCAGGGGCCGCGCGCGACGACCAGGCGGTTCCAGGCGGTCCGCCAGCTCCCGAGTCGGCCGAAGCCGTAGAGGAGTGCCGAGACGAAGAGCAGCTCGTAGATCGGCTTGGCCCGCATCCCGCCCGTCCCCATGACGGGCTCGCCGTTCGCGGAGTACCAGCTGTCGGGGGTGAAGAGGTTCAGCGGAGCGTCCCAGAACGGGATGTAGGTGTTGCGCATGAGGGACCAGACGAGGACGCAGGCCAGGAAGGAGATGACGGCGCCACTGGCCAGGGCCCGGTCCGGGGTCTGCGCGGCCTCCACAGCCGCGCGCGGGGTGTGACCGTACCTCCAGACGCCCGGCTCGGCGGCCGGGCGGGCCGTACGCAGCCAGTCGGCGAGAGTCGGTCCCCTGCCGGGGGCATGGCTGGGCTTCGGAGGGTGCGTCGGGGCGCCGGCAGGTCTCGGTACGTGACCTGCGCGGGTCGCCTGTCCCTCGTACGCACCGTCGGTGTCCATGAACCCCTGCCCCCTGCCCGTGCCCTGCGCTGCGGCGCTCAATCTAGTGCCCGGCAGGGGCCTTGGACCCGCACCTGGCCATGATCCACAAGATGCGCGGCACATCCTTCCTATGGCCGTCGCGGACAAGGACACGCGGAGATCACTACCGAACGGAGCATGCAGGACCCCCTCCCCCGGGCCTAGCCTGCGGACAAAGACACAAGTGCGTCCGAAAACACCCCCCAGGAGCCCTCTATGACCGCTGTCCCGCAGGAGCGCAAGATCGTCACCGCGATCCCCGGCCCCAAGTCGCAGGAGCTGCAGGCCCGCCGCCTCCAGACGGTGGCCGGCGGCGTGGGCTCCGTCCTGCCCGTCTTCACGGCCCGCGCGGGCGGCGGCATCATCGAGGACGTCGACGGCAACCGCCTGATCGACTTCGGCTCCGGCATCGCCGTGACCTCGGTCGGCGCCTCCGCCGAGGCCGTCGTGCGCCGCGCCTCCGCGCAGCTCGCCGACTTCACCCACACCTGTTTCATGGTCACCCCGTACGAGGGCTACGTCGAGGTCTGCGAGGCCCTCGCCGAGCTGACCCCCGGCGACCACGCGAAGAAGTCGGCCCTGTTCAACTCCGGCGCCGAGGCCGTCGAGAACGCCGTCAAGATCGCCCGCTCGTACACCAAGCGCCAGGCCGTAGTCGTCTTCGACCACGGCTACCACGGCCGCACCAACCTGACGATGGCGCTGACGGCGAAGAACATGCCGTACAAGCAGGGCTTCGGTCCGTTCGCCCCCGAGGTCTACCGCGTCCCGGTCGCCTACGGATACCGCTGGCCCACCGGCGCCGAGAACTGCGGCCCCGAGGCCGCCGCCCAGGCGATCGACCAGATCACCAAGCAGATCGGCGCCGAGAACGTCGCCGCGATCATCATCGAGCCGGTCCTCGGCGAGGGCGGCTTCATCGAGCCGGCCAAGGGCTTCCTGCCCGCGATCGTGAAGTTCGCCAACGAGAACGGCATCGTCTTCGTCGCCGACGAGATCCAGTCCGGCTTCTGCCGCACCGGCCAGTGGTTCGCGTGCGAGGACGAGGGCATCGTCCCGGACCTGATCACCACCGCCAAGGGCATCGCGGGCGGTCTGCCGCTCGCCGCCGTGACCGGCCGCGCCGAGATCATGGACGCCGCCCACGCGGGCGGCCTGGGCGGCACCTACGGCGGCAACCCGGTGGCGTGCGCCGGTGCGCTCGGCTCCATCGAGACCATGAAGGAGCTCGACCTCAACGCCGCGGCGAAGAAGATCGAGTCCGTCATGAAGGCCCGCCTGACGGCCATGCAGGAGAAGTACGACATCATCGGCGACATCCGCGGCCGCGGCGCCATGATCGCGATCGAGCTCGTGAAGGACCCGGTCTCCAAGACCCCGTTCCCGGAGGCGGCCGGCGCGCTCGCCAAGGCCTGCCACGCGGAGGGCCTGCTCGTCCTCACCTGCGGCACCTACGGCAACGTGCTCCGCTTCCTCCCGCCGATCGTCATCGGCGAGGACCTGCTGAACGAGGGCCTGGACCTCATCGAGGCCGCGTTCGCCGCCATCGGCACGGACGTCTGAGCGGACGTCCGAGCGGACGTCTGAGCGGACGGCTAGAACGTCCGAGCGCAGCGCCCCCTCCCTACCGGCGGTAACGGGCGGACGCTGTGAAGAAGCTGTGGGGGGCCGATGGCGGGAACGCGATCCTGCTGTCGGTCCCCCTTTCGCTGCCGTACGGTTTCTGCAGATGAGTGAGACACCCCGCTCACGGGAAACCGAGGGCGACACCAGTACCGGGCTTCCCCAGCACCGTATTGGGCATGCGTTCGCGCACACTCCTCACCGATCGGACAGCCGTTCGCCCCAAACCCCCCGGGGCGTGCGGCAACCCGGTCCGGGCGGCCGTCCCGGAACCACCCCCCCTGTTCCGGGACGGCCGGCCACTCCTCTCCTGACCGCCGCGCTCTGCGGCCTCCTCTTCTCCCTGATCACCTGGCAGGTGCTGGTCTCCGGCCCGCTGCTGACGCCGGATCACGAGCTGAGCCGCGCCCTGGTGCACACGGTCCCGGACTCCGTCACCGAACGCCTCTCGGACCTCGGCAACATCCCGGTCGCCGTGCCCGTCCTCGCCCTCGCCATGGCCTACGCCGTCCGGCGCGGCCGGCGCCTCGCCGCCGCAGCCGCGGGCCTGGCCATGGCCCTGGTCCCGGCCCTGGTCATCCCGTTCAAGGAGTGGACCGCCCGGCCGGGCCCCCTGGAACCCTGGGCCGCCGGCTACTTCCCCTCGGGCCACACCGCGACCGCGGCCGTCGCCTACATCGGCGCGGCCCTGCTGGTCCGCCCGTACACCCGCCGCCCCTGGCCGACGGCCGCCGCCCTCGCCCTCACGGCCGCCACGGCCGCCGGGCTGATCCTGCGCGGCTGGCACTGGCCCCTGGACGTGGCGGCCAGCCTCCTGATGTGCACACCCCTGCTGCTCGGCGTGGCCTGGGCGGGGGCGTACGGTCGTTCCGGTCGTCAACCGAGGGGGATCCGGTGGGGGAAGAGCAGTCGCAGCCGCGGAAGTACGCGCTCACGGTCGGGGGCCGACCGCACGAAGTGACCCTGTCGGACGGCAGGATCCTGCTCCCGGTCCACGGCCGCAAGATCCATCACGATCCGGCGTGCGGCCACCTGACGGATTCCGCCGAACTGAAGACCTTCCCCGATGATCCCGAGGGCCTGCTCTGGTGGCGGTTGCTCGACGCGGTCGACCCGGCCGCGTTCGCGCGCGGGATCGGTCTGGTCAACTCCCAGAACCAGCCGCTCGACGGCCTCTGCTCCTGCGTCCTGCGCCCGGTGAGCGCCGCCCGCGCGGATCTGCTGCCCTACTGCCCCGTCGAGTGGGCGGCCGAGGTGTTCGACGCCGAGCGCCACCGCGCCGCCGCCGAGGCCGCGGAGCGGGAGGCCGAGCTCATCCGCGGCCGGTTCCCGTTCGCCGACTGGGAGCAGCTGCCCCTGGAGCGCTACGCGCTCGGGCAGGGCAGCGGGAACGACACGTACTCGTACGTGATCGAGTACGGCAGCGCCCGGCTCGGCAGCATCACCGGCGGCTCCGCCATGAAGCACCTCGTCTACCGCCGTACCGACGGCTCCTGGTGGCACGACTCCCGCTACAAGGACGCCGGCGAGGCCTGGACGGCCGTGCGCGCCGGCATCGTGGAGGCCGTCCGCGCCGCCCGCGACGGCCGCGTCGGCGACATCGACTCCATGGCCGCCGTCCGGGCCGGCAACACCGTGATCGCCAAGACCCTGCACGTCTACGCCGGAGGGTCCGTGCTGCCCCTCTACGCGGACAACCTCGCCCGCCACTTCGTGGCGCTGCTGGCCGACGGCCCGGTACCGCAGATGCGCCCGTTCGAGCGGAAGTCCCATCTCAAGGAGCTGTTCGAGCGCACCGGCGTCTCCTCCGGCTGGTCGCCGGATCTCGCCGCCCGCTTCCTCCTGTGGTGGGCGCCGCCGCTGAGCGCGCCCCGGACCGTACGGATCGACGCCGCGGCGCAGGTGTGGCCGGACTGGCCGGCGCACGGCCACATCGCCGTCGCGACGGACGGGGACGACGTGGGCGACCTGCACCGGTTCGCCGACCGTGAGGAGTTCGCCGAGGCCTGCGCCGGCCGCCCGGGCCTGACGGACCTGTGGGAGTTGCTCGTCCTGCGCCCCGGCGACCGCGTCGTGGCGACCTCCGGGAACACCCGGGTCCTCGGTGTCGGCCGGGTCACCGACGACGGGTACCACTGGGACCCCGACGGCAGCGAGCCCCGCCACACCGTCTCGGTGCAGTGGGACGAGTCGTACGCGACGACCCTGGAGCCGCCCGTGACCTGGCGGCCGGGGTTCCTGGCGGAGGTCAAGCCGGCGGTGTGGGAGAGGATCGCGAAGGCCCGCTCGAAGAGCCTGGCCGCCGCCGGCCAGGAGGAGGCGCCCGCCGAGCCGGTGGCGGACGGCACCCCGCTCGACCCGGTTCTCCGGCGCATCGGGGACGCCCTCGACCGGCGCGGGCAGGCGGTCCTCTACGGGCCGCCCGGTACCGGCAAGACGTACGAGGCCCTGCGCTACGCCGTCCGCCGCGTCGGCGAGCTCGCGGACGACCTCCCCGGGGTCCATCCGTACGCCGAACCCGGCGAGGAGGCCTTCCGGGCGACGCACCGGGCGCTCGTCGAGGCGGACCGGCTCACCATGGTCACCTTCCACCCCAACTACGGCTACGAGGACTTCATCGAGGGCCTGCGCCCCGTGAAGGGGGCGGCGGGCCTCTCGCTGGAGGTGCGGGACGGCGTGTTCAAGCGGGTGTGCGCGCGGGCCGAGCGGGATCCCGGCCACACCTATCTGGTCCTCGTCGACGAGCTCAACCGCGGCAACCTGCCCAAGATCTTCGGTGAGCTGATCACCCTGCTGGAGAAGGACAAGCGGGGGTACACCGTCACGCTCCCGCTCAGCGGCGATCACTTCTCCGTACCGCCCAACGTCCAGCTGCTGGGGACGATGAACACGGCCGACCGTTCGATCCGGATGCTCGACTCGGCGATCCGCCGCCGTTTCGCCTTCCTGGAGCTGCTGCCGAACACGGAACCGTTGACCGACGCCGTGGTGGGACAGCTCGACCTGAAGGTCTTCCTCACCGAGCTCAACGCCCGTATCCGCGCCGGCCTCGACCGCGAGAAGCAGATCGGCCAGGCCTTCCTGCTGCCCGGCGGGGAGCCCGTCAGCACCCCCGAGGAGCTGGCGGCCGTGATCCGCGACGAGATCCTGCCGCTGCTCCAGGAGTACGCCTACGACGACTACGGCCTGCTGGCGGGCTTCCTCGGCACCGCCGTGATCGATCCCGTGGCGCACACGCCCCGGGATCTCGACGACGAGAAGCTCGTGTCCGCCCTGTACGAGGAACTCCAGGTCAAGGCCCATGCGACTCAGCCTGAATGAGTACGGCTCCCGACTGTTCCCCGAGGCCCGCCTCACTCCGGCGGACCGGCTGCTGCTCGCCGACGGCGCACTCGACGGCATGCTGCGCGTCCGGGAGCCCGCCGGGGGCGGGATCGAGGTGGAGGCCACCTCCCACGTCGGGGTGGTGCGGCTGGAGGCGTGCGAGATCCGGGTCCTGCCCAAGTACCTCGGGAGCGGCCTCGACGTCCTGCGGATGCTGGACTACGCCCGGGGCGGGACCGGGCGCCTCCTGCCGTCCGACCAGGATCTGACGGCGGGCGACCCGGACCTCCGCGACCTCGTGGCGCTCATGGTCACCGAGCACGGCGAGGGGCTGCTGCGCCGGGGCGTCCGGCGGGACTACCTCACCCGGGAGGACGACCTGCCCGCCGTACGCGGCCGGCTGCTGGCGGACCGCCAGCTCCTGCGGCACCACGGCCGCCTCGACCGCCTCGCCTGCCGCTTCGACGAGCACGACGCGGACATCCCCGACAACCGGCTGTGCTCGGCCGCCCTGGAGCGGGCCGCCCGCACCGCCCGGCTCCCCCGGGTACGGGCCCGCGCGCGGCGGGCCGCCGCGCAGTTCGCGCCGCTGGCGCCCACGCCGCTCGGGGACCTGCGGACGCTCGTCGCCGGACTGGAGTACCACCGGCACAACGCCCACTACCGGGCCGCCCACCAATGGGCCGAGCTGCTGCTCTCCGGGGGCGGCGTCGAAGGGCTCTTCGCCTCGGGGCCGCTGTCGTCCCGGGCGTTCCTCGTGGACATGAACAGCCTCTTCGAGGAGTTCGTGACCCGGCTGCTCACCGAGGGCGCCGCGGCCGGCGGGCTCGGCCTGCGCGTCGACGCTCAGTCCCGGCACCGGCGGGTGCTCTTCGACGAGAGGACGCGCACCCCCTACAGCGAGGTGCGGCCCGACGTCCTGGTCCTCGGCGATCGGGACGGGAAGCCCTTCCGGCTGCCGGTCGACGCGAAGTACAAGCTCTACGACGGCAAGAAGCTGTCGACCGGCGACCTGTACCAGGCGTTCCTCTACGCGCACGCGATCGGGAGCCCCGCCTCGTGCGTCCTGGTCCACCCCGGCGGGCCGGGGGCCGTCGGGGCGCGGGTCGCCGTACGCGGCTGGGACGGCGCCACCTCGGCACGGGTGCGGGCCGTGTCCCTGGACCTGCGCGACGCGCTCGCGGTGCTGGGCGGGCCGGAGCCGTCGGCGGCTCCGGCCCGGTTGTGGCGGGAGGTGCTGGGTCAGCCGCCGAAGTAGGCGTCGAAGTTCCGGCTGAACTCCCAGCCGCCGAAGCGGTCCCAGTTGATCGACCAGGTCATCAGGCCGCGCAGGGCGGGCCAGGTGCCGTGGGTCTGGTAGCTCCCGCAGTCCGTCTTCTTGGTCAGGCAGTTCAGGGCCTTGTTCACCTCGGCGGGCGGGGTGTGGCCGTTGCCCGCGTTCGTCGTGGCCGGGAGGCCGATCGCGACCTGGTCCGGGCGCAGGGCCGGGAAGACGCGGGCGGTGTTGCCGGCGACCGGGAAGCCGGTGAGCAGCATGTCGGTCATGGCGACGTGGAAGTCGGCTCCGCCCATGGAGTGGTACTGGTTGTCGAGGCCCATGATCGGGCCCGAGTTGTAGTCCTGAACGTGGAGCAGGGTGAGGTCGTCGCGCAGGGCGTGGATGACCGGGAGGTACGCGCCGGCGCGCGGGTCCTGGCCGCCCCAGGGGCCGGAGCCGTAGTACTGGTAGCCCAGCTGGACGAAGAAGGTCTCGGGGGCCATGGTCAGGACGAAGCCCTGGCCGTACTTGGCCTTCAGGGTCTTCACGGCCGAGATCAGGTTCACGACCACCGGCGTGGTGGGGGCCCGGAAGTCGGTGTCCCCGGTGGCGAGGGAGAGGGAGTGGCCCTCGAAGTCGATGTCGAGCCCGTCGAGCCCGTACTCGTCGATGATCTTGCTGACGGAGGAGACGAAGGTGTCGCGGGCGGCGGTGGTCGCCAGCTGTACCTGGCCGTTCTGGCCGCCGATGGAGATGAGCACCTTCTTGCCGGCGGCCTGCTTGGCCTTGATCGCGGCCTTGAACTCCGCCTCCGATTCCACGTTCGGGCACTCGGTGACCGGGCAGAGCCGGAAGCGGACGTCACCGGAGGTCACCGAGGTCGGTTCGCCGAAGGCGAGGTTGATGACGTCCCAGGAGGCGGGCACGTCAGCCATCCGTACGTAGCCGGAGCCGTTGGCGAAGCTCGCGTGCAGGTAGCCGACCAGCGCGTGCGCGGGCAGACCTCCCCCGCCGCCACCGCCGCCCGTCGTGGTCGCGGAGGCGGGGGCGCTCTGCGCGGACGCGCCCGCCGCGTTCACCGCGCTGACCCGGAAGGTGTACGTGGTGGACGCGGCGAGGCCGGTCACGGCCGCCGGGGCGGAGGCGACGGAGAACGGCGCGGCGCCGTCCCGGTGGACGGTGTACGAGGTGGCTCCGGGCACCGCCGGCCAGTTCAGGGAGACCGAGCTCGACGAGGTGGCGGTGGCCGTCAGGCCGGTGGGGGCGGCCGGGGGCTGGGGCTGGCCGGGGCCGCCGGGGTCGGGGCCGATCAGGGTGAGGTCGTCGGTGAGGTGGGCGGGCTGGCCGTACCAGCCGTGGGTGTAGACCGTCACCGAGGTCGTCGACGGGCCGGTGCGGAAGGTGGTGGTGAGCTGCTTCCACGCGCCCGGGGTCTGCGTCCAAGTCGACACGTCGGTGGCGCCGGTGCCGCTCGCGCCGAGGTAGACGTACGCGCCCTGCACCCAGGCGGCCAGCGTGTACGAGGAGTCGGGCTTGACGGTGACGCTCTGCGAGCAGCGGGCGTTGTCCTGTCCGGCCGGGGTGGCCCGGAGTGCGGAACCTCCGCTGTGGACGGGTGTGGTGACGACGGCTCCGCTGCCCGCCGAGCAGCTCCAGCCGTCGAGACCGGCCTCGAAGCCGCCGTTGCGTACGAGATCGGCGTCGGCCGCCGCGGCGGGCGGTCCCGCGGCGAGGAATCCGGCCGCGGCCAGGGCGGCGGCCGTGAGGAGGGACCAGGTTCTGCGCACAACTGCCTCCGGGGCATGGGGGGATGGAGTCAGGCTGTGGAAACGGGAACAGCGGCGCCCAAGATGGTCCAGACCAATGCCCTTGTCAAGACGTCCGGCCCTCCCCCTCCCCGGCCGGTGCCAGGGCGGACGCCGCGACCGTCGCCGCCGCCTCGTGCATCGCGAGCTCCAGCACGACCGGGTCGGTGAGGGTCCCCTCCCCGTCCGGGAGCACCGCCCAGCGCACCCCGCCGGTGGCCCGGCCGGGGTACGGAACGACGATCCAGGTCCCGCGCCCGGCCCCGCGCACCCCCGTGCCGATCCAGCGGGACGCGGTGCCCGCGGGCACGAAGAAGCCCGTCCGGGAGTCGCCGAAGTCGGCGAGGACCGGGCCGGGCCGGTCGATGATGAGCCGCAGTACGTCGAGGGTGATCTGCCCCAGGTCCCCGGGCAGGATGAGCACGTCCCACAGCCGGCCGGCGGGCAGCAGGGCGACCCCGAGGGGGTTGCGCTCCCACTCCCACCGGCAGGCATCGGGGTCCGGCGCCACCGATACCAGCCATTCCACTGCCGTCTTGGCCCCCGGGAACGTCATCGCCCGGCCTCCGTTCGTCTCGTGCGCGGTGAAGGGTTCTCACCGGGAGAGAGCGGGGCCGGGCGCGACTATGACGCGGGTTTCGTTACTCCATGGTAGTGAATCGGGTCACACGGTGACCGGCGGGTGTGCGCCGGGGCGCGTGCGCCCGGCCGCGTGCGTGATGCGTGCGTTCAGCTGTCGAAGCCGAGGCCGAAGCGGTCCAGCGTCCGGAGCCACAGGTTGCGGTGCCCGCCGCGGCGGTCGGCGCGGGCCAGTGACCACTTCGTGAGGGTGATCCCGGTCCAGGCGAAGGGCTCGGGCGGGAACGGCATCGGCTTGGACTTCACCATCTCCAGCCGCGTGCGCTCGGTGGAGAGCCCGTCCAGCAGGTCCAGCATCACCTCCGCGCCGAAGCGGGTGGCGCCCACCCCGAGCCCGGTGTAGCCGGCCGCGTAGGCCACCTTCCCGGAGTGCGCCGTGCCGAAGAAGGCGGAGAAGCGCGAGCAGGTGTCGATGGCGCCGCCCCAGGCGTGGCTGAACTTCAGATCCTCCAGCTGCGGGAAGGCGGTGAAGAAGTGCTCCGCGAGCTTGAGGTACGTCTCGGGGCGGTGGTCGTACTCGGAGTCGAGCCTGCCCCGGTAGGGGTAGATCGCGTCGTACCCGCCCCACAGGATCCGGTGGTCCTTGGTGATCCGGAAGTAGTGGAACTGGTTGGCGCTGTCGCCGAGCCCCTGCCGGTTCTTCCAGCCGATCGCGGCGAGCTGGGCCTCGTCCAGCGGCTCGCTCATCAGCGCGTAGTCGTAGACCGGAACCGTGAAGGGGCGGATCCGCTTGACCAGCGAGGGGAAGATGTTGGTGCCCAGGGCGACCCGGCGGGCGAGGATCGTGCCGTAGGGGGTCTGGACGGCCATCCCGGTCCCGACCGCGGACATCTTCAGGCCGCGGGTGTTCTCGTAGATCCGCACCCCGAGGTCGAGGCAGGCCTGCTTGAGACCCCAGGCCAGCTTCGCCGGATTGAGCATGGCGACGCCGTCGCGGTCCCAGAGGCCCGCGAGGAAGGTCGGCGAGTCGACCTCGGCCCGCAGTGCGTCGGCGTCCAGCCACTCGGAGCCGCCGGCCAGACCGAGGCGCTGCGCCTCCTCGTGGAGTTCGCGCAGCTCCTCCACCTGGTGGGGTTCGGTGGCGACGTCGATCTCGCCGGTCCGCTCGAAGTCGCAATCGATCCCGTAGCGGGCGACGGCCTCCTCGATGGCGTCGAGGTTGCGGGCGCCCAGCTCCTCCAGCTTGGCCAGCTCGTCGGGCCAGCGGGCGATCCCGTTGCCGAGTCCGTGGGTGAGGGAGGCGGCGCAGAAACCGCCGTTGCGCCCGGAGGCGGCCCAGCCCGCCTCCTTGCTCTCGATCAGTACGACGTCCCGCTCGGGGTCGCGCTCCTTGGCGATCAGCGCGGTCCACAGCCCGCTGTAGCCGCCGCCGATGACCAGCAGGTCACAGCGCTCGTCCGAGGTCAGCGCCGGCTGCGGCGCGGGCTTGCCGGGGTCGTCCAGCCAGTACGAGACCGGCTTCGCTTCGGAAAGGGATTTCGCAACACTACGCATGGCGACTGGGGCCATGGCTTCCAACTCCCTACAGGGGTCTACTTCGGTTGTGCCTTCTTGCGGCGGTTGCCGACCATCTGGCCGACGAGGACCACCAGCACCGCGATGACGAACATCGCCGTGCCGATGACGTTGATCTGCACAGGCGTACCGCGCTGGGCCGATCCCCACACGAACATGGGGAAGGTGACGGTGTTGCCCGAGTTGAAATTGGTGATGATGAAGTCGTCGAACGACAGCGCGAAGGAGAGCAGCGCGCCCGCCGCGATACCGGGAGCCGCGATCGGCAGCGTGACCCGTACGAAGGTCTGCACCGGGCCCGCGTAGAGGTCCCGGGCGGCCTCCTCCAGCCGCGGGTCCATGGACAGGACACGCGCCTTGACGGCGGCGACGACGAAGCTGAGGCAGAACATGATGTGGGCGATCAGGATCGTCCAGAAGCCCAGCTGGATGCCCATGTTGAGGAAGAGCGCGAGCAGCGAGGCCGCCATCACGATCTCGGGCATGGCCATGGGCAGGAAGATCAGCGAGTTGACCGCGGCGCGCCCCCGGAACCGGTAGCGGACCATCGCGAAGGCTATGGCGGTGCCCAGGGCGGTCGCGGCGAGGGTGGACCACAGGGCGATCTGGAGCGACAGCGAGAGCGAGCCGCACATGTCGGCGACCCCGCAGGGGTCCTTCCACGCGTCGAGCGAGAACTCCTGCCAGGCGTAGTTGAACCGCCCGGTGGGGTTGTTGAAGGAGAAGACGGTGACGACGACGTTCGGCAGGATCATGTACGCGAGCGTGCCGAGGCCCGCGATGACGACCAGATTGCGCCGCAGCCACGTGAGGGGATTGCGCATCAGACCAGGTCCTCCGTCCCCGCTCGGCGGATGTAGATGGTGACCATGATCAGCACGATGGCCATGAGGATGAAGGACAGCGCGGCCGCCGTCGGGTAGTCGAGGATCCGCAGGTACTGCGACTGGATGACGCTGCCGATCATCCGGGTGTCCGTGGAGCCGAGCAGTTCGGCGTTGACGTAGTCGCCGCTCGCCGGGATGAAGGTCAGCAGGGTCCCGGAGACCACGCCCGGCATGGAGAGCGGGAAGGTCACCTTCCGGAACACCGTGGCGGGGTGGGCGTACAGGTCCCCGGCCGCCTCGTGGAGGCGGGTGTCGATGCGCTCCAGCGAGGAGTACAGCGGCAGGATCATGAAGGGGAGGAAGTTGTACGCCAGACCGCAGACGACCGCGAGCGGCGTGGCCAGCACCCGGTCCCCCTCGGTCATGCCGAGCCAGCTGGTGACGTCGAGGAAGCCGATGTCGTTGAGGACGGCGACCACCGGGCCGCCGTCGGCCAGGATCGTCTTCCAGGCCAGCGTGCGGATCAGGAAGCTGGTGAAGAAGGGGGCGATGACCAGGACCAGCAGGAGGTTGCGCCAGCGGCCCGCCTTGAAGGCGATCAGGTAGGCCAGCGGGTACCCGAGCAGCAGGCACAGCGCGGTCGCGGTGCCGGCGTACAGCAGGGAGCGCAGGAACTGCGGGTAGTACTCGGTGAGCGCGTCCCAGTACGTCTGGACGTGCCAGGTGACCTGGAAGCCCTCTTCGAGGGAGCCGGTCTGCACCGAGGTGGAGGCCTGGTAGATCATCGGCAGCACGAAGAAGACGAGCAGCCACAGGATGCCCGGGAGCAGCAGCCAGTACGGGATCAGCCGCTTGCGCACGGACGGCTTGTGGACCGGTGGCTCGACCGGCGCGGGCGCCTGGGGCGGCGCCGCTGTGGTGGTCATGCGCTCTCCTCCACCGTCTCGATGCCGGCGTCGATGTCCTGGGCGGCGTCCAGACCGAAGGTGTGCTCCGGGTTCCAGTGCAGGATCACCTCGGCCCCCGGGACCAGGCGGCCGTCGCGCTCGATGTTCTGGGCGTACACCTCCAGCTCGGGGCAGACCTGGCTGTCGATGACGTACTGGGTGGAGACGCCGATGAAGGACGAGGCCGCGATCCGGCCGGCGATCTTGTTGCGGCCGGCCGCGATGGTGTCCTCGTCGTCGGCGTGGACCAGGGATATCTTCTCCGGGCGCACTCCGACCAGGAGCTTTCCGCCCGTGGTGGGCGTGGTGGCACAGCGCGCGGCGGGCAGCCGGAGCTTGCTGCCGGAGGCGGAGACCACGACGTCGGAGCCGGCCGACTCCACGTTCGCCTCGATGAGGTTCGAGGTGCCGAGGAAGTTGGCGACGAAGGTGGTGCCCGGGTTCTCGTACAGCTCGGCGGGGGCGCCCAGCTGCTCGACGCGGCCGCCGTTCATCACGGCGACCGTGTCGGCCATGGTCATGGCCTCCTCCTGGTCGTGCGTGACGTGCACGAAGGTGATGCCGACCTCGGTCTGGATCCGCTTGAGCTCCAGCTGCATCTGGCGGCGCAGCTTGAGGTCGAGGGCGCCGAGCGGCTCGTCGAGGAGCAGCACCTGCGGGTGGTTGATCAGGGCGCGGGCGACCGCGACGCGCTGCTGCTGGCCGCCGGAGAGCTGGTGCGGCTTGCGCTGGGCGAACTGACCGAGCTGGACGAGGTCCAGCATCTCGTCGACCTGCTTCTTGACCGACTTGATGCCGCGGCGGCGCAGTCCGAAGGCGATGTTCTCGTAGATGTTCAGGTGCGGGAACAGCGCGTAGCTCTGGAAGACCGTGTTGACCGGGCGCTTGTACGGCGGCAGGTCGGTGACCTCCCGGTCGCCGAGGTGGACCGTGCCGGTGGAGGGCTCCTCCAGGCCGGCGATCATGCGCAGGGTGGTGGTCTTCCCGCAGCCGGAGGCGCCGAGCAGGGCGAAGAAGGAGCCCTGGGGGATGGTGAGATCCAGCGGGTGCACGGCGGTGAAGGTGCCGTAGTGCTTGCTGATCCCGGAGAGGCGGACGTCGCCGCCCGCGGTCTTGTCAGTCATGGAGAGGTCCCGGGGGTGGGTGGGCGGAGCGGGCAAGGGAGGGTTCGCGGCGGGGCGCGTACGGCTACGCGCCGATGAGCTTGGCGAACTTCTCTTCGTACGCGGTCTCTTCCTCGCTGGTGAGGGAGCGGAAGGCGCGGGCCTTGGCGGCCATCGCCTTGTCCGGGACGATCAGGGGGTTGTCCGCGAGTTCGGGATCGATCTTGGCCAGCTCGTCCTTGACGCCCTCGACCGGGCAGACGTAGCTGATGAAGGCGGCCAGCTGGGCGGCGACCGCGGGCTCGTAGTAGTAGTCGATGAGCTTCTCCGCGTTGGCCTTGTGCCGGGCCTGGGCGGGGACCAGGAGGTTGTCGCTGGAGGTGATGTATCCGGGGGCCGGGATGGCGTACTTGATGTCCGGGTTGCCGGCCTGCAGCTGGATGACGTCGCCGGCCCAGGCGAGGCAGGCGGCGAGGTCGCCCTTGTCGAGGTCCGCCGTGTAGTCGTTGCCGGTGAAGCGGCGGATCTGCTTGGTGTCCACGCCCTTCTGCAGGCGGCCGATCGCCCCGTCGAAATCCGCGGTGGTGAAGTTGGCGGGGTCCTTGCCCTGGTCGAGCAGGGTCATGCCGACGCTGTCGCGCATCTCGGTGAGGAAGCCGACGCGGCCCTTGAGGGTGGGGTCGTCGAGCAGCTGGGTGACGGAGTCGACCTTCTTGCCGCCCGTCGCCTTCTCGTTGTAGGCGATGACGGTGTCGATGCCGGTCCAGGGGTAGCTGTACACCCGTCCCGGGTCCCAGTCCGGGGTGCGGAACTGCGGGATCAGGTTGGCGTAGGCGTGCGGGAGGTGCGAGGGGTCCAGCCGCTGCGCCCAGCCGAGCCGGATGATGCGGGCGGCGAGCCAGTCGGTGACGACGATCAGGTCGCGGCCGGTGTCCTGGCCGGCCGCGAGCTGCGGTCTGATCTTGCCGAAGAACTCGACGTTGTCGTTGATGTCCTCGGTGTACTTGACCTTGATCCCGGTCCGCTGGGTGAACTCCTCCAGCGTGGGACGGGACTTCTCGTCCTCGCTGGTGTCCATGTACTCGGTCCAGTTGGAGAAGTTGATCTCCTTCTCCTCGGCCGAGTGGTCGTCGGAGGCCACCGCCGCGTCCCCCGCGCGCTTGGCGGGCGGGATGCCGCACCCGGCGAGGGTGGCCAGGCCTCCGAGGGTGAGCGCTCCGACTCCGGAGGCGCGCAGCAGCGAGCGGCGGGTGAGGGCGCCGCGCCCACTGGTGAGGCTGCGCCGCATCGCGGCGAGTTGCGCCGCCGAGAGGCGGTCGGGCTCGAACTGCTCCATGCGCTGTGCCCTTTCGGGAGGTGTACCGCTGGTCGGGCGGTGGTTTCTTATCGGTCCCCGAAGATCGTGCGGTGCCAGTCCTTCGCGGCGACCGCAGTGTTGTCGTACATCACGTGCTTGACCTGCGTGTACTCCTCGAAGGAGTAGGCGGACATGTCCTTTCCGAAGCCGCTGGCCTTGTAGCCCCCGTGGGGCATCTCGCTGATGATCGGGATGTGGTCGTTGATCCAGACGCAGCCCGCCTGGATCTCACGGGTGGCGCGGTTCGCCCGGTAGAGGTCGCGGCTCCAGGCGGAGGCGGCGAGTCCGTACGGGGTGTCGTTGGCCAGCGCGATGCCCTCGTCGTCGCTGTCGAAGGGCAGGACCACGAGGACCGGGCCGAAGATCTCGGACTGGACCACCTCGCTGTCCTGGGCGGCGCCGGAGATGAGGGTGGGCCGGTAGTACGCGCCGTCGGCCAGCTCGCCCGCCGGGATCTCGCCGCCGGTGACGACGGTGGCGTAGCCGCGGGCCCGCTCGACGAAGCCGGCGACCCGGTCGCGCTGGGCGTGCGAGACCAGCGGGCCGAGGTCGGTGGTGGGCGCGAAGGGGTCGCCGAGGCGGACGGTCTCCATCAGCTCGGCCACCCGGGCGACGAAGGCGTCGTGGAGGGGGCGCTGCACGTAGGCGCGGGTGGCGGCGGTGCAGTCCTGGCCGGTGTTGATGAGGGAGGCGGCGACGGCGCCGTGCGCGGCGGCCTCCAGGTCGGCGTCGTCGAAGACGAGGAAGGGGGCCTTGCCGCCGAGCTCCAGGTGGAGCCGCTTGACGGTGGCGGTGGCGATCTCCGCGACCCGCTTGCCGACGGCGGTGGAGCCGGTGAAGGAGGTCATCACCACGTCGGGGTGGCCGACCAGGTGCTCGCCGGCCACGCGGCCGGCGCCGGTGACGATGTTGATCACGCCGTCGGGCAGGCCCGCCTCCTTGGCCGCCTGCGCGAACATCAGGGAGGTCAGCGGGGTGAGCTCGGCGGGCTTGAGGACGATCGTGTTGCCCGCGGCGATCGCCGGGAGGATCTTCCAGGCGGCCATCTGGAGCGGATAGTTCCAGGGCGCGATGGAGCCGACGACCCCGATGGCCTCGCGGCGTACGTAGGAGGTGTGGTCGCCCGAGTACTCGCCGGCGGCCTGCCCCTGCAGGTGGCGGGCGGCTCCCGCGAAGAAGGCGGTGTTGTCGATGGTCCCCGGGACGTCGAACTCCGTGGACAGCTTGATCGGCTTGCCGCACTGCAGGGACTCGGCGTACGCGAAGTCCTCGGCCTGCTCGGCCAGCACGGCGGCCAGCCGGTGCAGGGCGTCCGAACGCTCGCCGGGGGTGGCGCCGGACCATGCCGGGAAGGCACGCTTGGCAGCGGCGACCGCCGCGTCGACGTCCGCGGTACTCGCCAGTTCGTAGGTGAGGACCTCGTCGCCGGTCGCCGGATCGACCACCGTGTGTGACTGTCCGGAGGTGCCGGGCCTCAGCTGCCCGTCGATGTACTGCGCGCCGTCTGCGAAGCGGTCCTTGACCTGGAAGCGGTTGCCCATCACGCTCTCACGCTCTCCGTAGCTACAGTTCGAGCTACAGCTCGAATTGAGTGCCGATCCTGACAGAGGTGGTGCCCTCGGCCAAGTGATTCCGTTGTTGCCTTTTGATTACGCGACGGAATCGGTCGACCATGTGTCGAGGCACACCGAAAATCCCGTACGAAGTGTCAGTGGCGACTGCCAGACTCGCGTGCATGGAGATGATCGAGAACCTGATCAAGCAGGTCAGCCACGGTGAACGGGTGAAGTACCTGCCGTTCTGGGGGCACCGGCCGCTGCCCGACGGCAGGCTCGGTCCGAGCTGCCTGAGCCAGTGGTGGCCGTCCGCTTTCACTGTCGGTGACGTCCGTTATGCCACGGCCGAGCACTGGATGATGGCCGGCAAGGCCCGGCTCTTCGGGGACGCCGAGGGGGAGCGGGCCGCGCTGGCGGCGAAGAGCCCGGCGGAGGCGAAGAAGGCCGGGCGGCTCGTGCGCGGCTTCGACAACGCGATATGGGAGCGGGAGCGCTTCGCCCTGGTGGTGGAGGGCAGCGTGCACAAGTTCGCCTCCGACCCGGCGCTGCGCTCGTACCTGCTGGGCACCGGGAGCCGCGTGCTGGTGGAGGCGAGCCCGATGGACCGGATCTGGGGCATCGGACTGGCCGCCGACGACGAGCGCGCCCTGGATCCGGCGCGCTGGCGCGGGCTGAACCTGCTGGGCTTCGCCCTGATGGAGGCCCGGGAGCGGCTGCGCGGGGACGGCGCGTGACGGTCACGGTGTCCGCTCCGTAATTGCGTGGTGGATCGCGGCCCCGCCGCCTAACGTGATCCTTGTCCAGGTGCGAAGGCGAGACCTACTTCGACTCATAATCGGGCGGTCGCGGGTTCGAGTCCCGTCACCGGCATCATGCCGGTGTAGCTCAGCAGGCAGAGCACCTTGTGGTTTCGCCGACCTTGTTCTCTGGACACCTACGTCACGCACCTCCCGGTGCGCAGGCTGCGGCTCCTTCTTTTGCAGAGAACTCCAGGCCGCCGCCACCTTGATCTCGGGAGGCCGCGTGCGGGATGCCCGGTGCGCAGGCGACGGCTACTTCCGGATCAGGAGGTGGCGGGTTCGAATCCCGCCCGGCTCAGGCCGGTAGCTCAGCTGGACAGAGCACCTGACTTTGTCCGTCGCCGACCTCTGATCTCGGGCATCCCGCACGTCACGCCTCCCCGCTTCCTTTGAATTCGGGGGGATTCACCATGGCTCGTTTCAACCTGCGCGCGTCCAAGTCCGCGCCCACGCCGCCCGCTTCGTCCACGTCGCCGACGTCGCCCGTGCGCTCGGCCGGCCGTGCCCGCACCGGCCAGGGCGGCCCCGGACACCTGCGCGATCCCCGCTCCGAGCTGTTCCTGCTCGCCGTCGCCAACTTCGTGACGCAGCGCACCGCGTACGAGAGCGGCGAGGCCCGCGACGACCGGTTCGCCGCGCTCGTGCGCACCCTCGCCGTCGAGGATCCCGCGTGGACGGCCGGCCTGCTGGGCTGGCTCCGCGGCGACGCGAACATGCGCACCGCCTCCCTCGTCGGCGCCGCCGAGTACGTCAAGGCCCGGCTCGACGCGGGCGCCACCGACGGGCCTTCGAACCGTCAGGTCGTGGATCGCGTACTGCGGCGCGCGGACGAGCCCGGTGAGCTGCTGGCCTACTGGACGGCGACGTACGGCCGGGCCGTGCCCAAGCCCGTCAAGCGCGGCATCGCCGACGCCGTGCGCCGGCTCTACTCCGGCACCTCGCTGCTGAAGTACGACACGGATTCCAAGGCCTACCGCTTCGGTGACGTCCTCAACCTCGTGCACGCCTCGCCCGACCCGGCCAAGCCCTGGCAGGGCGAGCTGTTCCGCTACGCCCTCGACCGCCGGCACAACCCGGACGGCGCGCAGGTCCCGGCCGGCAACCGCACCCTCACCGCGCACCGGGCGCTGATGGAGCTGCCCGTCTCCGAGCGGCGTGGTGTGGTCCTCGCCCCGGACGGCGCGGAGCGGCTCGCGGAGGCGGGCATGACCTGGGAGGCGCTGGCCGGCTGGCTGCAGGGGCCGATGGACGCGGCCGCCTGGGAGGCGGTCATCCCGTCGATGGGTGCGATGGCGCTGCTGCGCAACCTGCGCAACTTCGACCAGGCCGGGGTCTCGGACGCGGTGGCCGCGCAGGTCGCGGCGAGGATCTCCGACCCGGAAGTCGTCGCCCGGTCCCGGCAGTTCCCCTTCCGCTACCTTGCCGCTCATCAGCACGCCCCCTCGCTGCGCTGGGCGTACCCGCTGGAGCGGGCGCTCGGCCACTCGTTGGCCAACGTACCGGCGCTGCCCGGCCGGACGCTGGTCCTCGTCGACCGGTCCGGGTCGATGTGGTCCCCGCTCTCGGACCGCTCGAAGCTCAACCGGGCGGATGCGGCGGCCGTGTTCGGCGCGGCGGTGGCCCTGCGGGCCGAGCACGCCGACCTGGTCCAGTTCGGCACGACGAGCAAGGCCGTCCGGTACGGCCGGGGCGAGTCCGTGCTGAAGGTGCTGGAGCGCTTCGGGGACCTCGGCGGCACCTACACGGCCCAGGCCGTGCGGGAGCACTACCGGGGCCACGACCGGGTGCTGATCGTCACCGACGAGCAGGCCGCCTCGTACGGCCACGGCGGCGATCCGACGGCGGAGGTGCCGGCCGCGGTTCCGGTCTACACCTGGAACCTGGCCGGCTACCGGGTCGGGCACGCGCCGTCCGGCGGCGGGAACCGGCACACCTTCGGCGGGCTCACCGACGCGGCCTTCCGGATGGTGCCCCTGATCGAGGACGGCCGGAACGCGGACTGGCCCTGGGCCTCCTGAGCCGGTTCCGCGTCTCGGGGGCCGGGTCTCCGGGCCCGGGTCTCCGGGCCCGGGTCTCCGGGCCCCGAGGCACCGGGCCCCCTGGTCAGACCTTCTCGTGGACCTGGGAGTTGTCGTACGGGCTGTCGTACGGGGAATCGTCGATCGGCCCCAGGTCCATGAAACTGGCGAACACGGCCAGGAGTATCAGCACGCCCAGCAGAATGCCCACCGCGCCCAGGATGATGCCCGCGAGCGCCATCCCGCCGTTGTCGGCCTCGCCGCGGTTCGCCTTGCCCTTGCCGAGGGCGCCGAAGACGACCGCGGCGATCCCGATGGCCACGCCCGCGAAGCTCAGGAAGCAGCCGAGGACCGAGATGATGCCGAGGACGAGCGCGGCGATGCCGAAGCCGTTGCTGGGCTGCGTCCCGTACGGCGCGTAGGAGCCGGGGTACCCCTGCGGGCCGCCCGGGTATCCCTGCGGGCCCGGGTAGCCCTGGTACCCGCCGGGGCCGGGGTAGCCCGCGTCGCCCGGGTATCCGTAACCGGGCTGGACCGGATATCCGTACCCCGCGGACGCGGGGCCGGCCGGCGGCGCGGCCGGGGCGGGCGCCGGCTCCGGCGTCGGAGCGGTCGGCGGCAGCTGGTCTCCCGGCATTCCGGCGAGCGTCGGCTGGTCGTGCACGGACGGCGGGCCCGACACGCCGGGCGTGCCGTTGGTGTCCTGCGTGCCCTGCGGCTTGCCCAGCTCCACCGCGGGCCGCTCCGGCGGCGCCCACGGGTCACGCGGCTCGGGACTGCTGTCGTTCATACGGCGCCCCCCTCTCGTACAGCCATGCTAAGCGCTGCCACCGACAGTCACGGGCCTGCCTACGATGAATCCCGACCTGCCCGCAACCGCGTCCTCCCGGAGGCAACCCCATGACCGACCTGCACCCCTTCATCGCGGGGCTGCCCAAGGCCGAACTCCACGTCCACCACGTCGGCTCGGCATCCCCGCGCATCGTGGCCGAGCTCGCCTCCCGGCACCCCGACTCGAAGGTCCCCACGGACCCCGAGGCCCTCGCCGACTACTTCACCTTCACCGACTTCGCCCACTTCATCGAGGTCTACCTGTCGGTCGTCGACCTGGTCCGCACCCCGGACGACGTACGCACCCTCACCTTCGAAGTCGCCCGTGACATGGCCCGGCAGAACATCCGCTACGCCGAGCTGACCATCACGCCGTACTCCTCCACCCGCCGCGGCATCGACGAGCGGGCCTTCATGGAGGCCATCGAGGACGCCCGCAAGGCCGCCGAGGCCGAACTCGGCGTCATCCTGCGCTGGTGCTTCGACATCCCCGGCGAGGCAGGCCTCGAAGCCGCCGCCGAGACCGCCCGGCTCGCCGTCGACCTGCGCCCCGAGGGCCTGGTCTCCTTCGGCCTGGGCGGGCCCGAGATCGGCGTCCCGCGCCCGCAGTTCAAGCCGTACTTCGACGCGGCGCGCGCCGCCGGCCTGCACAGCGTGCCGCACGCGGGCGAGACCACCGGTCCGGAGACCATCTGGGACGCCATCCGCGAGCTGGGCGCCGTGCGCATCGGCCACGGCACCAGCTCCACCCAGGACCCGGAGCTCCTCGCGTACCTCGCCGAGCACCGCATCGCGCTGGAGGTCTGCCCGACCTCCAACATCGCCACCCGCGCGGTCACCGACCTCGACCAGCACCCCGTCAAGGAGATGGTCGCGGCGGGCGTCCTCGTCACCATCAACAGCGACGACCCGCCGATGTTCGGATCCGACCTCAACAACGAGTACGCGGTGGCCGCCCGTCTCCTGGACCTCGACGAGCGCGGTCTCGCTCAGCTCGCGAAGAACGCCGTCGAGGCCTCCTTCCTGGACCCGGCCGGCAAGGCGCGGATCATCGCGGAGATCGACGCGTACACCGCCGAATGGCTGGCGCGCTGACGTCCAATTGACGTCCGCGGCACGGAGAATGGGGACATGCGCACCCTGACTGCCGTCGGCCACCGCGGCGATCCCTACCGTGTCCGTGAGAACACCCTGCCCTCGATCCGCTCCGCCTTCGCCCGCGGGGCGGACGCGGTCGAGATCGACGTACGGCTGACCCGTGACGGGGTGCCGGTCCTGCTCCACGACGACACGCTCCAGCGGCTGTGGGGTCATGACGTGCGCCTCGGCGACGTCACGGCCCCACAGCTCAAGGAGCTGACGGAGGGCGCCGTTCCCACGCTGCGCGACGCCCTGATGGCCGCGGGGGCGGGGCGGCTGATGCTCGACCTCCCGGGTGCCACGTCCGAGTCGGTACGCACGGTGGTGGGCCTCGTCCGCGAGTGCGGCGCGCGCGAGCGGACCTACTACTGCGCGGGACCCGACTCGATGCTGGCGGTCCGCGCCGCCGATCCGGGCGCGGAGATCGCGCTGACCTGGACCACGCTGTCGCCGCCGCGGCGGGTGCTGATCGACGCCGTGGCGCCGCGCTGGCTCAACTACCGCTTCGGGCTGGTGAGCCGGGAGCTGACGGACGCGCTCCACCGGGACGGCCTGCTGGTATCGGCTTGGACCGCGGACACCAAGTACGCGATGAAGCGGCTGGTCAAGGCGGGGGTCGACGCGGTCACCACGAACCGGGTGGACGTTCTCGCGCGCGTTCGGGCCGAGTCCGGACGGTGATGCGCGAGCTTGCCGAGCGGGTCCGTCGGGCGGATCCGCGCTGGCAGGACGCGGGGCTGATGCTGCTGGTGCAGGTGGCGACGACGATCCCGTTCGTCGTGCCGCGGGACCCGGGCGAATCGCCGGCCGACTGGCCGGCGTACCTGCTGACCACGCTGATCAACGTGCCGCTGGTCTGGCGCCGGCGGGCTCCGGTGTGGGTGATGTTCGGCGTGTTGGCGGCGGGATCGGTGTACCGGCTCTCGCTGGACGGCCCCGGGCAGCCCCTTCCGTACGCGGCGCTGATCTCCGTCTACACGATCGCGCTGATCTGTGCGCCGCGGGTGCGGCTCGTGATGTGGGTGATCGTGACGGTGGCCATCGTGGGCTCCGTGGCGCTCAACACCACGACGGCCAGGGAGTTGCTGTTCTCGCTGTTCGTCTTCGGGGCGGCGATCGCGCTGGGCCGGCTGCAGGCGACCCGGCAGGCGTACACGGCAGCCGTCGAGGACCGGGCGGCGCAGCTGGAGCGGGCGAACCGGATCGAGGCGGAGCAGGCGGCGGCGCGCGAACGGACCCGGATCGCACGGGAGATGCACGACATCCTCTCGCACGCCGTCAGCATCATGATCGTGCAGGCGGAGGCCGGGCCGGTGGCGGTGCGCAGGGCGCCGGAGCGGGCGGAGGCGGCCTTCGAGGCGATCGCCGAGACCGGGCGGGACGCGATGGCGCAGCTGCGCACGATGCTGGGGGTGCTCCGTACGGACGAGGCGGCTCCGCGTGCGCCGCAGCCCGGGATCGGGGCGCTGCCGACGCTCCTGGACCGGGTGCGGGCCGGCGGGATCCGGGTGTCGTACGAGCGGTCGGGCGAGGTGCGCGAGCTCGCGGCCGCGCTGGAGGCGACGGTGCACCGGGTGGTGCAGGAGGCGCTGACGAACGTGGTGAAGCACGCCGGCGCCTCGGTGGTGGAGGTCCGGCTGGAGTACGGGGAGCGGACGCTCACCGTTGCGGTGACGGACGACGGCCGGGGGCCCGGGCCGGGCTCGGGCGGGCACGGTCTGATCGGGATCCGGGAGCGGGCGGCGGCGCACGGCGGGACGGCGCGGACGGGTCCGGGGCCGGACGGGCGCGGGTTCTCGGTGCGGGTCGTCCTTGTAACCTCGCCGCTGGAGGTGGGGAGTTGACGATCCGTGTGGTGGTGGCCGACGACCAGGAGCTGGTGCGGAGCGGGTTCGCGATGATCCTGGACGTCCAGGAGGACATCGAGGTCGTGGCGGAGGTGGGGGACGGCGCGGCGGCGGTGGAGGCGGTGGCCCGGCTCGCGCCGGACGTCGCGCTGCTGGACGTCCGGATGCCGGTGCTGGACGGGATCGAGGCGTGCCGGACGATCTCGGCGCGCAGCGCCTGCCGGACGGTGATGCTGACGACCTTCGATTCGGACGAGTACGTGTACGAGGCGCTGCACGCGGGGGCGAGCGGGTTCCTGCTGAAGGACGTGCGGCGGGACGATCTGGTGCACGCGGTACGGGTGGTGGCGGCGGGCGAGTCCCTGCTGGCGCCTTCGGTGGCGCGGCGGCTGATCGAGGAGTACACGGCGGCGACGGCGCGGCGCTCCCTTCCGGCGGACCGGCTGGAGGTGCTGACGGCGCGGGAGCGGGAGACGCTGCTGCACCTGGGGCGGGGGCTGTCGAACGCGGAGATCGCGGCGGCGCTGGTGGTGAGCGAGCACACGGTGAAGTCGCACGTGGGGAACGTGCTGGCGAAGCTGGGGCTGCGGGACCGGATCCAGGCGGTGATCTGCGCGTACGAGACGGGCCTGATCGCGGCGGGTGCTCCCTCTGGGGAGTGAGGGGACGGCGTGTCGCCTCCCCCGCGCCGGGTAGTTGTCGTACCGGTGAAGACCCCTCCCGGGGGTGATCCGCAACTACCCCTCTGACCTGGAGCATTGAGGTCATCGGGGCAGACGGTCCCGGTGACTCACTGGGGGAGCACACCACCATGAACGCACGAACGCGCACGCTGATCGCCGCCGCTCTGGTCCTGGGGATCGCGTCCGGTCCGGCCGTCGCCCAGGCCGCCCCGGCGTCGGCGCCGATCTCCTCTGCGAGGGTCGCCCCGGAGATCGCGACGCCGCCGGACGCGGCCGCGCTGGAGAAGGCGATCGCGGGGCTGGGGCCGGAGCACAGGGACGCGACCGCCGCGCTGGTCCGCGTGGGCGGCAGGAGCGGCAGCTGGCAGGGGAGTTCCGGTGTCGCCGATGTACGTACGGGCCGCGGGGCCCTGGAGCAGGGCCGGTTCCGGGCGGGGTCGGTGACCAAGACCTTCACCTCGGCGGTGGTGCTCCAGCTGGCTGCCGAGGGCTCGGTGGATCTGGACCGTCCGGTGCAGGAGTACCTGCCGGGTCTGCTGCCGGCGACGTTCAAGCCGGTCAGCGTCCGGCAGTTGCTCACCTACACGAGCGGCATCCAGCCGGCCGACGGCCCCGGCGATTCCTTCTCGGATGCGTACGCCCACCGGTTCGACGTGGGCGATCCGCACGCCCTGATCGCCAACGCGGTCGCGAAGGGGCCCGAGTTCGACCCCGGGACCAGGCAGCACTACCTCAACATCGACTACACGATCCTGGGCGTACTGATCGAGAAGGTGACGGGCACCTCGTACGAGAAGGCCCTGACCACCCGGATATTCAAGCCCCTCGGCCTGCGTCACACCTCGCTGCCGAGTCCTGCGCAGACACGCATACCGGGTCCGCACAACCGCGGCTACCAGGCGGTGCCGCGGGCCGACGGCGGCCGGACGCTGGTCGATGTGACCGAGTGGGGTTCCTCCCGGGAGTGGGCCGCCGGCGACCTCATATCGACGACGGCCGACCTGGAGCGCTTCACCACGGCCCTGTTCGCCGGGCGGCTCGTGCCGAAGGCCCAGCTGGAGGAGATGTTCACGGTGCCGGCGGTGGTGGACTTCACCACCGGGGCCCCTGCCGAACTGACGGCCGGGATGAAGCGGTTCGTCCTGCCCGACGGCACGGTGGCCTGGGGTAAGACGGGCGGCCGGCACGGCTACAACACCGCGATCGGCGGGACCCGCGACCTGTCCCGCACGCTCGTGTACTCGGTGAACTCCACCGACGCCAAGGGCCAGGACATGAACAAGGTGGCCTTCGACATCGTGATGGCGGCCTTCGCGAAGTAGGAGCCCGGCTGGGCCCGGCTAGGCGGGCATCGCCTCAAGGCGCTTGATCATGCGGCGGAGCACCAGCAGGGGGATGACCCCGAAGACGCCGAACGACATGTCGATGACGCTCCACCAGATGGGGATGCCCCGGATCGGGCCGCAGATCAGGGCCAGGGGTATCACTCCGGCGCAGGCGATCATGCCGGCTTCGACGATCCAGATGTTGCGTACGGGGTCGCGGTGGACCCCGTAGAAGAAGACGGCGATGACGAGGTGGGCGAAGGCGAGCCAGTCGGTTCCGTAGAGGAGGAAGGGGTAGTCGGCATCGGCCCGGTCCAGGCCCTCGCCCACCCGCCGCACCCAGTCGTTGTCCACGAGGGAGTTGAGCCAGTGGAGTTCGGTGACCAGGGGGAAGGCGGTGAGGCCGCTGAGCACCAGGCAGATGAGGAACAGGGTCAACCAGGCACGGATCCGCCGCTGAAGGGCGCTTCTCTCGCTCATGAGAGTAAGCCTACGGAGGTTTCTGAACACGTTCAGCCAAATTGCTGAACGCGTTCAGTTCTGTGGCCGGACCGTGATCAAAGCCCGACGATCGCGTTCCAGCGCCTCGCGAGGGAGCGGCGCTCCGCCGAGGAGATGTCGCGGGACACCACGAGCCGCTTGCGCATGTCGTCGTCCGGGAAGATCAGCGGGTTCTCGGCCAGTTCGGCGGTCTCTTTGTCGTCGGAGCCGGCCAGGACCTCCCGGGCGGCCGGGACCGGGCAGACGTAGTTGACGGAGGCGGCCAGTGACGCGGCCACCGCCGGGTCGTAGTAGTAGTCGATCAGGGCCTCGGCATTGGCCTTGTGGCGGGCCAGGTTGGGGACGAGCAGGCTCTCCGCCCAGAGTTCGGCCCCCTCCTCGGGGACCACGAACTCGATGTCCGGGTTGTCGGCCTGGAGCTGGATGGCATCACCGGAGTAGGCCTGGCAGGCGAGGACATCGCCCTTGCTCAGATCGGAGGTGTAGTCGTTGCCGGTGAAGCGGCGGATGTGCTTCTTCTTCACCATGCTCTCGACCTGGTCGCACATCCGGTGGAAGTCGGACTCGGTCCAGCGGGTGACGTCCACGCCGTTGCCCTGCATCAGCAGGGAGAAGGACTCGTCGAGGCCGGAGAAGAGGGTGACGCGGCCCGCCAGGTCCGGGTGCCAGAGGTCCTTGACCGACTTGATCTCCCGGCCCAGGGCCTTGCGGTTGTACGCGATGCCGGTGATCCCCGACTGCCAGGGCACGGTGTGCAGCCGGCCCTCGTCGAAGGCGGGGGAACGCAGTTGCGGGTCGAGGTGCCGGGAGACGTTGGGCTGCGCCGAGCGGTCCAGCTTCTGGGCCCAGCCCAGGTGGACGAAGCGGGCGGCCATCCAGTCGCTGACCACGACCAGGTCGTGGCCGGTCTCCTGGTGGTTCATCAGGGCCGGGCTGACCTTGCCGAAGAACTCGTCGTTGTCGTTGATCTCCTCGGTGTACCGGACCTCGATGCCGGTCTGCTCCGAGAAGGCCTCCAGCGTCGGCCGGCGCTCCTCGTCCTCCTCGTCGGTGTCGATGTAGAGCGGCCAGTTGGAGAAGGCGACGCTCCGGTCCCGCTCGGACCGGTCCGGTCCCGTACGCCGTTCCTCGGATACGTAGGCGGCCGGCACACCACAGCCGACGAGGGCGGCCGACAGGCCCGCGGCACCGAGGCCGTACAGCGCCGCACGGCGGGAGAAGGCGAGTTCAGGCATGGGCACAGCCTCGGGGAACGCGGAAGGGCGGGCAATAGACATGTTGTCTACTGCCCGCCCCATCAACGCTGTGCTGTGATCGATGCGGCCGATCAGCCGTCGAGCGAGGTCATCACGTGCTTGATGCGCGTGTAGTCCTCGAAGCCGTAGGCGGAGAGGTCCTTGCCGTAGCCGGACTTCTTGAAGCCGCCGTGCGGCATCTCGGCGACGAGCGGGATGTGGGTGTTGATCCACACGCAGCCGAAGTCGAGGTTCTTGGACATCCGCATCGCGCGGCCGTGGTTCTTGGTCCACACCGAGGAGGCGAGGGCGAACTCGACGCCGTTCGCGTACTCCAGGGCCTGGGCCTCGTCCGTGAAGGACTGGACGGTGATGACGGGGCCGAAGACCTCGTTCTGGATGATCTCGTCGTCCTGCTTGAGGCCGGAGACCACGGTCGGGGCGTAGAAGAAGCCCTTGTCGCCGACCCGGTGGCCACCCGCCTCGACCTTGGCGTGGGCGGGGAGGCGCTCGATGAAGCCCGCGACCTGCTTGAGCTGGTTCGGGTTGTTCAGCGGGCCGTACAGCACGTCCTCGTCGTCCGGCTGGCCGGTCTTCGTGTCCGTGGCGGCCTTGGCGAGCGCGGCCACGAACTCGTCGTGGATCGACTCGTGCACGAGCACGCGGGTGGCGGCGGTGCAGTCCTGGCCGGCGTTGAAGTAGCCGGCGACCGCGATGTCCTCGACGGCCTTCGGGATGTCGGCGTCCTCGAAGACCACGACCGGGGCCTTGCCGCCGAGCTCCAGGTGGACGCGCTTGACGTCCTTGGAGGCGCTCTCGGCGACCTGCATGCCGGCGCGCACCGAGCCGGTGATGGAGGCCATCGCCGGGGTGGAGTGCTCGACCATGGCCTTGCCGGTCTCGCGGTCGCCGCAGACGACGTTGAAGACGCCCTTGGGCAGGACCGAGTCGATGATCTCCGCCATCAGGACGGTGGAGGCCGGGGTGGTGTCCGAGGGCTTGAGCACGACGGTGTTGCCCGCGGCGATGGCCGGGGCGAACTTCCACACGGCCATCATCATCGGGTAGTTCCACGGCGCGACCTGGGCGCAGACGCCGACCGGCTCACGGCGGACGATCGAGGTCATCCCCTCCATGTACTCGCCGGCCGAGCGGCCCTCCAGCAGACGGGCGGCGCCGGCGAAGAAGCGGATCTGGTCCACCATCGGCGGCAGCTCCTCGCTGGCCGTGAGGCCCAGCGGCTTGCCGGTGTTCTCCGACTCCGCGGCGACGAGCTCGTCCGCGCGCGCCTCGAAGGCGTCCGCGATCTTCAGCAGCGCCTTCTGACGCTCGGCGGGGGTGGTGTCGCGCCAGCCCGGGAAGGCCGCCGCGGCGGCGGCCATGGCGGCGTCGACGTCGGCCTGGCCCGAGAGCGGGGCCGTGGCGTACGCCTCGCCGGTGGCCGGGTTGACCACCTCGGTGGTCCGCCCGTCGGCGGCGTCCTTGAACTCCCCGCCGATGTAGTTGCGCAGACGACGCAGTTCGGTGGTCACTACAGCCACACTCCTGATCACATGTCCAACGATTGAGACAAAAGCCAAGCCTAGCCCCTAGGCGGAGGCTTTCGACAGACCCAGAGGCCACCAACTACGAAATCAGTGAGATCCGAGTGTCCAAACAACGGATTTCATCGATTCCGTCTTGCGGAACAGACGACCCTCGTGCACAGTGAGGTCGTGGTCAGTCGAAGCGCAGATTCCAGGAACAGACAACCGTCCCCTTCGGTCGATGCTGTGTCCCTGGCGATCATCGAGCAACTGCAGGAGGACGGCCGCCGTCCCTACGCATCGATCGGCAAGGCCGTCGGCCTCTCCGAAGCTGCCGTGCGCCAGCGCGTGCAGAAGCTGCTCGACCAGGGCGTCATGCAGATCGTCGCCGTCACCGACCCGCTCACCGTGGGTCTGCGACGCCAGGCCATGGTCGGCATCAACGTCGAGGGCGACCTCGACCCGGTGGCCGATGCGCTGACCGCCATGGCCGAGTGCGAGTACGTGGTGATGACCGCCGGGTCGTTCGACCTGATGGTGGAGATCGTCTGCGAGGACGACGACCACCTGCTCGAAACGATCAACAAGAAGATCCGCACGCTCCCCGGCGTGCGATCAACCGAAAGCTTCGTTTACCTGAAGCTGAAGAAGCAGACCTACATGTGGGGAACCCGATAACCGTGAGCCAGGACCTCTCCAAGACCGCGTACGACCACCTGTGGATGCACTTCACCCGCATGTCGTCCTACGAGAACTCCCCCGTCCCCACCATCGTCCGGGGCGAGGGCACCTACATCTGGGACGACAAGGGCAAGCGCTACCTCGACGGCCTCGCCGGCCTGTTCGTGGTCAACGCCGGTCACGGCCGCAAGGAACTGGCCGAGGTCGCGTACAAGCAGGCCCAGGAACTCGCGTTCTTCCCCATCTGGTCGTACGCGCACCCCAAGGCCGTCGAGCTCGCCGAGCGCCTCGCCCACTACGCCCCCGGCGACCTGAACAAGGTCTTCTTCACCACCGGTGGCGGCGAGGCCGTCGAGACCGCCTGGAAGCTCGCCAAGCAGTACTTCAAGCTGCAGGGCAAGCACACCAAGTACAAGGTCATCTCGCGTGCGGTCGCCTACCACGGCACCCCGCAGGGCGCCCTGTCCATCACCGGCCTGCCGGCCCTGAAGGCCCCCTTCGAGCCGCTGGTCCCCGGCGCGCACAAGGTGCCGAACACCAACATCTACCGCGCCCCGATCTTCGGCGACGACCCGGAGGCCTACGGCCGCTGGTGCGCCGACCAAATCGAGCAGGAGATCCTCTTCGAGGGCGCCGACACCGTCGCCGCCGTCTTCCTGGAGCCGGTGCAGAACGCCGGCGGCTGCTTCCCGCCGCCGCCCGGGTACTTCCAGCGGGTCCGCGAGATCTGCGACGAGTACGACGTCCTGCTCGTCTCCGACGAGACGATCTGCGCGTTCGGCCGTCTGGGCACGATGTTCGCCTGTGACAAGTTCGACTACGTGCCGGACATGATCACCTGTGCCAAGGGCATGACCTCGGGCTACTCCCCGATCGGCGCCTGCATCATCTCCGACCGCCTCGCGGAGCCGTTCTACAAGGGCGACAACACCTTCCTGCACGGCTACACCTTCGGCGGCCACCCGGTCTCCTCGGCGGTCGCGCTGGCCAACCTCGACATCTTCGACAAGGAAGGCCTCAACCAGCACGTGCTGGACAACGAGGGCGCCTTCTTCTCGACGCTGAAGAAGCTGCACGACCTGCCGATCGTCGGCGACGTCCGCGGCAACGGCTACTTCTACGGCATCGAGCTCGTCAAGGACAAGGAGACCAAGGAGTCCTTCACGGACGAGGAGACGGAGCGCGTGCTCTACGGCTTCCTCTCCAAGGCGCTCTTCGAGAACGGCCTCTACTGCCGGGCCGACGACCGCGGTGACCCGGTCATCCAGCTCGCGCCGCCGCTGATCGCGGACCAGGGCACCTTCGACGAGATCGAGGGCATCCTGCGCTCGGTGCTCACCGAGGCGTGGACGAAGCTGTAAACAGGCCCGCCCGGCCGGCCCGGATGTGAATCGTCCGAGGCCGCAATAGTCCGATCACATGGCCCGGATCCCCCGTTCGAGTGAGAACGCGGGGGTTCGGGCCGTGTGCTGTCACCATCCAAGACGTTCATCTCTTTACATCTCAGTGCGGCGCCAGTGACCGAACCGGCTCCGCTTCGTTCCCCCGGACGGAGGTGTACGCCATGGTGGCTCCACCGGACAATGCCCCGCCTGACAACGACGTCCTCTGGGCGCGGTCCCTTCAGTACTCCCACGACGCGGACCCCGCCCTCGTCGGGGTCTCCGTGGGAGTCCGCCAGGGCGAGATCCTGGCCCTGACCGGTCCCCGCGGCAGCGGCAAGACCACCCTGCTCCGCTGCCTGTCCGGGCAGCTGCGGCCCGAGCAGGGCGAGGTCTGGTTCAACAGCGTCCCCGTGCACACCATGGGCGCGCTGGCCCGCGAACGGCTGCGCCGCGACCGCTTCGGCTGGATCGGCCCCGAGCCGCAGCTGCTGCCCGAGCTGAAGGTCTGGGAGAACGCCGCCCTGCCTCTGCTCCTCGCCGGCACCTCCCACCGCGCCGCCAAGCACGCCGCCTGCGAATGGCTGGACCGCCTCGACATCGGCGGTTTCGCCCGCAAGCGCCCCGCTTCCCTCACCCGGGCCGAGTGCCAGCGGGTCGCCCTGGCCCGCGCCCTGGTCAACGAGCCCGCGGTGATCTTCGCCGACGAGCCCACGGCCCCGCTGCACCGCGCCGAGCGGGCCCTGCTGCTCCGGACCCTCACCACCGCGGCCCGCTCCCACGAGGTCACCGTGCTGCTGGCCACCCACGACGAGGCCACCGCGGCCGTCGCGGACCGCCGGCTGGCCCTGATCGACGGCCGTCTCGCGGGGGCCGCGGCCGTCTCCTCCCCCGCCGACGACACCCCGGAGGGCCAGGCCGCGTGCTCGCTCTCCGCCTAGCCCGCGGTTCCCGGCCGCTCGTCCAGCTGCGGCGGCTCCTCGTCGCCGCCGCCTCGGCCGGGACCGGGTTCCTGCTGCTCTCCGTACTCGCCGGGGCCGTGGCCCGGCCCGCCGGATCGTTCCCTCGCCTGCTGTGGGCCCTGATCCCTGTGGCCGTCACCGTCCACTTCGCCGTGGCCGTGGCCCGCGCCGACCCGGCGAACCGCCCCCGCGCGGGCCTCGACGCGGTCGGGCCGGGACCCGTACGGCTCGTCCTCGTCTCCGCGATCTCCACCGCCGTCGCCTGCACCCTGGGCAGCGCCCTGGCCCTGGCCGCCTTCCTGCACCTGCGCGGGGACCTGGCCGGACTGCCGTTCGACGGAGCCGGGGCCACGCTGCTCCACGCCGACCAGCCGCTGCCCGTGGCGGCCGCCCTCACCCTGCTGGCGCTGGTCCCGCTGGCCGCCGCGGCCGCCACCGCCCTCGCCCTGCGCCCGCACCGGCCGCTCGCCCCGCAGACCGGCCTGCCCTGGGGGATCGCGCTGACCGCCTGCGGGTTCGCCGCCGAGGCCTACGCGGGCCGGAGCGGCCCCGGGATGCTCGCCGGCTGGTCACTGACCGCGATCGGCCTCGCCCTCGCCGGGCCCGGGTTCGCCTACGCCTCCGGGAGCCTGGTCCAGGCCGTGCGCCCGGGTGCGCTGCGGCTGCTGGCCGGGCGGGTCCTCCAGGAGGAGGCCCCCCGGATCGGCCCGCCGCTCGGCGTGCTGTGCTCGGTCGGCGCCGGCGCCCTCACCGCCGTGGCCCTGCGCGGGCAGGGCGGGCCGCTCGTCCCGCTGGGCCCGCTGACCGGGCCGGCCGCCGCGCTGGTGACCCTGTGCGCGGCCGCGACCCTTCTCACATCCGCGGTGGAGGCGCGCCGCAGCCGGGGCGCCGCGCGGGAGGCCCTGCTCGACCTGGGCGCACCCGCCAAGGCCCTGCGTACGGCGGCGAGTCTGCGGGCCGGCGCGCTCGTGGCGGTGTGCGTTCCGCTCAGCTGGGGTGTGGCGCAGCTGACGTCGCTGGCACTGACCCGCTGACGCGAGCAGCCCTTAGGGTGGGCCGAATGGTCAACGCAGACATCGAGATCGAGACGCTCGCCGAATTCGACCAGGTCGTGGCACGCGGCTCGCTCAGCGGCTACCGGATCCAGTCGGTCAACCTGCTGGAGCGGACCTTCGCGCTGCTCTCCGCCGACACCTCGGCAGCCGTGTTCCTGGGCTGCGCGATGGAGCCCGATGCGTCGGTGAAGGTCCGCGCCGACGGCGCGCTGGTCTTCCCGCCCGTCCCGGACCTGCCGTTCAACCCGTACCGGGGGCTGCTCTACACGCCCGAGGAGCTCTTCGCCGGACTGCCCGACGGGTACGAGGCCACCCCGGACGCCCTGGCCTACGCCTGGTTCCAGGAGACCAAGACCGACGGCGACGTCTTCTCCTCCATGCTCCGTTCCATCCACGACGACGCCGTCTCCGACGCCCTCGACGAGCACCTCGCCGGCGCCCGGGTCGTCGGCGTGATGGGCGGCCACGCCATGTCCCGCGGCGGTGCGGACTACCGCGGCGCGGCGGAGCTGGGCCGCGCCCTGACCCGGTCCGGGCTGACCGTGGCCACCGGTGGCGGCCCCGGCGCGATGGAGGCCGCCAACCTCGGCGCCTACCTGGCCCCGGCCCCCGACGAGGCGCTCGCGGAGGCCCTGGAGATGCTGGCGAAGGCCCCGTCCTTCACGCCGTCGGTGTCCGACTGGGCGCGCGCGGCCTTCGCCGTACGGGAGCGCTGGCCCGCCGGCGGCGACTCGGTGGGCATCCCGACCTGGTTCTACGGGCACGAGCCGCCGAACGCCTTCGCGGGGCACGTCGCGAAGTACTTCGCGAACGCCACCCGCGAGGACGGGCTGCTGGCCCGCTCCACCGCGGGCGTGGTCTTCCTGCCCGGCGCGGCGGGCACGGTCCAGGAGGTCTTCGACAACGCCACGCCGAACTACTACGAGTCCCGGGGCGAGCCCGCGCCGATGGTCCTGGTCGGCCACGACCACTGGACCGAGCACCTCCCGGTCTGGCCGCTGCTGCGGGCGCTCGCCCGCGGCCGTGCCATGGAGTCCCGGATCGCGCTGGTCGACTCGGTGGACGAGGTCCCCGGCGTCCTCGCGTCAATGAGCTGAGCTCCGGAAGCAACTTCGCGGCCCGTTCGCACGTCTGGCAGAGGTACCGCAAAACCTGCCAGACGTGAACGGAGCCCTTGGTGCTCATAGGCCTGCTGACCGCTGTTGCGGCATCCATCTGCTACGGCACGGGATCCGTGCTGCAAGCCGTCGGATCGCGCCGCGCCGCCCGGATGTCGCCCACCGCCGCCGGGGTGACCGCCCATGGCGGACCCAATCTGTCGTCCACCGCGAAAGCGGCGATGACCTGGGAGTTCATCGTCGGCACGATCCTGGACTTCGTGGGCTTCGGGCTCGGCGCCCTGGCCGCCCGCCTCCTTCCCCTGTTCCTCTCGCAGACGGTGATCAGCGCCAACCTGGTGATCACGGCCGTGCTGAGCGTGAAGATGCTGGGCATCCGGCTGAGCCGGAAGGAGTGGACCTCGATCGGCGTCGTCTGTACGGCGCTGGTGCTGCTCGCCACGGCGGCGGGCCACGAGGGCGGCCACCACGCACCCATGTCCACGCACTGGTGGCTGCTGGGGATCACCCTGTTCCTGATGGTCGGCGGCACCGTCGCGGTACGCCTCCTCGGCGGCGGGGCCGCGATCCTCGCGGGCCTGCTCTCGGGCCTCGGCTTCGGCGCGCTCGGCGTCGGCGTCCGGATCCTGGACGGCGTGGACCCGTTCGACCTCGGCACCTTCCTCGCCGACCCGGCCCTCTACGCCATTCTGGTGGCGGGCATCGGCGGCATGTACCTGCACACGGTCGCCCTTCAGATCGGCTCGGTGAACGGCGCCACGGCGGCCCTCGTCGTCGGCGAGACGGTGCTCCCGGGTGCGATCGGCGTGCTCTGGCTCGGTGACGCCTCCCGTCCGGGCCTGGCCTGGCTGGCGGTCCTCGGATTCGTCCTGGCCGTCGCCGGCGCGGTGGCCGTCGCCTGGTACGGCAAGCACGAGGGCGCCGAGGAGGAGGCCCCCGCGCCGGTGCCGGAGGCCGTCGGCTGACCCGGGCCCGCCGGACGGGCATCACCCGGTCGGCCGCCCCCGGTGGTGGCGCGGCGGCGGCTGCCGCTTGCTGGACCGGGGGAGAGAGCGAGGGGCTGATGGAGCCCACGACCGATCGGCTGAAGACACCGCGCGCCGCCGGGATGGCCGGAGTCGGCTTCGCCCTGCTGCTCGGGGTGGCGATCGTCCTGATGCGGATCGCCGTCCCCGGCAACGCAGCCGAGGCGGCCGTCGACCCGGACAAGCGCTGGGCGGTCCAGGTGGCCCTGGAGATCGTGCCCTTCGCGGGCATCTTCTTCCTCTGGTTCATGGGCGCCCTGCGCGCGCACACGGGTGATGCCGAGGACCGGTTCGTCGCCACCGTGTTCCTCGGCAGCGGATTCGTCTTCGTGGCCACGCTGTTCGCCTCCGCCGCGGCCGCGGGCACCGTGCTGAACGAGGGCACGCCCTCCGACTTCGGCCGCCAGTACGCCTATGCGCTCCTCGCGACCTACGCCATGCGGATGGCGGCCGTCTTCGTCCTCGCGACCTCGACCATCGGGCGGCTGCTCGGGGTCTTCCCCCGCTCGCTGGCCCTGCTGGGCACCGTCGTCGGCCTGGTCCTGATCGTGGTGGGTTCCGGCGTGCCCTGGTCCGAGATGCTGTTCCCGGCCTGGGCCCTGGTCGTCAGCGTGCACATCCTGCGCGCCCGGCGCGGCACGGCCCGCACGGGCCGGTCCGGACCGCCCTGAACCGCTGACCTGGGGATGCCTACTCCGGCAGGCGGCCTGCGGGCCCCACGTGCATGCTGGGGTGAAGGGGAGGATCCGGGGATTTCGGGGGTGACGGGGTACCCAGCCGAGGGAAAGGCAGAACCGTCATGAGGCTTGTCGTCGACCTCAACCGATGCCAGGGATACGCCCAGTGCGCGTTCCTCGCTCCCGACGTGTTCGCCATGCACGGCGACGAGTCGCTGCTCTACAACCCGGAGGCGGCCGCCGAGCAGCGCGAGAACGTCGAACGCGCCGTGGCCGCCTGTCCGGTCGGTGCGATCCTCCTGGAACTGACCGACGAGGACATGGCGAACGTGCCCGCCCCCGATGCCGTGGCCGGAGCCGGCTCCCGTTCCGGAGGCGCGCGGTGAGCGGTGGAGGAACACGCGACGGAGCCCTGGAGCGGCTCAAGCGCGAGGGCCGCATCGTCGTCGTCGGCGCTTCGCTGGCCGGGCTGCGGGCGGCCGAGACCATGCGCGAGAAGGGCTTCGCCGGTTCGCTCACGATGATCGGCGACGAACCGTACGAGCCCTACGACCGGCCCCCGCTGTCCAAGCAGGTCCTGCTGGGCAACGCGGTGGCCGACCACACGGCGCTCCCCCGCCGCCGCGCGATCGACGCCGAATGGCGCCTCGGGGTCCCCGCCACGGGACTGGACATGGCCGCCCGCCGGGTCCGGCTCGGCAACGGCGACGAGGTCGAGTACGACCGGCTGCTGATCGCCACCGGAGTCCGGGCGCGGCCCTGGCCCAACGCGGAGGAGGGCGCCCTCAAGGGAGTCTTCGTCCTGCGCACCCGCGACGACGGCGAAGCACTGCAACAGGCCCTCGCCGCCGGCCCCCGCCGGGTGCTCGTCATCGGAGCCGGCTTCACCGGGTCCGAGATCGCCTCCGCCTGCCGGGAACGCGGCCTGGACGTCACCGTCGCCGAACGGGGCGCGGCTCCGCTCGTCGGCGCGCTCGGCGGAGTGATCGGCGAGATCGCGGCCGGGATGCACCGCGAGAACGGGGTGGACCTGCGCACCGGGGTCATGGTGACCGGGCTGGAGGGCGACCCCGCCGGACGGGTCCGCGCCGCCCACTTCTCCGACGGGTCCACCGTCGAGGCCGATGTGGTGGTCGTCGGGCTCGGCGCGCAGCGCAACACCGAGTGGCTCGCCGGGTCGGGACTGGGCGCCGGCCCCCGCGGCATCGCCTGCGACGCGGGCTGCCGGGCCTTCGACATCCGCGGCATAGTCACCGATGACATCTACGTGGCGGGTGACGTGGCACGTTCCCCGCACGCCCTGTTCGGCTACCAGTTCCTCTCCCTGGAGCACTGGGGCAATGCCGTCGCGCAGGCCGACACCGCCGCGCACAACATGCTCAGCGAGAGCGCGGACCGTCGCCCCCACCTGTGGGTCCCGGCGTTCTGGTCCTCGCAGTTCGGGGTGAACATCAAGTCGGTCGGGGTACCGCCGATGGGGACCGAGCTCCTCGTCACGCAGGGCTCGCTCGCGGAGCGCCGGTTCGCGGCCGTGTACGGGTACCAGGGCCGGGTGATCGCCGCCGTGACCTTCGACAACTGCCGGTGGCTGCCGTTCTACGAGCACCAGATCGAGACCACCGCGCCGTTCCCCCCGGAGTACTCCACGGTGGACCGCAGGCCGGAGGGGCACAAGCCGGTACCGGCGGACTTCCCGGACCCCTCGGTGCCGACGCACGGGCCGACCATCACCCTCAGCGGGTACTCGCCGGCCGACCGGAAGATGACCTTCGTTCCCGGGCGCCCCTGACCGCGTCCGAGACCGCACCGCGCCCTCCCCCGAGGATCACGAGGATCACGAGGACCCGTCATGACACAAGCCCTCCTGCGGGAGATCATCGACTACGCGAACCGCGCGAATCCGTATCCGCTGTACGAGGAGCTCCGCAAGACCCCGGTGTCCCACGACGGGGACGGCCCGTACGTGGTCAGCACGTACTACGAGATCCAGAGCCTCCTGCACGACCCGCGGATCAGCTCCGATGCCAAGAACCTGAAGTCGACCGGGGACGACCCGCTGGGCGAGGCCGGGGACGAGGGGGCGGGGACGGCCCTGCCGCCGTCGTTCCTCAAGCTCGACCCGCCGGACCACGACCGCCTGCGGCGGATGACGAACCGGCCGTTCGGACCGCCCCACGCCCCCCACCGGGTGCACGACATGCGCGACGAACTCGGCGGCCTCGTCACCGGGCTCATCGACTCGATCTCCGAGACGGGCAACCTGGACCGGGTCGACCTGGTGGACCAGTTCGCGTACCCCTTCCCCGTCACGGTCATCTGCCGGCTGCTCGGCGTGCCCCACGAGGACGAGCCCAAGTTCCACGTCTGGGCGGAGACCCTCGCCGCGAGCCTGGACCCCGACCCGGACGCCGACCCCACCCAGCACGGCAAGGGAACCATGGACGCCCGGATGGAACTGGGCATGTACCTGGCCGGGTTGATCGAGGAGCGCCGCAAGAAGCCGGGCACCGACATGCTGTCCCAGCTGGCGACCGACGACGGCCCGGACGGGTCGATGACCACCATGGAGGCGCTCAGCACCTCCGCGCTGCTGCTGATCGCGGGCCACGAGACCACGGTCAACCTGATCACCAACGGGATGCTGACCCTGCTGCGCCACCCGGACGTCCTCAAGAGGCTCCGAGAGGACCCCCGTCTGTCCGTCCCCATCGTCGAGGAGCTGCTGCGGTACGAGCCGCCCGTGCAGCTGCTCCCGCAGCGCAGCACCCTCTCCGACATCGAGGTCGCCGGCGTCACGATCCCCAAGGGCGCCTCCCTGTGGCTGGTCCTGGCCTCCGGGAACCGTGACCCGAAGCGGTTCGAGAACCCGGACCGCTTCGATCCCGACCGCAAGGACATCCAGCACCTCGGACTCGGCAGCGGCATCCACAGCTGCTTCGGGGCGCCGCTGGCCCGGCAGGAGGCGCAGCTCGCGCTGAGCGAGCTGGCCCGCCGGCTGGAGAACCCGCGGCTGCTGGAGGACCCGCCGCCGTACCGTCAGAACGCGGTCCTGCGCGGGCCGCGCCACCTGCCGATCGCCTGCGACGGCATCCGTCCCTAGGCCCGCTCCGATCAGGCCGGGTCCGCCGGGAGTACGACGACCTCGGACGGGGTGAAGGTCACCGCGACCCGGTCCCCCACGGCCGGCGCCCCGTCCAGCCCGCACTCCGCCTCCAGGTCCGGCCCCGCCTCGGGCCGCAGCCGCAGCGCGACGTGCGTGCCGCGGAAGGTGCGGGACACCACCTCGCACCGCAGGCCGGCCGCGCAGAGCGCCACCCCCGCCGGACGGATCAGCAGCCGCTGCTCTCCCTCGGGGGATGCCTCCGGGACCGGGACCTTGCCCCACGGGGTCCCGGCCGCCGTGCCCGAGATCACGGCCGGGACCACGTTCTCGAAGCCGAGGAACCGCGCCACGAACTCCGACGCGGGCCGCTGCCACACCTCCAGCGGGGTTCCGGCCTGCGCGATCCGGCCGTCCCTCATCACGATCACCCGGTCGGCCAGCGCGAAGGCCTCCCCCTGGTCGTGGGTGACGGCGAGCACCGTGGTGCCCAGCCTGGAGAACAGCTCCTGGAGTTCCACCACGAGCCGCTCCCGCAGCCCGCGGTCCAGCTGTCCCAGCGGTTCGTCGAGCATCAGCAGCCGCGGCGACGGCGCCAGTGCCCGGGCCAGCGCCACCCGCTGCTGCTCGCCGCCCGACAGGGAGGCCACCGCCCGGCCCTGGGCCCCGGGGAGCCCGACCAGTTCCAGCAGTTCCGCCACCTGGGACGCGTAAGCGGCGCGCGCGCCACCGCGCATCCGCAGGCCGAAGGAGACGTTCGCGCCGACGTCGCGGTGCGGGAAGAGCTGGTGGTCCTGGAACATCAGGCCCACGCCCCGCCGGTGCACGGGCACGCCGGACTGGTCGTCCCCGCCCAGCAGCACCCGGCCCGCGGACACCTGCTGGAGTCCGGCGACGACCCGCAGCAGCGTGGACTTGCCGCTGCCGCTCGGCCCCAGCACACACACGATCTCGTGCTCGGCGACCTCCAGGTCCACGGAGTCGACGACCGCGCGCTCACCGAAGCGGACCGACACCCCTTCCAGCTGAAGCAGTGTCATCAGAACTCCCCGGAGGTCTTGTCGGGTCGCAGTCGCTCCAGCACCAGCAGGGACACCGCGCACACCAGCATCAGGATCGTGCTCAGGGCCATCGCCTGCCCGTAGTTCATCTCGCCGGCCCGCCCCAGCAGCCGCGCCACGGCCACCGGCAGCGTCGGCTGGTCCGCCCGCGCGATGAACACGGTCGCGCCGAACTCGCCCAGCGAGACGGCGAAGGCGAATCCGGCCGCGATCAGCAGCGCCCGCCGCACCAGCGGCAGGTCCACCTCCCGCCAGGCCCGCAGCGGTGACGCTCCGAGCACCGCGGCCGCCTCCCGCAGCCGCCCGTCCACCGCGCGCAGCACCGGCAGCATGGTCCGTACGACGAAGGGCACGCCCACCAGCGCCTGCGCCAGCGGCACCAGGATCCACGAGGTCCGCAGGTCCAGCGGCGGCTCGTCCAGGGTGATCAGGAAGCCGAAGCCCACCGTCACGGCGGACACCCCGAGGGGCAGCATCAGCAGCGCGTCGAAGCCCCGTACGAAGCGGCCCGCGCGCCGGGTCAGCGCGGCGGCCGCGAGTCCCCCGATGAACAGGGCGATCGCGGTGGCGGCGAGGGCGTACCGCAGGGAGTTCCAGATCGCCTCCAGCGGCGGCACCAGGAAGGTTCCGCCGCCGGCGCCCGCGTCCTGGAGCGCGCGGTAGAAGCCGAGGCCGTATCCGCCGGGGGCGTCGAAGGACCGCTCGACCAGCACGCCCAGCGGGAGCACGATCAGCAGCGCCACGGTCAGCAGCACCGCGCCCAGCAGCGTGCGCTGCGCCCAGCCGCGCGGCCGGTGCGTGGTCCGGCCCGGGTCCACCAGCCGCAGTGCGGTCTCGCGCCGGCGCACGGTCCGGGCGTGCACGGCGAGGATGCCGCCGATGGCGGCGAACTGCACCATCGTCAGCACGGCGGCCGTCGACAGGTCCAGGAGCTGCGCGGTCTGCCGGTAGACCTCCACCTCCAGGGTGGAGTACGCGGGGCCGCCCAGGATCAGTACGACGCCGAAGGAGCTGAAGGTGAACAGGAAGACCATCAGCGAGGCGGCGGCCACCGACGGGGCCAGCGCGGGCAGCGTCACGCGCCGCCAGGCGGCGAACCGGCCGGCGCCCAGCACCCGGGCGGCCTCCTCCTGGCGCGGATCCAGCTGGGCCCACAGCCCGCCGACCGTGCGGACGACGACCGCGTAGTTGAAGAAGACGTGTGCGAGGAGGATCGCCCAGACGGTGGTGTCGAGCCGGACCCCCATCGTCTCGTCCATCAGCCCGCCGCGCCCCAGCAGTGCGAGGAAGGCGGTGCCGACGACCACGGTCGGCAGCACGAAGGGAACGGTCACCACGGCCCGCAGCAGCTGCTTGCCGGGGAATTCGAAGCGCGCGAAGACGTACGCGCCGGGGAGTGCGATCAGCAGCGTGAGGACGGTGGAGGCGAGCGCCTGCCAGGTGGTGAACCACAGCACGCCGGCGATGTCGGGCCGGGTCAGGACCTCGCCGATCCGGCCGAACTGCCAGCCCTCGTCGGTCTTGAGGCCGCGTCCGACGATCGCGACGACCGGGTAGGCGAAGAACAGCCCGAAGAAGGCCAGGGGCACGGCCATCAGGGCGAGCCGGACGGCGGTCGCCCGGCCGCCCTCACGGGGGCCGGGGCCCGGCGCGGCGCCCCCCGACGCCGCGCCCGACCCCTTGGTACCGCTTACTTCACGACGAGCGAGGTCCATGCCTTGACCCACTGCTCACGGTTCTTGGCGATGGTCTCGGGAGCCACGTTCTCGGGCTTCTCGACCACCACTCCGTGCTTCGTGAACAGCTCCGGCAGGGCAGCGTCCTTCGTCACCGGGTTCACGAACATCTGGAGCGGCATGTCCTCCTGGAACTTCTTGCTGACCAGGAAGTCCAGCAGGGCCTTGCCGCCCGCCTCGTTCTTCGCGCCCTTCAGCAGGCCGGCGAACTCGACCTGGCGGAAGCAGGTGCCGGTGGCGACGCCCGTCGGGGCCTCGGCCGGCTGCGGCTCGCCGTACAGCACCTCGACCGGCGGGCTGGAGGCGTAGGAGACGACCAGCGGGCGGTCGCCCTTGGCCTTCTTGCCGCCCGCGGAGCCGGAGAACCGCTCGTTGTAGGCCTGCTCCCAGCCGTCGACGACCTCGACGCCGTTGGCCTTGAGCTTGCTCCAGTAGTCCTTCCAGCCCTCCTCGCCGTACTTGCCGACGGAGGCGAGCAGGAAGCCGAGGCCGGGCGAGGAGGTCGCGGCGTTCTCGGTGACCAGCAGGTTCTTGTACTCGGGCTTGACCAGGTCGTCCAGCGTCTGCGGCGGGGCGATCTTCTTGTCGGCGAAGTAGGCCTTGTCGTAGTTGACGCAGATGTCGCCGGAGTCGATCGGGGTGACCCGGTGCTCCTTGTCGAGCACGTACTCGGGCTTGACCGCGTCCAGGCCCTTGGCCTCGTACGGCGTGAAGATGCCGTTGTCGAGGGCGCGCGAGAGCAGGGTGTTGTCCACGCCGAAGAACACGTCGCCGCGCGGGGAGCCCTTGGTCAGGATCTCCTGGTTCAGGGCGGCGCCGGCATCGCCGGACTTCAGCACCTTGACGGTGTAGCCGCTCTGCTGCTCGAACTCCTTGAGGACCGTGTCGGTCACGTTGAAGGAGTCGTGGGAGACGAGGGTGACGGTCTTGTCGGTCGTGCCCGCGGACTTGTCGTCGGAGTCGCCGCATGCGCTGAGCGTGGTGACGCCCAGCGCGGCCGCGAGCGCGGCGCCCGCGATCTTCTTGGTGGTGCTCACTGGTGAATTCCTCCTGGGATGTCCAGGAGAAGACGCGGCCCTGCCCGGCGCTCTGTGGGAGCGGACGCCGGGCAGGGCGCAACAGCTTGAGTGGTGACCGAACTTCCTACCCCGAATGACCGGGGCGAGGTTCAGAGGGTCTGCGGATGACGGATACCGCACTCTCAGCGCTGTGGCGCTCCCCTGTCGGAATATGAAATTGGTTCGGCCACAGGGTACCCCGTGGCCGAATATGACCTCCGCTGACCGGAACCTAGCGCTCCGAGGCCGCGAGCTGGCCGCACGCGCCGTCGATCTCCTGGCCGCGGGTGTCGCGTACGGTCACGGGCACGCCGTGGCGGGCGATGGCCTCCACGAAGGCCTTCTCGTCCTCGGGCCGCGAGGCGGTCCACTTCGAGCCGGGCGTGGGGTTCAGCGGGATCAGGTTGACGTGGACGCGCTTGCCCTTGAGCAGCTTGCCCAGCAGGTCACCACGCCAGGCCTGGTCGTTGATGTCGCGGATCAGGGCGTACTCGATGGAGATCCGGCGGCCGGACTTCTCCGCGTACTCCCAGGCCGCGCCGAGCACCTCGCGGACGTTCCAGCGGGTGTTCACGGGGACCAGCGTGTCGCGCAGCTCGTCGTCGGGCGCGTGCAGCGAGACGGCGAGACGGCACTTGAAGCCCTCGTCGGCGAACCTCAGCATGGCCGGGACCAGGCCTACGGTGGACACGGTGATGCCCCGCTGCGACAGGCCCAGGCCGTCGGGCTCGGGGTCGGTGAGCCGGCGGATGGCGCCGACCACGCGGTTGTAGTTGGCGAGCGGCTCGCCCATGCCCATGAAGACGATGTTCGACAGCCGCGCCGGGCCGCCGGGGACCTCGCCGTCGCGCAGCGCGCGCATGCCGTCGACGATCTGGTGCACGATCTCGGCGGTGGAGAGGTTGCGGTCGAGACCCGCCTGGCCGGTGGCGCAGAACGGGCAGTTCATGCCGCAGCCGGCCTGCGAGGAGATGCACATGGTGACCCGGTCGGGGTAGCGCATCAGCACGGACTCGACGAGCGTGCCGTCGTGCAGCTTCCACAGGGTCTTGCGGGTGGTGTCGTCGTCGCACGAGATGTGCCGGATGACGTTCATCAGGTCCGGCAGCAGCTCCTGCTGGAGCTTCTCCCGCGAGCCGGCCGGGATGTCGGTCCACTCGGCCGGGTCGTGCGCGTAGCGCGCGAAGTAGTGCTGGGAGAGCTGCTTGGCCCGGAACGGCTTCTCGCCGATCGCGGCGACCGCCTCACGGCGCTCGGCCGGGGTCATGTCGGCGAGGTGCCGGGGCGGCTTCTTGGCCCCGCGAGGGGCGACGAAGGTGAGCTCTCCCGGAACGGGGCGGGCCATGGCAGGTACTCCTTGTAAGACGAAAGGCGCGCCGCAGAAGCAGCGCGCCTTTCTAGAGTAACCGCCCGGCGTCTCACACCGCCTTTTCGCAGGTCAGCCGGTGCCCACGAAGGCCGCCAAGAGCAGCCACACCACCGGGGCGGTCGGCAGCAGCGAATCGAGCCGGTCCATGATGCCGCCGTGGCCCGGCAGCAGGGTGCCCATGTCCTTGATGCCCAGGTCCCGCTTGATCATGGACTCGCCCAGGTCGCCCAGGGTGGCGCTGACCGCGACCGCGAGGCCGAGCAGGAGGCCCTGCCACCAGGCGCCGCCCACGATCAGGAACTCCATGCACAGCGCGCCGGCCGCCATCGCGAAGGCCACCGCGCCGAAGAGTCCCTCGCGGGTCTTTCCGGGGCTGATGCGCGGCGCGAGCTTGGTCTTCCCGAAGCGCCAGCCGACCGCGTAGGCCCCGGTGTCGCTGACCACGGTCAGGAGCAGGAAGGTGATCACGCGCTGGGGGCCGTCGTCGGCGGTGAGCAGCATCGCGACGAAGGTGGCCAGGAAGGGCACGTAGAACGCCGCGAAGGCGCCCGCCGTGACGTCCTTGAGGTAGTCCTCGGGCGGTTCGGTCATCCGCCACACCAGGACCGCCAGCACGGTCAGGGCCATCGCGACCCAGGCGCCCTCGGCCCCCCGGACGTATCCGGCGATGACCATGGCCGCGCCGCCGACCGCGAGCGGGACGAGCGGGGCCTTGATGCCCTTCTTCTCCTGCAGCCGGGAGGTCAGCTCCCACAGGCCCACGACGACCGCGACGACGATGACGCCGACGAAGACCGCCTTGACGATCAGCAGCGAGGCGAAGATCACCGCGCCGAGACCGACGCCGACCCCTATGGCGGCACGCAGGTCCCGGCCCGCACGCTTCTTCGGCGGCGGGGGCGAGGCGTCCTGCGGCTGCGGGGCATGCGGAGGCGGGGGGCTGGGCATGGGCTCCTGCGGCGGCGTATCGGCGCGGAAGAGGGGGCCACCGTCCAGGGCGGCCCCCCGATCGCGTGCTTCCCGGTCGTCGAAGTCACGGCCGGCGGCATCGGGCACGATGGGCATGGGCCGAGTGTGCGGGCCCACCTGCGCATCGTATGCGGGACCCGCCGGAACCGGCTCCGGCTGCCAGGAAGTGTCGTTCATCAGACTTCGAGGAGCTCGGCTTCCTTGTGCTTGAGGAGCTCGTCCACCTGCGCGACGTACTTCGCGGTGGTGTCGTCGAGCTCCTTCTCCGCGCGACGGACCTCGTCCTCGCCGGCTTCCTTGTCCTTGACGAGCTTGTCGAGGGCGTCCTTGGCCTTGCGGCGCACGGCGCGGATGGAGACCTTGGAGTCCTCGGCCTTGGTGCGGGCGACCTTGATGTACTCCTTGCGGCGCTCACCGGTGAGCTCGGGGAAGGTCACCCGGATGATCCGGCCGTCGTTGCTCGGGTTGACACCGAGGTCGGAGTCGCGGATCGCCTGCTCGATGTTGCGCAGCGCGGACGCGTCGAACGGGGTCACGATGGCCATGCGCGGCTCGGGCACCGCGAAGGAGGCCAGCTGGTTGATGGGCGTGATGGCACCGTAGTAGTCCGCCACGATCTTGTTGAACATCGCCGGGTGCGCACGGCCGGTGCGAATCGCGGCGAAGTCTTCCTTGGCGACGACGACGGCCTTTTCCATCTTCTCCTCGGCCTCGAGGAGGATCTCTTCGGTCACCACGTGCTCCTGCATGTCTTGAATGGATGGTTCGGGCGGGCGGGGCCGGCGGGGCCGGTCCGGGCTCGGTCCGACGGCGGACCGCTCAGGCCCGGGTTTCCTGGTCGCTGACGAGCGTGCCGATCTTCTCACCCTTGACGGCGCGGGCGATATTGCCCTCGGCGAGCAGCTCGAACACGAGGATCGGCAGCTTGTTGTCGCGGCAGAGCGTGATCGCGGTGGCGTCGGCGACCTTGAGGTCGCGGGAGAGGACCTCGCTGTACTCCAGCGCGTCGAACTTCACCGCGTCCGGGTTCTTCTTCGGGTCGGAGTCGTAGACCCCGTCGACACCGTTCTTGCCCATGAGCAGGGCCTCGGCGTCGATCTCCAGGGCGCGCTGGGCGGCCGTGGTGTCGGTGGAGAAGTACGGCATGCCCATGCCCGCGCCGAAGATGACGACGCGGCCCTTCTCCAGGTGGCGCACGGCACGCAGCGGGATGTACGGCTCCGCGACCTGGCCCATGGTGATGGCGGTCTGCACGCGGGAGTCGATGCCCTCCTTCTCCAGGAAGTCCTGGAGCGCGAGGCAGTTCATGACGGTGCCCAGCATGCCCATGTAGTCGGACCGGGCCCGGTCCATGCCGCGCTGTTGGAGTTCGGCGCCGCGGAAGAAGTTGCCGCCGCCGATCACGACGGCGATCTCCGCGCCGTCGCGGACCACCGCGGCGATCTCACGCGCGATGGCGTGGACGACGTCGGGGTCGACGCCCAGTCCTCCGCCACCGGAGAAGGCCTCGCCCGACAGCTTCAGCATGAAGCGGCGGCCCTTCTTGTCCTGGTCGCTCTTGTCGTCGGATGCGGTGTGGGGGTCCACGCCCTGATTCATGGAGATCTCCTCGTGCACATACGAAGAAGGCCATTGCCGGTGGGTCCTTGCGGTTCCCTCTACGGCAATGGCCTCCTCGTCAGATCTGCGGTCGCCTCGCGCAAGCGCGGACGACTGCCTCAGACCCTACCGGGGTCCGGTGTCCGTCGCGTACGGACGGACTCAGATGCCGACCTTGATGCGGGTGAAGCGCTTCAGGGTGACACCGGCCTCGTCCAGAACCTTCTGGACGGACTTCTTGTTGTCCAGGGCGTACGCCTGGCCGAGCAGCGTGGCGTCCTTGAAGAAGCCGTTGACGCGACCCTCGACGATCTTCGCGATGGCAGCCTCGGGCTTGCCCTCCGCGCGGGTGACCTCTTCGGCGATGCGACGCTCGGACTCGACCTTCTCGGCCGGGACGTCCTCGGCGGACAGCCACTGCGGGGCGAACGCGGCGATGTGCTGCGCGACGCCGCGGGCGACCTCGGCGTTCTCCTTGTCGAGCTCGACCAGGACGCCGATCTGGAACGGCAGGTCGGGCATCGTGCGGTGCATGTACGCGGTCACGTAGCCGCCGTTGAACTGCGCGAAGCGGTCCAGGACGATCTTCTCGCCGAGGTTGGCGTTGGCCTCGTCGACGAAAGCGGTGACGGTCTTGCCGGGCTCGATCTCGGACGCGAGGAGCGCCTCGATGTCGGCCGGGGAGGTGGCGGCCACGTGGGCGGCCAGCTGGTTGGCGACGGCCAGGAACTTCTCGCCCTTGGCGACGAAGTCGGTCTCGCACTTCAGCTCGACGATGACACCGGAGGTGTTGTCGTCGGCGATGAGGGAGACGACCGCACCGTTCTCGGCAGAACGGCCTTCGCGCTTGGCGACGCCCTTCTGACCCTTGATGCGGAGCGCTTCCTGGGCCTTGTCGACGTCACCGTCGGCGTCCACGAGCGCGTTCTTGCAGTCCAGCATGCCGGCGCCGGTGAGCTCGCGGAGCTTCTTGACGTCAGCGGCGGTGTAGTTCGCCATGAGTCTGTGATTCTCTCTCGAAGTCGTAGATCTACGGGTGAACGGCGGAGGTGCCGCGCTCGTGGCGCGGCTCCCCCGCCGTCATCGTCCGTGCTGTGAGTGCCCGGCGCGTTAACGCCGGGCGCTCTCAGTGGGTCAGGCCTGCTCGGCGTCGGCGGCCGGGGCCTCAGCCTCGGCGGCCGGGGCCTCGGTGACCTCGGCGGCAGCGTCGGCGGCCGGGGCGGCCTCCGCGTCGTCGGCCTTCTTGTCACCCTCGAGCAGGTCGCGCTCCCACTCGGCGAGCGGCTCGGCGGCGGCCTTCTCGCCCGGCTTCGAGTCGCCGGTCGCAGCGCCGGAGCGGGCGATGAGGCCCTCGGCGACGGCGTCGGCGATCACGCGGGTGAGCAGGGTGACGGAACGGATCGCGTCGTCGTTACCCGGGATCTTGTAGTCGACCTCGTCGGGGTCGCAGTTGGTGTCGAGGATCGCGACGACCGGGATGTGCAGCTTGCGCGCCTCACCGACCGCGATGTGCTCCTTCTTGGTGTCGACGATCCAGACGGCGCTGGGGACCTTCGACATCTCGCGGATACCACCGAGGGTCTTCTCCAGCTTGGTCTTCTCGCGGGAGAGGACCAGGAGCTCCTTCTTGGTGAGACCCGAGGCCGCGACGTCCTCGAAGTCGATCGCCTCAAGCTCCTTCAGACGCTGAAGGCGCTTGTAGACGGTGGAGAAGTTGGTGAGCATGCCACCCAGCCACCGCTGGTTGACGTACGGCATACCAACGCGCGTCGCCTGCTCGGCGATGGCCTCCTGGGCCTGCTTCTTGGTACCGACGAACATGATGGAGCCACCGTGCGCGACGGTCTCCTTCACGAACTCGTAGGCGCGGTCGATGTACGACAGCGACTGCAGCAGGTCGATGATGTAGATGCCGTTGCGCTCCGTGAAGATGAAGCGCTTCATCTTCGGGTTCCAACGACGGGTCTGGTGACCGAAGTGGACGCCGCTTTCCAGCAGCTCCCGCATCGTGACGACGGCCATGGCCATCTCCTTGGTTTCTCGGTTTGGTTCCTGACGTCCCACCGCGCCCTGCCCCCTTGAGGGGACCGAGAGACGCTGCCACCTGGCCTTTTCGGGCTGGTGCTGGGGCGTGCGAAGTCGACCCGGTGACCCGGATCGCCACAAGAAGTGTACGGGACCCGGCGGTATGCCGGGTGACGCCGTTGTCCACAGCGTCCGGACCGTCCACAGGCCCGCTCCCGGCCGCGTACGGGCGCGGGACGCTACGGCCATGACGACCTTGCTGCTCAGCCTGCTCCTGGCCCTGGCCCAGGCGGTCCTTCCGGGGCCGGCCCCCGGGCCCGTTCCCGGCGTCCGCCCGCTGCCCTCACCCCTGAGGGTGGCCCGCTGGTGGGACCCGCCGCCGACCCCGTACGCGGCCGGGCACCGCGGCGTGGACCTGTCCGCCCCGGTGGGCGCGGAGCTGCGTGCGGTGGGGCCCGGCCGGGTCCACCACGCCGGGCTGGTCGCGGGCCGCGGGGTGCTCTCCCTGACCCTCCCGAACGGTCTGCGCACGACCTACGAACCGGTCCGCCCGCTGGTCACGGAGGGCGAGGAGGTCACGGCGGGCCAGGTGGTGGCGGTCCTGACGGAGGGCTCCCACTGCCCGCAGCCCTGCCTCCACTGGGGCCTCCTGTCAGGCGAGACCTACCTCAACCCGCTCACCCTCGTCCCCCACCCGACCCCGCGCCTCCTGCCGAACCCGGCCCCCGCCGGCACGCCCAGCCCCACCGGCACCTCTAGTCCCACCGGCACCCCTAGCCCCGCCGGCGATTGAGGCGCGGGGTCCGGGGCGGAGCCCCGCTCTCTCAGCCGCGCACGCCCCGCAGGGCCATGGCCACGGCCGCCTCCGTCACCACGGCCGGATCCTCGGCAGCCCCGAGCTCGATCCGCCGGACGGCGGCGTCCACCACGCCCTGGAGGAGCATCGCGGCGAGCCGGGGCTCCTGCTGCCCGAGGGCGGCCAGCGCCTCGACGATCATCGCGATCAGTCCCCCGTGCGCCGCACGGATCTTCTCCCGCGCCCCGGCGTCCAGCTCGCTCGCCGAGATGGCCACCACGGCCCGGTGCCGCCGGTCCCCCACCAGTCCCAACTGGCTCCGCACGTAGGCCTCGATCTTCGCCTCCGGCGACTGCGCCTGCTCCATCGCCGCCTCGATCTCCGCGGCCCACACGGGGAAGTCCACCGCGCACAGCTCTTCGACGACGGCCGCGCGGGAGCGGAAGTATTCGTACACGGAGGACCGGGCGAGCCCGGTCCGCTCCGCCAGGGCGGGGAAGGTCAGAGCCTCCGTCCCGCCTTCGGACAGCAGGGAACGCGCGGCGTCCAAGAGGGCGCCGCGCTGCATCGACCGGTGCTCGGCCACGGAGGCCGCTCGAATCCTGGGCACGCATCCACTCTACGGAGGTGGCGCAAGCTCACCGTCCTACATCCGCCAACTTCGCGCGCAGCTGCAGGACGGACTTGGTGTGGATCTGACTGACCCGGCTCTCGGTGACGCCCAGCACGTTCCCGATCTCGGCGAGCGTCAGGCCCTCGTAGTAGTAGAGGGTCACCACGGTCTTCTCCCGCTCGGGCAGTGTGTTGATGGCCCGCGCCAGCAGGCGCCGCAGTTCGCGGTCCTCCGCGACCTCCACCGGGTTGTCGGCGGCGGTGTCCTCCAGGGTGTCCATCAGCGAGAGGCGGTCGCCGCCCTCACCGCCGACGTGCAGCAGCTCCTCCAGCGCGACCACGTTCGCGAGGGACAACTGGCTGAAGACGGTGTGGAGGTCCTCCACCCCGATGCCCATCTCCCCGGCGACCTCGCTCTCCGTCGGGGTGCGCCGCAGCTGGGCCTCCAGCGTGGCGTAGGCCCGTTCCACGGCGCGCGCCTTCTGCCGGACCGAGCGGGGGATCCAGTCCAGTGCCCGCAGTTCGTCGATCATGGCGCCGCGGATCCGGGTGATCGCGTACGTCTCGAACTTGATCGACCTTTCGATGTCGAACTTCTCGATGGCGTCGATCAGTCCGAAGACCCCGGACGAGACGAAGTCGGCCTGCTCCACATTGGGCGGCAGACCCACGCTGACGCGGCCGGCGACGTACTTCACCAGGGGCGAGTAGTGCAGGATCAATTGCTCCCGCAGCCGCTCGTCACCCGATTCCTTGTACGAGCGCCACAGCACCTCCAGGGACGAGGGCGCGGTGGACCGCACGCTGCCTCGGGCAGCGGGGGGCACCGCAGCGCGGTCAGACCCTGAGGTGTGCTGGGGCATGCTTCGCCTTTGCCGGAGCCGGATTCCTTGGGAGCGTAGCGTGACGGAAGTGTCGCGGTGCGCGAAGAGTACGGGATGGCGCGGGGGCGCAGGCGCGCCCCGGCTCGCACGCGCCGCCCGGGACCGGCGCCGCGCGCACGGTCCCGGCGGCTGCCATCGGGAAGACCGCGTCTCTCATCGGTTTCACTCTTTCACCGGAACTCCCCAGGTCAACGACCGCCTCGCCGGGTGGACCGGGTTTGTATGTCCCCTCCAGCCGTTTGTCTGCTCAACTGCCAGCCGTCGCCCTGCCGTTCGACGAACCCCAGAGAGTGAAGTTCGTACAGTCTGCCGATGACTTCATCGGTGCTGGTGCCGGAGGCAAGTGCCAGCTCGGACACGTCCGCGGGGCGTCCGGCCGGGAGCGCTTCGAGCACCCGGGCGGTGTCCGGGTCCAGCAGGTCCCGGGCGAGCACCGGGCCGCGCCGCTCGGGAGCCAGTTCGCCCATGGCGCCCACCAGTTCGACGACTTCCGCCGCGTCGGTGACGAGCGCGGCCTCGCCCCGCAGCAGTTCGTGCACCCCGGCCGAGAGTCCGCTGGTGGCGGGCCCCGGGATGCCCATCGTGATCCGCCCGAGCTGCTGGGCCCGCCGGGCGGTGACCAGGGAGCCGCTGCGGTGGGCGGCCTCCACGACGACCGTGCCCCGGGTGAGGGCCGCGATGACCCGGTTGCGCAGGACGAACCGGCTGGGCGTGGGGTGGCTGCCGGGCGGCAGCTCCCCGAGGATCAGCCCCTGACCGGCGATCCTGTCGAGCAGCCCGGTGTGTCCGCGGGGGTAGGCGACGTCCACCCCGCAGGCCAGCACCGCCGCGGTCGCACCGCCCGGGGCGAGGGCCCCGCGGTGGGCGGCGCCGTCGATGCCGAACGCGGCCCCGGAGACCACGACCCAGCCCCGCTCGGCGAGCCCGGCGGCCAGGGTCTGGGCCATGTGCGCGCCGTACGGGGTGCAGGCCCGGGCCCCGACCACGGCGACCGAACGCAGCGCCCACGTCCGCAGGTTCGGCCGGCCCCGCAGCCACAGCCCGACGGGGCGGGCGTCGCCGAGGTCGTCGAGCTGGGTCGGCCACTCCGCCGAGCCCGGGAACACGAACCGGCATCCCGTGGCGGCGGCCCGTTCGAGGTCGCGCCGCGGATCGGCCAGCGCCGCCCGTCTGCGGTATCCGGAGAGCCGCTCCGGTCCCACTCCGGCCGGGGCTTCCGATCCCGCCTCGGGGCCGGTGAGCAGCCCCATCAGGGCGACCGCGCCGTGCTCGCGCAGCCAGCGCCCGCCGTGCTCGTCCCCTGGCTCCAGCACGCGTGTCAGCGCCGCCCGCGCCAGCAGTTCCGCTTCCCCTTCCCCTTCCCCTGCGCCGGTCATGTCCCGCCTCCCGTCACCGGGATCGCCCCGCGGGTGATCCCGGTCCGCAGCTCCAGCGCCACGGCCACGTCCAGCGCGTCGGGCCGGTCCCGCCCCCGCAGGTCGGCCACGGTCCAGGCGACCCGCAGGACCCGGTCCAGCCCGCGCGCGGTGAGCAGCCCCCGTTCCAGATCGCGCTCGGCCTGCGCCAGTGCACCGGGGCCCGCCTGCCACCGGGTCCGCAGTTCCTGCCCGGGCACTTCGGAGTTGAGCCGCCAGGGGGTGTCGGCGAGCCGGGCCGCGGCGCGCTCCCGCGCCTCCCGAACCCGCTCGGCGACCACGGCGGTGGTCTCTCCCCGCCCGCCCTGCCCCAGCAGATCGGAGCGGGTCACGGGCTCGACCTCCACCCTCAGGTCCACCCGGTCGAGCAGCGGCCCGGACAGCCGCGCCTGGTAGCGCCGGATCACCGAGGGCGGGCATTCGCACCCGGCTCCCAGCAGGGTGTGGCGCCCGCACGGGCAGGGGTTCGCGGCGAGCACCATCAGGAACCGGGCCGGCAGCCTCACCACCCCGGCCGCGCGGGCGATGACCACGTGTCCCGATTCGAGGGGCTGGCGCAGCGCGTCCAGGGCCCGGCTGTGGAACTCCGCGGCCTCGTCCAGGAAGAGCACACCGCGGTGGGCCAGGGAGACCGCGCCGGGCCTGGGGACTCCGCTCCCGCCGCCCACCAGGGACTGCATGGTCGCCGAATGGTGGGGTGCGCAGTACGGCGGCCGGGCGACCAGCGGTTCGCCGGGCGGGAGGATGCCCGCGACCGAGTGGACGGCCGTGACCTCGACCGAGTCCTGCCGGGTGAGCGGCGGCAGGATCCAGGGCAGCCGCTCGGCCAGCATCGTCTTGCCCGCGCCCGGGGGTCCGCTGAGGAACAGGTGGTGCCCTCCGGCGGCCGCCACCTCCAGGGCGCGGCGCGCCGTGTGCTGCCCGGCCACGTCGGCGAGGTCGGGGAAGTCCGCAGTGTCCCCCCGGCCGGAGCGGCCGGCGGCGAGCCCCGTGCCCAGCCCCGCCCCGGGGACGAGCAGGCCGGCCAGTATCGGATCGGGGCGCCCGGGCGGTTCGGGCGGATCCTCCTCGGGGACCACCCCGTCGGTCAGGACCGCGATCAGCTGGCGCAGGCTGCGCACGCCGAGCACCGAGACGTCCGGCACGAGGGCGGCCTCGGCGGCGCACTGCTGCGGCACCACCACCTGCCGGTATCCGGCCTCCGCCGCGGCGAGGACCGCGGGCAGGATGCCGCGGACGGGTCGCACCCGGCCGTCCAGTCCCAGCTCACCGATGAGGACGAGGTCGGCGATGGCGCCCGGGTCGACCACCTCGGCGGCCCCGAGCACCGCCGCGGCGACGGCCAGGTCGAATCCGGCGCCGGACTTCGGCACGGAGGCGGGGCTGAGCCCGACCGTGAGCTTCTTCTGCGGCCAGGCCGCACCGGAGTTGACCACGGCCGCCCGCACCCGGTCCCGGCTCTCGACGAGGGTCTTGTCCGGCAGGCCCACCAGGGTGAAGGCCGCGACCCCGGGCTCCAGATCGGCCTGGACCTCGACCACCACCCCGTCGACGCCGACCAGGGCCACCGAGCAGGCGCGCGCGAACCCCATCAGGCCACCCCCCTGACGTGTTCCACCAGGGGAGCGCCGCGCCGCGGCAGCAGGACTCCGACGAGGTCGATGCGCACGCCGCCCGGGGGTGGTCCGCCGTGGTCGGCGAGCCACCGCCCGGCGAGCCCCCGTAAGCGCTCGGCCTTGGCGGGCCGCACGGCGGCCATGGGATGCTCGAAGTCACCCGCCCGGCGGGTCTTGACCTCGCACACGACGAGGGCGTCCCCGTCCCGCGCGACGATGTCGATCTCCCCGCCGCGGCACCGCCAGTTCCGCGCGATCACGGTCATCCCGGCCTCGGTCAGCCGCCGCGCCGCGAGCTCCTCGCCGTACCGCCCCAATGCCTGCTGTGCCACGCCCTTCGCGTTCATCCGGCACCACCTCCGGCACCGACGGTCCCGCGTCCCCGCCCACCTTGTGGATCTTGGTGGACAAGCCGGCCGTTGTGGACAACTCCCTCACCCTCCCGGGTGAGGAAGCTCAGCTGCCGGGCAGTTCGAGGTCGCTCTTGTTGAGCTCCTCGATGTTCACGTCCTTGAAGGTCAGCACCCGGACCTGCTTCACGAAGCGGGCCGGCCGGTACATGTCCCAGACCCACGCGTCGGCCATCGAGACCTCGAAGAAGACCTCGCCCTGGACCGAGTGCACCTGCATCTCGTAGTCGTTGGTGAGGTAGAAACGGCGTTCGGTCTCGATCACATACTTGAACAGCCCGACGACGTCGCGGTACTCCCGATAGAGCTTCAGCTCCATCTCGGTCTCGTACTTTTCGAGGTCCTCGGCACTCATGGCATGTTCCCCTTCAGCCGTGCGTCCCCCTATTGTGCGCCAGGCCCATGCGCCCCTAAACGATTTCCGGGGCCAGGACCACCGGCGCACCCGGAGGACCGTCGTCGAGCAGCGTACGGAGCAGCTCGGCGAGTCTGGTCGGGTACACCGTCTCATGGGCCGAGAGAAGTTCCTCGGAGGTCCACCACCTGGCTCCGGTGACGCTGCGCCGCTCCAGCTCGGTGAGCCCGCCCATCTCGGTCGCGGTCTGGCTGGTACGTGCCAGGAAGTACCACTCGTCCTGCTCCCAGCGGCGCCCGTCGAAGGGGAAGGAGCAGTAGCGGTGCCACAGCACCGGCCCCAGCTCCACCTCTGTGATCCCCGTCTCCTCCGCCAGTTCGCGCAGTGCGGCGTCTTCCCGGCTCTCGGTGCCCTCCAGCCCGCCGCCCGGGGTGAACCACCAGTCGTCCGAGGGGTCCGCCGGCTCGAAGCCGTGCAGCAGCAGGATCCGGTCCTCCGGGTCCAGCAGGATCACCCGCGACACCTTCCGGTGGCCCGTTCCGGGCCGGTCAGCGGACACCGGCCCGCTCCTGCCGTCGCGTGCGCCCCAGGACCCGCGCCAGGGGCCCGTACGCGGCCCCCAGCAGGACCAGGGCGGCGCCGGCCACCACCGCCACCAGCTGGAGCCTCAGCGGCCCGGGCCGCGAGATGCCGCCGGGCAGGGCGGCGTACGTCGCCGGCCGCTCCAGCATCTTCGCGGAGGGCCAGGCCAGGGCGTCGACGCGGGCGCTGACGGCCGACCGCGGCACGGTCCCCTGCCCGGCCTCCTGCAGGTGGGCCCGGGAGTCCAGCGACGCGGCCCGCCGGTCGCCCAGCAGGAAGAGGTTGCCCTCGGGGACCGTCACCTCGAAGGGGGTCCCGGGCGGCGGGGCCTGCCCCGGCGGCGTGGCGAGACCCGTGTCCGGCCGGGTGGTGTCGGCGTACGGCTCGTCCAGCGGCGTGCCGTTCACGGTGAGTTCGCCGCCCGCGCCGCAGCACTTCACGGTGTCGCCGCCGATGCCGACGACCCGCTTGACCATGGGCGAATCGCTCCACATGGAATCAGTGAAGATGACCACGTCCCCGCGGCGCACCTCGCCGCCGTCGATGCGCTGTGCGAGCACCCGGTCCCCGGGCCGCACCGTCGGCATCATCGAGTCGGTCGGCACCGTGTAGGGCTGGTAGAGGAACGCCCCCCACACGAAGCCGCCGAGGAAGAGCGCAAAGCCGATGGCCACGGCGAGTCCCGACAGCACGTTGCCGAGACCGCCGCGGCCATCCTTGCCACTGCGTATTGCTTGTGTTCCGCCCATTGCAGCGCCCCCACACTCCGGGATCGTCGACCTGGGCGGCACCCTACCGGGCGGTACGACCGGTGGTCAGCTTCTGCCTGCGCCACATGACGAGCGGAACCGCCCCGACGAGCCCCAGCGCGGCCGGGCCCAGCCCGACCGGCGCCAGCCCGGCGGCCCCGAGACCGAGCGCGGTCGCGGCGGCCTGGTTGCCGATGCCCGGCTGGTCGAAGGTGTCCGGGATCGGCAGGGTCGACCAGCGGGTGAGCGGCCACGCGATCACGACGGCGCGCCCGACGACCTTGTCGACCGGAACGAACCCCTGGGTGGAGTCCTGCATGTGGTAGCGGGAGTCCTGGGAGTTCTGCCGGTGGTCGCCCATCACCCAGATCTTGCCCTTGGGCACGGTGATCGGACCGAAGGGGGCGTCGTCACAAGGGGTGTTGCCGGGGAAGATGTACGGCTCGTCGAGCTCCTTGCCGTTGACGACGACCGGTCCCCCCTTCTTGCACTCGACCGTGTCACCGCCGATGGCGATGGTCCGCTTGATCAGGTCCTTCTCCTCGGCGGACGGCATCAGGCCGATCCAGCTGAGGGCCTTCTGCACGATGTTCGGCTCCGGGGTCGGCTCCCCCGAGAGCCAGTTCGCCGGGTCGTGGAAGACCACGACCTCACCGCGCTCCGGCTCGGATCCGAACCACGGGGTCAGCTTGTCCACCAACACCCGGTCCCCGCGCTGCAGCGTGTCCTGCATCGAGTCGGACGGGATCGAGAACGCCTGGACCAGGAAGGTCTTGATCAGCAGGGCCAGCAGCAGGGCGATGCCGATGAGGAGCGGAAGCTCCTTCCAGAACGAGCGGTGCGCACGCGCCGCGGTACCGTCCTCGTCGGCCTCGCGCTCGGCTGCATCGTCCGGCCGCTCCTCGCCCTCGTCGCGTCCGGATCGTGCGCCTACCGCCACATCCCCCACATCCACTCCTCACTCGCGATCGCCGCCCGCGCCGAAACAGGCACGGGCCCTCCCCTCCCTTAACGAGCGGGAGTTCCCTAAGGCGCGGGAGACCGAAGACACACTATGCGAACGGCACGCCCCGACGGCGCTTACGCCGTCCGCGTCCTTCGCTCCGTGCCTGATCGGGCACCATGCGGAAGGTCGCGGGCTGTTCCAGTCGCTTCCAGTGCCCGAACGGCCAGGCGATCACAACGGCTTCACCGACGACCCCCTTCTCGTCGATGGTGCCCTCGAACGCCTCGTCGAGGTGGAAACGCGAGTCCGCCGAATTCGCCCGGTGGTCGCCCATGACGAAGAGCCGGCCGGGCGGCACCTCGACCTCGAAGGTGATCTCCGAGGGGGCGTTGCCCGGGTTCACGTACGGCTCGTCGAGCGGGGAGCCGTTGACGGTGACCCGGCCCCGGCTGTCGCAGCACTTGACGGTGTCCCCGCCCACGCCGATGACGCGCTTGATGAGGTCCTGCTCGTCGGCCGAGGGCAGCAGGCCGATGAAGGTCAGGGTCTGCTTGATCTGTTTGACGCCCACCGGGTCCGGGGCGGGCCGGGCCGCCTCGCCCTTGAGCCAGCCGCCGGGGTCCTTGAACACGACGACGTCGCCGCGCTCGACCTTGGAGCCGAACCACGGGGTCAGCTTGTCGACCAGCACCCGGTCGCCGATCCGGATGGTCTGCTCCATCGAGCCCGACGGGATGAAGAAGGCCTGCACCAGGAAGGTCTTGAGGAGCAGGGCTATGCACAGCGCCACCACGACCAGCAGCGGCAGTTCGCCCGCCCGGCGCGTGCGGCGGCGCCTGCGCACCTTGCGGGCCGTCCGGCGCCGTTCGGCCCGGCCGCCCTCCACCACCGGTACGGGTGTCGGTTCCGGCTCCGGTTCGGGCTCGCGCTCCCGGCCGCCCCGCGGCCGTCCCCGGTTACCCATGACCGCCGCCGACCGCGCCCCAGCGCGAAACCGGCCAGCCGATCCAGTCGGCCCGCCCGATCACCATCTCCACCGGCACCATCCCCCCGCCCGGTTCCCCGAGGTGGTCCCGCGAGTCCCGGGACTGGGACCGATGATCGCCCATCACCCACAGGCTCCCCAGGGGTACGACGATCCGGAACGGCACCTTCGAGGGCGCGTCACCGGGATACAGGTACGGCTCGTCCAGCGGCACGCCGTTGACCTCGACCCGCCCGGCGGCGTCGCAGCACACCACGTCGTCACCGCCGACGCCCACGACCCGCTTCACGAAGTCGGTGTCGGACGGCTCCGCGAGCCCGAGCGCCGAGGCCGCGCCGTGCAGCAGCACGCCGACCGGATTGCCTTCCGGGCGTTCCCGTACGAAGGAGCCCGTGCCGTCGAAGACCACCAGGTCCCCGCGGCTCGGCCGGTCGCCGAATCGGTACGCCAGCTTGTTGACCAGCACCCGGTCCCCGACCTGGAGCGTCGGCTCCATGGAGCGGCTCGGGATCAGGAAGGGCTGGACCACGAAGTTGCTGAAGAGCAGCAGGAAGACGGTGCAGAGCACACCGAGCACTCCGGCCCGCCGCCAGGTCAGCGGCCCCCGGGACAGCCTCCGCCCGGGCGTGGAGAACGCAAAACGCGGCCGCTCCTCCCCCTCGCCGGGGGAACAGTGGCCGCGCTGCGTGTGAGGTGCTTCGGTGTCCATCGGGGGCGAGCCTATCCGGCCGCCCCGGAACACCGGAGGCGACCTTACTTGTCGCGCTTCTCCTTGATCTTCGCGGCCTTGCCGCGGAGCTCACGGAGGTAGTACAGCTTGGCACGGCGAACGTCACCGCGGGTGACGAGCTCGATCTTCTCGAAGATCGGGGAGTGGACCGGGAAGGTACGCTCCACGCCGACGCTGAAGGAGACCTTGCGGACGGTGAAGGTCTCGGAGACCCCGGCGCCCTGGCGACGGATGACGACGCCCTTGAACTGCTGGATACGGGAGCGGTTGCCCTCGATCACGCGGACGTGCACGTTGATCGTGTCACCCGGGCGGAAGGCCGGGACGTCCGAGCGGAGCGCGGCGGCGTTGACGCCATCGAGCAGGTGAGACATGTTCTTCGTCTGCTTTCTTCGCACGACGCCACAGGCCGCCGGGCGGGTTTCCGTAGAGAATTCGGGAGCTGTCCCACCCTGCGGGCGACGGTCCCCCTGTGGCAGGGGCGCTCGCGGGCGTACAGCAGCCGCCTATTCTTCCACGGTCTGCGGCCTGCGCCAAAATCGGCCGTCCGGGGACGGCGTCCAGCCCAGGATGGAGAGGATTTCCCGGTCCTTCTTGTCGAAGGCGGAGGCCTCGCAGCGCTCGATCAGGTCGGGGCGGTTGCGCGCGGTCCGGCGGAAGGCCTCGTCCCGGCGCCAGCGGGCGATCTTCCCGTGGTGGCCGCTGAGCAGCACCTCGGGAATGTCGCGGCCGCGCCACACCGGGGGCTTGGTGAAGACGGGCCCCTCCAGCAGGTTGGCCATCTCGCCCGGCGCGAAGGAGTCGTCGCGGTGCGATTCGGCGTTGCCGAGGACTCCGGGCAGCAGCCGGGCCACGGCCTCGGTGACGACCAGGACGGCGGCCTCGCCGCCCGCCAGGACGTAGTCGCCGATGGAGACCTCGTACACCGGCATGCGGGTGGCGTACTCGTCCATGACCCGGCGGTCGATGCCCTCGTACCGGGCCGGGGTGAAGATCAGCCAGGGCCGCTCGGAGAGCTCGACGGCCAGTTCCTGGGTGAAGGGCCGGCCGCTGGGCGTGGGGACGACCATGACGGGCCCGCGCGCGCCCGCCTCGTAGCCGTCGGCCAGCGCCGCGTCCAGGGCCTCGCCCCAGGGCTCGGTCTTCATGACCATGCCGGGACCGCCGCCGTACGGGGTGTCGTCGACCGTGTTGTGCCGGTCGTACGTCCAGTCCCGCAGGTCGTGGACGTGCACATCGAGCTGCCCGCGGGCACGGGCCTTGCCGACGAGGGAGACGTTCAGCGGCTCCAGGTACTCGGGGAAGATCGTGACGACGTCGAGTCGCATCAGGCGTCGTCCCCGGAGTCCGCGTCAGGGGCCGGGTCCTCGTCGCGGGTCGAGTCGATGATCGCCTCGCGCTCGTCGATCAGCCCGGGCGGCGGGGTGATGACGCAGCGCTGCTCCTCCAGGTCGATCTCGGCGACGATCTCCTCGACGAAGGGGATCATCACCTCGGAGCCGTCCGGCCGCTCGACGATGAAGAGGTCCTGCGAGGGCAGGTGGGAGATCTCGGTGATCCGGCCGATCTCGGTGCCGTCCTCCAGTACCACGTCCAGGTCCATCAGCTGGTGGTCGTAGTACTCGTCCTCCTCCTCCGGCAGCTCCGCCGGGTCCACCTCGGCGATCAGCAGGATGTTGCGCAGCGCCTCGGCCCCGGTGCGGTCCTTGACGCCGGCGAAGCGGAGCATCAGCCGGCCGCTGTGCACCCGGCCCGTCTCGATGGTCAGCGGTCCCGCCGCGGCGGGCTCCGTCTTGAGCACGGCGCCGGGGCTGAGCCGCAGCTCCGGCTCGTCCGTGCGCACCTCGACGGTGACCTCACCCTTGATGCCGTGGGCGCGGCCGATCCGCGCGACAACCAGCTCCACTGTCTCTCTCTCCTGGTCAGACGACGACGGGCCGGGGCGGGCACGAATGCCCTCCCCGGCCCGTGCCGGTGATTCAACTGCTCAGCGGACCTGGTCCACGTCGACGAGGTCGACGCGGATCCCACGGCCGCCGATGGCGCCCACGACGGTACGCAGAGCACGCGCGGTGCGGCCGTTGCGGCCGATCACCTTGCCGAGGTCGTCGGGGTGGACCCGGACCTCGAGCACCTGCCCGCGGCGCAGGTTGCGCGAGGCGACCTGCACTTCGTCGGGGTTGTCCACAATGCCCTTTACGAGGTGCTCAAGAGCCTCCTCGAGCATGATCAGGCCTCGGTCGACTCGGCGGCGGCCTCAGCCTCGTCCGCCTTCTTGTCGGCCTTCTTCGCCTTCTGCGTGATGGCCTCGCCCTTGCCCTCGCCGATGCCCTCGAGGGCCTTGGCGAACTCGTCGAAGGAGCGACGCTTGCTCTCCTTCGTCTCCGGCTGCAGGAGCGGCGCGGGGGCGGGGAGACCCTTGTGGGCCTGCCAGTCACCGGTCAGCTTCAGGATGGCGAGCACAGCCTCGGTGGGCTGGGCGCCGACGGACAGCCAGTACTGCGCACGCTCGGCGTTGACCTCGATGCGCGACGGGTTGTAGGTCGGGTGGTAGATACCGATCTCCTCGATCGCGCGACCATCCCGGCGGGTGCGGGCGTCGGCGACGACGATGCGGTAGTGCGGCTGGCGAATCTTGCCGAGGCGCTTGAGCTTGATCTTGACTGCCACTGGAGTGGTGTCTCCTGAACTTGACGTGGTTGGGCACATGAGATGCCACGTGGGGTTGCGGTACTCGGGTGCCCGATGGACGCGTCAGCCGGAGGAGAGAGGGGTCCTATGCGACTGTCGAGTACAGCTAGCCATTGTGCCATACGCCCGCGGCGCGCTCAGCCGGGCGGTCCGGTCCGGCTCCGGCGGGCGGCCCGCTCCCGTCCCCGTGGACACGGCGTGCCGCGGGGACGGCGGGGCGGGGCGCGGGGCACGGCCCGCCGGTGGTGCGGCGGTGCGGGCTGCCCGCGTGCACGCCGTCGGCGGTCGCCCCGGTGGGGGCGAGGGCCCGGCGGCCGGTTCGCCGTGGGGCGGTGGCCCCGTCGGCGACGGTGACGGCGGTCAGGAAGCCGCCGCGATGGCGACTTCGGGGATGCGGAAGGGCTTCATGCACCCGCCGCACACGATCGGCGCCTGGGCCAGTACGGAGGGGACCACCCGCACGTTGCGCCCGCAGTCGCAGACCGCCTTGACGCGCACGCCGCCTCCGGAGGACCCGTGCCGGGCGGCCGGTCCGCGGAAGCTGCGCTTGGTGTCGGCGGCCGTGGCGGCGGTGTGCGCCTTGAGGGCGCGCTGCAGCCGTTCGATGGTGGGGCGGTAGCGCCGCTTCGCCTCCGGATTGAGCGTGACGAGCGAGAAGCCGCTGCTGGCGTGCGGTTCCTCGGAATGGTCCAGCCCCAGCTCCTCGGCGATCGCGAGGAATCTGCGGTTGTGGTAGCGGCCGGCGCGCGAGGTGTCTCGGACTCCGCGGGCGGCGGCGATGCCGTGGACTGCCTCGTGCAGCAGTCGCTCGAAGGAGAGCTCGGCGCCGCAGGCGGACGAGGACTCTCCGATCAGGGACTCGGGCGCGGCAAGGTCAGGCAGCTCGGGGTGGTGCCGCTGAATATCGGCCCACGCCTGCGCCAGCTCTGCGGCGAGAACAGGTGGTGTCGTGCTCACGTCGTGACAACGAGCCGGGGTGCCCGGGTGTTCCGATTCCGGGCCATTCCAAATTTTTTGCACGTACCAGTCAGTTCAGTCTCATGCGTCCTGAGGAGGACGGGTGCGCCGATCCCAGGAGGAGTCGGTACTTAACGAGGACCACCGACGAATCCGCCCCGGCGCGCGGCACGAGCCGCACGCCGGGGCGCAGGAGCCTTCGGGGCCCGACTAGTACGAGCGCGCGACGATCGCGAGGGTACCGGGAGCGTCGTCCGCCTCGGGAACCGACCCGTCCTCGGCGATCAGGCAGCGCACGGAGACGGCCTGCTCGGCCAGCTTCGCCTCGCCCTCCGGACCGAGGTCCGCCCACGGGATCCGCGCCCAGCCACCGGCGATGGCGGCCTCGGCGGCCTCCTCGATGGTCGCGACGTCGGAGGTGCGGGACTCGCGGCGCTCGCGGGACTCGCGCAGCAGCTGCGCCTGGTCCTCGTCGAGCACCTTGGGCAGCAGGTCGGCGAGCGCGTCGATCTGCACCGGGGTCTTCCCGCCCGGGATCCGGCGGGCCAGCATCGCGGTGCCGGCCTCCAGGTCGCGGGGGCCGATCTCGATGCGCACCGGTACGCCCTTGAGCTCCCAGTCCACGGCGCGGCGGCCGAAGGGGGTGTCCACGCGGTCGTCGACCTGGACGCGGAGTCCGGCGGCCTTCAACTGGGCGCCGAGCTCGCGGACCTTGGCGACGGCCTCGTCGCCCTTGATCGCCATGACGACGACCTGGACGTGCGCCAGGCGCGGCGGGACCCGGAGGCCGTTGTCGTCGCCGTGGGACATGATCAGGCCGCCGACCATGCGGGTCGAGACGCCCCACGAGGTCTGCCAGACGAGCTCCTGCTTGCCTTCCTTCGACAGGTACTGCGTGTTGAAGGCCTTGGCGAAGTTGGTGCCGAGCTCGTGGCTCGTGCCCAGCTGGAGGGCCTTGCCGTCGCCCATCATGCCCTCGAGGGTGAGGGTGTTGATGGCGCCGGCGAAGCGCTCCTTGGCGGTCTTGCGGCCGAGCACGACGTCGATGCCGAGCACGTTCGTCATGAAGTCGCCGTAGACGTCCGTGTGGATCCGGGCGGCGTAGTCGCGGGCGTCCTCGTAGGTGGCGTGGGCGGTGTGGCCCTCCTGCCAGAGGAACTCGCTCGTACGGAGGAACACGCGCGGGCGCATCTCCCAGCGGACCACGTTGGCCCACTGGTTGATCAGCAGGGGCAGGTCGCGGTAGCTCTGGACCCACTTGGAGAAGTAGTCGTTGATGATCGTCTCGGACGTGGGCCGGACGACGACCGGCTCTTCGAGCTCCTTGCCGCCGCCGTGCGTGACGACCGCGAGCTCGGGGGCGAAGCCCTCGACGTGCTCGGCTTCCTTCGTCAGGTACGACTGCGGGATGAAGAGCGGGAAGTACGCGTTCTGGGCGCCCGCGTCCTTGATGCGCGCGTCCATCTCCTGCTGCATCCGCTCCCACAGGCCGTAGCCGTACGGTCGGATGACCATGGTGCCGCGGACCGGACCGTTGTCGGCCAGCTCGGCCTTGTTGATCAGATCCTGGTACCAGCGGGGGAAATCCTCCGCCTGCGGGGTGAGAACGGGTGCCTTTGCCATGCCGCGAATCGTACGGCGCCGGGCACGCGATGCGTGAATCGGGTGGCGCGCTCCTCTGGACGCGGGGGCGAATGGGGAGTTCTCTGGCAACGGGGGCAAGGGGGCGACACGGAATCAGGAGCGCTCTTTCGATGACACCGACGCCGACGGCGACGCTCGTCGCCCGGGACTGGGCGGAGATCCAGGAACGGATGCTGGTACCGCTGTACGAAGCGGTCTACGACCGACTGGAGGTAGGGCCGGGTGACCGGCTGCTGGGCCTCGACTGCGGGGCCGGCCTGCCCCTGCTGCTCGCGGCCGGGCGGGGAGCCGTGGCCACGGGCGTGGAGGCGGATCCGGCCCGGCGGGCACTGGCCCGTGAGCGGCTGCTGGAGGTACTGGCGGCCCCGCCGTCGGCGCCGCGCCCGTACGACGCCCTGCTGGCCTTCTCGCCGTCTCCGGCGGAGCTGGCCGCGGCCCTGCCCGCGGTGCGCCGCGGCGGGGCGGTGGTGCTGGCCGACTGGGGCCCGGCGGAGCGCTGCACGGTGCCCGCGGTCCTGGGCGGCGGGCCCTCGCCCCGCGACCTGGACGCGCTGGTGGAGCGGGCCGGGCTCAGACCGGACGGCTCGGGGCGGGTGTTCTGCCCGTTCGGGTACGCGGACGTGGACAGCGCGGTGCGCGGGCTGGTGTCGACCGGGCTCTACGACGGTGCGGCCGACCCCGCGCTCGCGGAGAAGGAGCTGGCCGAGGCGCTTCACCCGTTCGAGCGGTCCGACGGCGCCGTGTGGCTGCCGAACATCTTCCGGTATGTGATCGCCCGGGTGGGCTGACGTCCATGCGGCCGACCGGCCGTCAGTCGGTGTCGTGTGCCTTCGTCAGGCGGGTGATCCCGGCGGCGGCGTAGGCGGCCGCCTCGTCCAGGGTCTCGTTGGCGAGCAGGGCCTCGGCCAGGGCGTCGAGCTGCGGGCGGTGTTCGCGCAGGAGGCGGCAGGCGTCCATGTAGCACTCGTCGACGATCCGCCGCATCTCGTGGTCGACCGCGTCGAGGGTGGCGGGGGCGGCGGACAGGCCGTACGGACCGCCTCCGTCGGAGGGGATGGCGGTGAGCTTGCCGACGCGGTCGCTCATGCCCCAGCGGCCGACCATGCCGCGCACGATGTTGGTGACCTGTTCGAGGTCGTTCTCGGCGCCGGTGGTGATGACGTCGTACACGACGTGTTCGGCGGCCATGCCGCCGAGCGCCCCGATGATGCGGCCGCGCAGGTACTCCTCGGTGTACGCGTACCGGTCGGCGTCCGGGGTCGAGAGGGTGACGCCGAGGGCGCGGCCGCGGGGCACGATCGTGATCTTGCGGACCGGGTCGGCGCCCGGCTGGAGCATGCCCAGGAGGGCGTGGCCGCTCTCGTGGTAGGCGGTGCGGCGGCGCTCCTCCAGCGGCATGACCAGGGACCGCTCGGCGCCGAGCTGGACCTTCTCCAGGGCGTCGGAGAGGTCGGACTGGGTGACCTGGTCCTGTCGGCGCTTGACCGCGAGCAGCGCGGCCTCGTTGGCGAGGTTGGCCAGTTCGGCGCCGGTCATTCCGGGGGTGGTACGGGCCACCTGCGCGAGGTCGACGCCCGGGCCGAGCGGGATGTCGCGGGTGTGGATGCGCAGGATGGCCTCGCGGCCTGCCCGGTCGGGCGGGGAGACGACCACCGTGCGGTCGAAGCGGCCGGGCCGGGTCAGGGCGGGGTCGAGGACGTCGGCCCGGTTGGTGGCGGCGAGGACGACCACCCCCTCCGAGCCGGAGAAGCCGTCCATCTCGGTGAGGATCTGGTTCAGGGTCTGTTCGCGTTCGTCGTGGCCGCCCATGGCCGCGCCGCCGCCGCGCACCCGGCCGATGGTGTCGATCTCGTCGATGAAGATGATCGCGGGGGCCACTTTGCGCGCCTCGGTGAAGAGCTCGCGGACCCGGGAGGCGCCGACGCCGACGATCATCTCGATGAACTCGGAGGCGGAGGCGGAGAAGAACGGCACCCCGGCCTCGCCCGCGACCGCCCGCGCGAGCAGGGTCTTGCCGGTGCCGGGCGGGCCGGACAGCAGGACGCCGCCGGGCATCCGGGCGCCCAGCTTCCGGTAGGCCTGCGGGTTCTTGAGGAAGTCGACGACGTCGTTGAGCTCGCCCTCGACCTCGTCGATGCCGGCCACGTCCTGGAAGGTGGTGCGCTTGTCGCCCGTCTCCAGCTCCACCGGCTTGGGCGGGGCCTTGCGCCCGAGGGCGCCCATGCCCCCCATCCCCGAGCCCATCCGGCGGGCGATGACCACCCACAGCAGGACCAGCAGGAGCATCGGGGCGAGGGAGAGCAGCAGATTGGCGAGGAAGCTGCGCTGCACGACGACCGGGGAGGCCGTCACGGTCACGTTCTGCTTGGTGAGGTCGGCCCACAGGTCGTCCTCGGCGAAGGCCGGGCGCTGGGTGACGAATTTGGTGTAGTCGCCCTTGTCCCCGTCGGGCAGCGGCTGCTTGGCCTTCAGCTCGCCCTGGATCGCGTCGCCCTTGGAGTAGATCTTCGAGACGTTGCCGGCGGCCACCTGCTTGCTGAACTCGGTGTACGAGATGGTCGGCTCGTCCCCCTCGTTGAAGAAGGACAGCACCAGGTTGGTCACCAGGTAGACGATCAGGGCGGCGAGGATCAGTCCCCTCCAGCCGCCCGGCATCCTCTTCTTCGGGGGAGGCGTGGGCGGGGCGCCTTCCGAGCGCCAGGGCGTGTCGGCCCTGTCGCGGGGAGGTACGGGGGTGGGGCTGGGCACGGGGCGCCTCCTTCTGCCATCCTCCCGGCCGACGATAAGCGACAAATCGACCCCTTGCCCCGCAGACGGCAGAGGGCCCCGGCCGTGGGATCACGACCGGGGCCCTCCGCTGCGCGCCTGCGCGGGTGCTACTTCATGAACTTCTTGAACTCGTCCGGAAGGTCGAAGTCCTGGCCCGGCTGGCCGCCGCCGGCGGGAAGGCCGAAGGGGTTGCCGCCGGGCGCGGGCTCGATCTCCTGCGGGCCCTGCTCGCGGCGGGCCGCTGCCGCTGCCTCTTCTTCCTTGCGCTTCATCGGGTTGCCGCTCTTGCGCTTGCCCTTGGCCTGCTTGACCTGCTTCTTCTGCCGGCCGGGGCCGCCGCCCATCCCGGGGATGCCGGGCATGCCCGGCATGCCGCCGCCCTGGGCCATGCGGGACATCATCTTGCGGGCGTCGAAGAAGCGCTCGACGAGCGACTTGACGGCGCTGACCTCGGTGCCGGAACCCTTGGCGATACGGGCACGGCGCGAGCCGTTGATGATCGTCGGGTCCTGGCGCTCGGCCGGGGTCATCGACTTGATGATCGCGGCGGTGCGGTCCACGTCGCGCTCGTCGATGTTGTTGATCTGGTCCTTGATCTGACCCATGCCGGGCAGCATGCCGAGCAGCTTGGAGATGGAGCCCATCTTGCGGACCTGCTCCATCTGGGCCAGGAAGTCGTCGAGCGTGAACTCCTTGGGACCCTTGGCGAGCTTGGCCGCCATCTTCTCGGCCTCGGCCTGCGAGAAGGTCTTCTCGGCCTGCTCGATGAGGGTGAGCATGTCACCCATGTCGAGGATCCGGCCCGCCATGCGGTCCGGGTGGAAGGCGTCGAACTCGTCGAGCTTCTCGCCGTTCGAGGCGAACATGATCTGCTTGCCGGTGACGTGCGCGATGGAGAGCGCGGCACCACCGCGGGCGTCGCCGTCGAGCTTCGAGAGCACGACGCCGTCGAAGCCGACGCCGTCGCGGAAGGCCTCGGCGGTGTTGACCGCGTCCTGGCCGATCATGGCGTCGACGACGAAGAGGATCTCGTCGGGGCTGACGGCGTCGCGGATGTCCGCGGCCTGCTGCATCAGCTCCTGGTCGATGCCGAGGCGGCCGGCGGTGTCGACGATGACGATGTCGTGCTGCTTGGTCCGCGCGTACTCGACGGAGTCCTTGGCGACCTGGACCGGGTCACCGACGCCGTTGCCCGGCTGGGGGCCGTAGAAGGCCACGCCGGCGCGGTCGGCGACGACGGAGAGCTGGTTGACGGCGTTGGGGCGCTGGAGGTCGCAGGCGACGAGGAGCGGGGTGTGGCCCTGCCCCTTGAGCCAGAGGCCGAGCTTTCCGGCGAGGGTGGTCTTACCGGCACCCTGGAGACCGGCCAGCATGATCACGGTGGGCGCGGTCTTGGCGAAGCGCAGCCGCCGGGTCTCGCCGCCGAGGATCGTGACGAGCTCGTCGTTGACGATCTTCAGGACCTGCTGGCCGGGGTTCAGCGCCTTGCTGACCTCCTCGCCGCGGGCCCTTTCCTTGACGTTCGCGATGAAGGAGCGGACGACCGGGAGGGCGACGTCGGCCTCGAGGAGGGCGATACGGATTTCCCGGGCCGCGGAGTCGATGTCAGCCTCGGACAGCCGGCCTTTGCCGCGCAGGCCCTTGAAGGTATTCGCCAAGCGGTCGGAGAGCGTATCGAACACGGTGGTCGCGATTCCTCGGGTCGGGGGCGTTGTGGTCGTCCCCCAGGGTATCGGGCCGCGCCACCTGCATGGCCCTGCGGGCGGCTTTCCCCTCCCCGCCCCTTCCCGGAACCGGGCTCCGCCGGGCACCGCTGCCGGGGCGCAGCCCCCGGCAGCGGTGCCGCGTGGCTACGACAGGGCCGCCTGCACCGCCCCCGCCAGGGTGGCCGCCTCCGCGGGCTCCAGGGGTTTGCCCTCGGCGGTGGTGACGTACAGCGTGTCCACCGCGTTCGCGCCCAGCGTGGAGACGTGCGCGCTGCGGACGCGGACGCCCCGGGACTCCAGGGCCCGCCCGATCCGGTGCAGCAGGCCCACCGCGTCCGGCGCCCGCACCTCCAGGACCGTGGCCAGCGAGGAGACGTCCGGGACGACCGTGACCCGGGGCGGCGGCGGGACGACCCCGCGCCGACGCGGGTACGCCGCCTCGCGGTCGGCCAGCTTCGCGGGGACGTCCAGCGAGCCGTCCAGGGCCCGGACCAGGTCGCTGCGCAGCCGCGCGGCCTCGGGCAGCGCGCCGTACTCCGCCGCCACCCGCCACCGCAGCACCAGGACCTCGCCCAGCCGGTCCGGGAGCTCCATGGAGCGCAGGTCCGCCGCCCGTACGGTGAGCCGGTGCAGGGCCAGCACCCCGGCCACCGCCGGGAGGACCCCCGGCTGGTCGGGTACGGCCACGACCAGTTCCCCGCCGACCGCGTCCTCCTCCTCCTGCCGGACGTGGAGCGCGAGCACCGGTTCCCGGGTGCGCAGGGCCTCGACCGCCAGGCGTTCCTGTTCCGTGGTCGGGATCTCCGCCTCCCGCACTTCCGGGGCCGTGCCGCGCAGCACGGCGGCGACCCGCGCGACGAGGTCCGCCACCAGCGAGCCCCGCCATGCGCTCCATGCGGCGGGCCCGGTGGCCAGGGCGTCCGCCTCCGTCAGGGCGTGCAGTATCTCCAGCGTGCCCACCGACCCGACGGCCTCGGCGACCGAGCTGACCGTGGCCGGGTCGTCCAGGTCGCGCCGGGTCGCGGTGTCGATCAGCAGCAGGTGGTGCCGTACGAGCGCCCCCAGCACGGCGGCGTCCTGCGCGTCGAAGCCCACGCGGGCGGCGACGTCGCGGGCGATGGTCTCGCCGGCCACCGAGTGGTCGCCCGGCCAGCCCTTGCCGATGTCGTGCAGGAGGGCCGCCATCAGCAGCAGGTCGGGGCGGCCGACCCGGCGGGTGAGGGCCGCGGCCCGCACCGCCGTCTCGATGAGGTGGCGGTCCACCGTCCAGGTGTGGACGGGGTTGCGCTGCGGGCGGCACCGCACCCGCTCCCAGTCCGGCAGCAGCCGCGTGATCAGGCCCTCCGCCTCCAGCGCCTCCCACACGGCCACCGTGGGCTCCCCCGCTCCGAGCAGGGTGACGAGCTGTTCCCGCGCCTCGGCCGGCCAGGGCACCGGAAGCGGTTTGGCCTGCGCCGCGAGCCTGCGTACGGCGTGCAGCGATACGGGCAGACCCGCCTGCGCGGCGGCCGCGGCGAACCGCAGGGGCAGGACGGGATCGCGGTCGGGGCGCGCCGCCAGGGCCAGTACGGCCTCCCCGTCGGACTCCACCACGCCCTCGGCCAGCGGTGCCCGCGCGGCGGCCGCGGCGGCCCGGGCGCCCAGCAGCCCGCGCAGCCGGGGCCGGGCGGCGCGGGCCCGCAGCACCCGCCCGACCTCCCGCCAGGTCACGTCACCGGCGTACGCGACGACCCGCGCGGCCTCGTACACCTCGCGCAGCAGCGCGTCCGCGTCGAGCAGCCCGAGCTGCGCCGCGACCTGGTCCTGTTCCTGGAGCGAGAGCCGGTCGGTGGCCCGGCCGGTCACCAGGTGGAGGGCGTCCCGCGCGTCGAGGAGCCGCCGCCGGGCCTCGGCGAGGCCGTCGCGCGGGGCGTCGGCCAGCCAGGAGGCCGCGACCGCCCGCAGCGCGGTGACGTCGCGGAGGCCGCCGCGGGCCTCCTTGAGGTCGGGTTCGAGCAGGAAGCGGAGCTCTCCGGCGCGCTCGGCCCGCTCGCGGCACAGGGCGTGCAGTTGCGGGAGCCGTTTGGCGGCCTGGTTGCGCCAGTCGGCCAGGACGGAGGTGCGCAGTCCGGCGAGGAGTCCGGCGTCACCGGCGACGGTCCGTGCGTCCAGCAGGCCGAGCTGCACCTTGAGGTCCTCGGCGGCGGTCTTGCGGGCCTCGCCGGGGGTCCGTACCGAGTGGTCGAGGGCCAGGCCGAGGTCCCACACCGGGTACCAGACGCGGTCGGCCAGCGCGCTCAGCGCCCGCGGCTCCGCCTTGCCGTCGTGCAGCAGCACCAGGTCGAGGTCGCTGCGCGGGGAGAGTTCGGCCCGCCCGTAGCCGCCGACGGCGACCAGGGTGGCGCCGCGGACGCCTGTCTCCCGCACGGCGGTCGTGAACAGGGCGTTCAGCCAGTCGTCGGTCAGCCCGGCCAGGGCGGAACGCCGCGAAGGCCCGGACCGCGACTCCTCCTGGAGGAGTCGCAGCCGGGCCGCGGCGTATCCGCTGGGTCCCGAGTCGGCCGTGTTGTCCGTGGTCTCTTCGACGCTCGTCACCCAGGAGCTCCCGTCACCTAGAGCGCGTCAGCGCCGCGCTCGCCGGTGCGGACCCGTACGACCGAGTCCACGGGGACGCTCCACACCTTGCCGTCACCGATCTTGCCGGTGGCCGCCGCGCTCACGATGACGCGGATCAGTTCCTCGGCGTCGGAGTCGTCGACCAGCACCTCGATGCGGATCTTGGGGACGAGGTCGACCTGGTACTCGGCACCGCGGTAGACCTCGGTGTGGCCGCGCTGGCGGCCGTAGCCGCTGGCCTCGGTGACCGTGAGGCCCTGCACTCCGAAGGTCTGGAGGGCTTCCTTGATCTCGTCCAGCTTGTGCGGCTTGACGATCGCGGTGATCAGCTTCATGCGTCAACCTTCTTGCTCGCGGCGGCGGGGGCGGGTGCGGCGGTGCTGCGCGAGGCCGCGCCGCCACCGGCTCCGCTGAAGTCGTAGGCGGTCTCGGCGTGTTCGACCTGGTCGATGCCGGCGACCTCGACGTCCTCGCTGACCCGCATCCCGATCGTCTTGTCGAGGAGGAAGGCGAGCAGCGCGGACGCCACCAGAGAGTAGGCGAGGACGGAGAAGACTCCGACGGCCTGCTTGCCGAGCTGTTCGAGGCCGCCGCCGTAGAAGAGGCCGGCCACGTCGGACTGGACCCCGCCGGTGGCGAAGAGGCCGACCAGGAGGGAGCCGACGACACCGCCGACGAGGTGGACGCCGACCACGTCGAGGGAGTCGTCGTAGCCGAACTTGTACTTGAGGCCGACCGCCATGGCGCAGAGCACACCGGCGATGGCGCCGACCGCGATGGCCCCGAGCGGGCTGACCGCACCGCCGGAGGGGGTGATGGCGACGAGGCCGGCGACCGCGCCGGAGGCGGCACCGAGGGTGGTGAAGGAGCCGTGGCGCAGCTTCTCGTAGCCGAGCCAGGCGAGCATGGCGGCGGCGGTGGCGACCTGGGTGTTGACGAACATGACCGCGCCGACGCCGTCGTCGTTGCCGAGCCAGGAGCCCGCGTTGAAGCCGAACCAGCCGAACCACAGCAGACCGGCGCCGAGCATCACGAGCGGCAGGCTGTGCGGGCGCATCGGGTCCTTCTTGAAGCCGACGCGCTTGCCGATGACCAGGATCACGCCGAGGGCGGCGGCGCCGGCGTTGATGTGGACGGCCGTGCCGCCCGCGAAGTCGATGACGCCGAGCTCGAAGAGCCAGCCGCCCGCGCCCCAGACCCAGTGGGCGACGGGGAAGTAGACGACGGTGACCCACAGGACGGTGAACAGGGCCCAGGCGCTGAACTTCACGCGGTCGGCGAGGGCGCCGCTGATCAGGGCCGGGGTGATGACGGCGAACATCAGCTGGAAGACGGCGAAGACGTAGACCGGGATGGTGTAGCCGTCCCACAGCTCGGTGATCCCGATGCCGCTGAGGCCCACGTAGTCGGAGTTCCAGCCGATGAGGGAGCCGGAGTCGGTGCCGAAGGCGAGGCTGAAGCCGTAGAGGACCCAGAGGATCGTGACGATCCCCAGGCTGATGAAGCTCATCATCAGCATGTTGAGGCTGCTCTTGACGCGGACCATGCCTCCGTAGAAGAAGGCGAGTCCCGGGGTCATCAGCATGACCAGGGCGGAGCAGATGAGCATGAACCCGGTGTTCGCGGCAGACAGCGTCGGGGCGTCTGCCGCGAGGGTCGTGATGGCTGATGCCATCGGCGTCTCCTCGTCGTCGGTACGTTCGCGTGCGGGCGATCGTGAAAACCTGAGCGGCGGCATTGGGAACTGGCCGGTTATTGGCCATGAGATTCGCGCAGGCCGGTTTCCGGCGGCGCCGCTGGGTGTTTCGCGCCGATGACGAAGAGGTCGGGCGTGTTACGCGTCCATGAACTGTGCGGGTGGTGCAACCGGCCGCGGCGGTGACCCGGACGTCCTGGCTGGGGGAGCCTGATCGGGCTTCACGGGGTGACTGCCGCGGCCGGGGCCTGAGGGGCGGCCGCGCGGGCCGTCAGACGGCCTCCGCGGCTTCGGGGAGCCGTGAGGCGAGGTGGTCGGTGAGCCGGACCACCTCGGCGACGTCGCCGTACTCACGGGCGGCGCTGTCGACGGTCTTGCGCAGGCGCGTGTTCACCCGTTCGGACCGTACCTTTCCCGCCACGTCGAGGGCCATGTCGACGAGGGCCGCCGCCTGCTCCGGCTCGCGCTGGAGCAGGTGGACGGTGGCCAGGCCGATGAGGTTGAGGGCGTAGGAGCGCTGGTGCTCCTCGTCCTTCTCGAAGAGCTCGACGGCCCGCTCCATGACCGGCTCCGCGAGGGAGGCGTACATGGGGCTGCGCCCGGCCACGTAGGCCAGGTCCCGGTACGAGTGGGAGTTCTCGCCGTTCAGCTCGGCCTCGGAGAAGAAGCGGATCCAGTCGGGCTCGGGCTCGCCGCCGAAGGCGACGTCGGAGAAGGTGTCCTCGGCCATCCGCACGGCCCGCTTGCAGCGGCTGGGCTGGCCCATGTTGGCGTACGCGCGGGCCTCCATCGCATACAGCATGGCCTGGGTGCGCGGGCCGGCGCAGTCGCGGCTGCCGTACTGCGCGAGGTGGATGAGTTCGAGGGCGTCCTCGGGGCGGCCCAGGTGGATCATCTGGCGGCTCATGCCGGAGAGGATGTACGAGCCGAGCGGCTTGTCGCCGGCCTCCTTCGCGGCGTGCAGGGCGAGGACGAAGTACTTCTGCGCGGTGGGGTGCAGGCCGATGTCGTAGCTCATCCAGCCGGCCAGCTCGGCCAGCTCGGCGGCGACCTTGAAGAGCCGCTTCATGACCGGGGCGGGGTGGTTCTCCTGGAGCAGGTCGGTGACCTCGTGGAGCTGGCCCACGACGGCCTTGCGGCGCAGCCCGCCCCCGCACTGGGCGTCCCACTGGCGGAACATGACGGTGGTGGCGTCGAGGAGGTCGAGTTCCGGTTCGGAGAGCCGGGGCGGGCGGTGGCCGCCGAGGGCCCCCGTCGCCCCCGCGGTGCGCGGTCCCGGGTCGGCGGCCGGGACCGGCACCAGCCAGCGCTGCATGGGCTCGATGAGGGCGGGGCCGGCGGAGAGCGCGAGCGAGGTCCCGAGGAAGCCGCGGCGGGCCAGCATCAGGTCGCTGCGGGAGAACTCGCCGAGCAGCTCGACGGTCTGCGGGCCGGCCCAGGGCAGGTCGACCCCGGAGACGGAGGGGGTCTGGTGGGCGGTGCGCAGGCCGAGCTGCTCGATGGCCACGACGGAGCCGAAGCGCTCGGAGAACAGCTCGGACAGGATGCGCGGGACGGGCTCGCGGGGCTGTTCGCCGTCCAGCCAGCGGCGCACCCGGGAGGTGTCCGTGCTGATGTGGTGGGCGCCCATCTGGCGGGCCCGGCGGTTGACCTGCCGGGCGAGTTCGCCCTTGGACCAGCCGCTGCGGACGAACCACGAGGTCAGCTGGTCGTTGCGCGCGGCAGCGTCCTCGATCGTTCCGCTTGCGCCATTGCCGCTCACTGGAACGCCCCCATCCGCTCAGCCTCTTCCACACGAAACCCTGGCCGGGGCGCAGGGCGCCGCCACGGACCTTCACAGGTCCTTCACACATTGCCTCCGGCATACCCACGGACGGGCCTGCCTTTGGGGTTCGTGTACCGAAAGTAATCCTACGATCACCCCTGCGGCGAGGTCGATTCCAGAAACGCCACCATTCGCCACCCCTTCGAATGAACTCGCCACCGGCCAGGCGCGATTCACTTGACACGGAGGTGAAACGGATCGGATGGACTGGAGTGCGCTCGGGGCGCGCGCGGCGAGGAGTGCGCCGGGCCACCCGCGGAGGGCACCCCGTGGCGGACCGCGGTCCGCCGGTTCCGCCGGTTCCGACGACGCCGTCACCACCGGCGTCGTAACCACCGGCGCGTCCGACCCGTTGGAGGGGGCATGGGCATGGGCTTCACGATCGGCGGCAGCCGCGGCACCAGGGAGTTCCGTTCCGGCACCCGGCGCCGCGGCCGGACCTCGGAGTGCACGGCGGTGGCGGAGTACACCGGGCTGTGGGGCTGGGACGTGGTCCCCGGCGCCCGCGCCGCGGCGCCCGCCCGCGACTGTTCCTGCGGGGACGCGGAGTGCGTCTCCCCCGGGGCGCATCCGCTCCCCTTCGCACCCACGGTCAAGGCCGGGGCCACGCTGGACGAGGTCACCGAGGCCTGGGGCGACTACCCGGGCGCCGCGGTGCTGCTCCCCGTGGGCCGCAGCTTCGACGTCATCGAGGTCTGCGAGGAGGCCGGGCGGCGGGCGCTGGTGCGGCTGGAGCGGATGGGGCTGCCGCTCGGCCCGGTCATCGTGACCGCGGACGCCCGGGCGCAGTTCTTCGTGGCCCCGGGCGCGGCTGCCGAACTGCCCCAGCTGCTGTACCGGATGGGCTGGGACGACGCCGACCTCGACCTGCGGGCCCTGGGCCACGGGGCCTACGTGACGGCCCCGCCCTCGGACCGGGCCGGGCTCGGCCAGGTCGGCTGGCTGCGGCCGCCCGCGCTGGACTGCGCCGGGGGCCCGCCGCAGGCCCGGCTGCTGCTGGGCACCCTCGCCTACATCTGCCACCGCTCGCGCCGGTAGGCGCACCGGCGCCCGCACCCCCCACGCAACGGTGCCCCCGCGTTCCGGTGCGGAACTCGGGGGCACCCGTGGTGCGCGCAGACCGCGCTCAGTCGCCGATGAGCGCGTCGACGAACGCCTCCGGCTCGAAGGGGGCCAGGTCGTCCGCACCCTCGCCGAGTCCGACGAGCTTGACCGGGACGCCCAGTTCGCGCTGGACGGCGACGACGATGCCGCCCTTGGCCGTGCCGTCGAGCTTGGTCAGCACGATGCCGGTGATGTCCACGACCTCGGCGAAGACGCGGGCCTGGGTCAGGCCGTTCTGCCCGGTGGTGGCGTCGAGAACCAGCAGGATCTCGTCCAGCGGGCCGTGCTTCTCGACGACGCGCTTGACCTTGCCGAGCTCGTCCATGAGGCCGGTCTTGGTGTGCAGGCGGCCGGCGGTGTCGATGAGCACCACGTCGGCGCCCTCGGCGATGCCCTCCTTGACCGCGTCGTAGGCGATCGAGGCCGGGTCGCCGCCCTCGGGGCCGCGCACGGTACGGGCGCCGACGCGGTCGCCCCAGGTCTGCAGCTGGTCGGCGGCGGCGGCGCGGAAGGTGTCGGCCGCGCCGAGCACCACGCTGCGGCCGTCGGCGACGAGCACCCGGGCCAGCTTGCCGGTGGTGGTGGTCTTGCCGGTGCCGTTGACGCCGACGACCATGATCACGCCGGGCGTGTCCTCGCCGCTCTCCGTCTTCACGGCGCGGTCGAAGTCGGTGCCGACCAGGGTCAGCAGCTCCTCCTTGAGCAGGGCGCGCAGGTCCGCGGGGGTGCGGGTGCCGAGCACCTTGACCCTGTCGCGGAGCCGGCCGACGAGCTCCTGGGTGGGCACGACGCCGACGTCGGCGATGAGGAGGGTCTCCTCGATCTCCTCCCAGGTGTCCTCGTCGAGGTGTTCCCGCGAGAGCAGCGTGAGCAGCCCCTTGCCGAGGGAGTTCTGCGACCGGGCGAGGCGGGCGCGCAGCCGGACCAGGCGGCCGGCGGTGGGCTCGGGCACCTCGATCGCGGGTGCGGCCGGGGCCTCGGGCTCGGCGGCCGGCGCCTCGACCGGGGCCTCGACCTCCGCCTGCGGGAGTCCGACCTCCTCGATCGTGCGGCGCGGCTCTTCCGCCGTCTCTACGGCGTCCTCCCCCACCTGCGGTTCGGCAGGCGGGGCAGTGATGGTCGGCGAGCTGGGCGGTGCCGGGGGCAGCTGCTTCTTCTTGCGGCTGCTGACCACGAGCCCGCTGATCGCGCCGACCGCGACCAGGGCGATGACTACAGCAAGGATGAGGATGTCCATAACCTCACCAGTATCGGCCACGGGCGGCCCGGAGCTCGGACCCCGGGCGTCACACCGGGACGTAAGGCTCTGTTTGTGCTCTTAGCGGCACATCTACGATGATGGGCGACTTCCCCTCGTCCCTCCCCCACGGAGCAGCCGCATGCCTGCCGAGCCCGCCGACGGCGGAACCGAAACCGCGATCGAGACCCGCGGGCTGGAGCCCGTCCCGGACAGCGAGCGCGGGGGCCGGGTCCGCGACCTCGTCCCCACGTGGGTCGCCGCCAACATCAGCGTGCTGCTGCTGACCATGGGCGCGGGTCTGGTGATCTTCAACAAGCTGAACATCTGGCAGGTGCTCGTCGTCGCGGTCGCCGCGCCGGTCGTCTCGTACGGGCTCGTCGGGCTGATATCCATCGCCGGCAAGCGCGGCGGAGCTCCGGGCATGGCCCTGTCCCGGGCCGTGTTCGGGCAGCGCGGCAACCTCTTCCCGGGCTCCCTGATCTGGGTGGCCCGGTGGGGCTGGGAGACGATCAACGCGGTGAGCGGCGCCTATGCCGTGCTGACCGTGCTCGACCTGCTCTTCGGGATCAAGAGCAACACCCCGCTCATCGTCGTCACCCTGCTGTTCTTCGTGGGCTGCACCTTCGTGGTCTCGGGCCTCGGCATCAAGGCGCTGCGCGCCTGCTCCACGTGGTCGACGTACCTCTTCGGGGCCTTCAGCGTGCTCGTCCTCGGGTACCTGCTGTTCACGACCGACTGGTCCGCCGTCCTCGGCAAGCCGGCCGGCTCCACCGCGATGATGATCGCGGGCATCGGCACCATCGCGGCCGGCGGCATCAGCTGGGTGCCCTCGGGCCCCGACTTCACTCGGTACCTGCCGCGCACCGCCTCCTCCAAGGGGCTGGTGGGCGCGACGATCGGCGGCGCCGGTGTCGTCGTCCTCCCGATGGTCCTGATGGGCGCGGTCATGGCCGTCGGCACCCCGGACCTGGCCACCGCCCAGGACCCCGTGTCCTTCATCGGGGAGCTGCTCCCGACCTGGATCGCGGTCCCGTACCTGCTCGTCGCGCTCGTCGGGATGCTGCTGATCAACTCGATGTCCATGTACTCGGCCGGCTTCACCGTGCAGACCCTCGGCATCAAGGTCCCGCGGGCGTGGGCGGTCAGCGTCAACGCGGCCATCAGCCTGGTCTTCGGCTTCCTGCTGATGGTGGTCGCGACGAGCTTCTTCGGCTCCTTCATCTCCTTCCTGACGCTGCTGGCCGTCGCCTTCTCCGCATGGATCGGCGTCTTCGGCGTGGACATGCTGCGCCGGCGGACCTACGACGGGGCCGCGCTGCTGGACACCACGCGGACCAGCGCCTACTGGTACAAGGGCGGTTTCGCCTGGCAGGCCATGACCGCGTGGGCCCTGGCCCTGGTGGTCGGGCTGCTGTTCACCTCGGTGGACTGGTTCAGCGGGCCGCTCGCGACCACCTGGATCGGGCGCAACGGCCTCGGCTGGGTGGCCGGCATCGTGACTTCGGGCGTGCTGTACGCCGTCCTGCCGCGCACGGCTCCCGCGGAGCCGGAGCCCGGCGCGGCCCCGGCGGAGGAGCCCGCGCTCGCCGGATCCCTGTCCAACTGACGCCACGTCAGCTAACGTCCCCCTTCGCCCGCCCACCCACATCCGGCGAAGGGGGACTCCTCCATGCCCATCACCGTGGCCCGGTTCAATCTCGTCGACCCGAACGGCACCCCCGAGTCCCTCTCCGCCCGCTACAAGGCGGCCCTGGAGATGGCCCGGTACGCGGACGACCGCGGGATCGACACCATCCAGACCGAGGAGCACCACGGCACCGACAACAACTGGCTGCCCTCCCCCTTCGCCTTCGCGGGCGCCGTCTTCGGCGCCACCCGCCGGATCGCCGTCACCGTCTCGGCGATCATCGGGCCGCTGTACGACCCGCTGAAGGTGGCCGAGGACATCGCCGTCCTCGACCTGCTGAGCGGCGGGCGCCTCGTGACGGTCGCGGGCATCGGCTACCGGCCCGAGGAGTACGAGCAGCACGGCGTGGAGTGGGGCCGGCGCGGCAGGCTCCAGGACGAGCTGCTGGAGACCCTGCTGAAGGCGTGGACCGGCGAGCCGTTCGAGTACTGCGGCCGTACCGTACGGGTCACCCCGCGGCCCTTCACGCAGCCGCACCCGCTGCTGTTGGTCGGCGGCAGCTCCGAGGCGGCGGCCCGCCGCGCGGCCCGGCTGGGGCTGCCGTTCTTCCCCAGCGCACACCTGCCGGAGCTGGAGGCGTACTACCAGGCGAAGCTCGCGGAGTACGGCACGGAGGGCTTCTGCATGATGCCGGCGGCCGAGACCCCGCTGCTGCACATCGCGGAGGACCCGGACCGGGTCTGGGCGGAGCACGGCGAGCGCTTCCTCCACGAGGCCGGGATGTACGCCTCCTGGCAGTCCAAGGACATCCGCAGCGCCGTACGGTCGGGCGCGCGCTCGGTGGCGGAGCTGCGCGCGGAGGGCGTGTACCGGATCCTCACCCCGGACGAGGCCGTCGCGTACGCCCGGGGCGCGGGCGAGGCGGGGAACCTGGTCCTGCACCCACTGTGCGGCGGGATGCCGCTGGACGAGGGCTGGCGCAGCCTGCACCTGCTGTGCGAACGGGTACTGCCCCGGCTCAAGGACTGAGCCGGGGCAGTATCGAGGAGAGGGGTGGTGGCGGGGATGGTTACCCCATCTCCTCCAGCGCCTTGCCCTTGGTCTCCGGCACCCACTTGAGGATGAACGGGATCGAGAGCAGGGCGAAGAACGTGTAGATCATGTACGCGCCGGACAGGTTCCAGTCCGAGAGCGTCGGGAACGTGACGGTGATGACCCAGTTGGCGATCCACTGGGCCGCGGCGGCGACACCGAGCGCCGCGGCCCGGATGCGGTTGGGGAACATCTCGCCGAGCAGCACCCAGACCACCACGCCCCAGGACAGGGCGAAGAAGAGCACGAAGGAGTGCGCGGCGATCAGCGCGACCGTGCCCTGGGTGTCGGGCATGGTGATGTTGTCGCCCGTGCCCTCCTTGAAGGAGAAGGCCCACGCGGCGATCCCGAGGGAGATCGCCATGCCCGCGGAACCGATGAGGGCGAGCGGCTTGCGGCCCAGCCTGTCGACGAGGACCATCGCGATCACCGTGCCGATGATGTTGATGATCGACGTGGTGAAGGAGTAGAAGAACGAGCTGGACGGGTCGATGCCGACGGACTGCCACAGCGAGGAGCTGTAGTAGAAGATCACGTTGATGCCGACGAGCTGCTGGAAGACGGAGAGTCCGATGCCGATCCAGACGATCGGCAGGAAGCCGAAGCGGCCGCCGAGCAGGTCCTTGAAGGTGGACTTGTGCTCGGAGCGCATGGCGCGGTCGATCTCGGCGGCGCGCGCGTCGATGTCGATCTTCGAACCCTCGACCTCGCGCAGCACCTCCTTGGCCTGCTCGGTGCGGCCGACGGAGATCAGGTAGCGGGGGGACTCCGGGATGACGAAGGACATCAGCCCGTAGATCACGGCCGGGATGACCATGATGCCGAGCATCCACTGCCAGGCCTCCAGGCCGGCGATCTCGCCGCGCTGGTCGCCGTCGGCCATGTTGAGGATGGCCCAGTTGACGAGCTGGGAGACGGCGATGCCGATGACGATGGCGGCCTGCTGGAAGGAGGCGAGACGGCCGCGGTAGGCGGCCGGGGACACCTCGGCGATGTAGGCGGGGCCGATGACGGAGGCCATGCCGATGCCGAAGCCGCCGATGACGCGCCACATCGCCAGGTCCCACAGGGCGAACGGCAGGGCCGAGCCGATGGCGCTCGCGGTGAAGAGGATCGCGGCGATCTGCATGCAACGGATTCGGCCGATCCGGTCAGCGATGCGGCCGGCGGTGGCGGCGCCGAACGCGCAGCCGATCAGGGCGGCGGCGATCACCTGGGCGAGCGCCGCGGACCCGACGTCGAACCGTTCGCGGATGGCGACGACGGCGCCGTTGATGACGGAGCTGTCGTAGCCGAAGAGGAAACCGCCCATCGCCGCGGCCGCGGCGATGAAGATGACGTGCCCGAGGTGGTCGGGGCGTGCCTCCCGGCCACTGCCGGACGCGGGTGCGTTCGCTGTGCTGGTCAAGGTGTGCTCCTGGGCCCGACGCCGACGGCGGGCGGTGTGGGGGTGTACGTCTTTACGCGTGTTCCTCCAGTGGCGCACAGCAAACTGCTCACCACCACCTGAACGTCGGACACGGCAACCAGAGCTTATGGCTTCACTTTCTGAAGTCAATAGCCGATGAAAAACCGCCAAGCCCGAGTGAAGAGAGCCACAGCGTTCACTTTCTGAAGTGAGCGCGGTCAGCGCAGACGCTGACTGATGACCTTGGAGACCCCGTCTCCCTGCATCGAGACGCCGTACAGGGCGTCCGCGACCTCCATCGTCCGCTTCTGGTGCGTGATCACGATCAGCTGCGAGCTCTCCTGGAGCTCCTCCATGATCCGGATCAGCCGCTGCAGGTTGGTGTCGTCGAGCGCGGCCTCCACCTCGTCCATCACGTAGAACGGGCTGGGGCGCGCCTTGAAGATGGACACCAGCAGGGCCACGGCCGTCAGCGACCGCTCGCCGCCGGAGAGCAGCGACAGCCGCTTGACCTTCTTGCCCGGTGGGCGGGCCTCGACGTCGACACCGGTGGCCAGCATGTTGTCGGGGTCGGTCAGGATCAGCCGGCCTTCGCCGCCGGGGAACAGCCGCGAGAACACCCCCTCGAACTCCCGGGCCGTGTCCCGGTAGGCCTCGGTGAACACCTGCTCGACGCGCTCGTCGACCTCCTTCACCACTTGAAGGAGATCGGCTCTCGTCTTGCGCAGATCCTCCAGCTGCTCGCTGAGGAACTGGTGGCGCTCCTCCAGCGCCGCGAACTCCTCCAGCGCGAGCGGATTGACCTTGCCGAGCTGCTGGTAGGCGCGTTCGGCCGCCTTGAGCCGCTTCTCCTGCTGGGCGCGGACGAAGGGGCCGGGCCGGTTGCGCGGGTGCTCCGGGTCCTCGGGCAGCTCCTCGCCCTCGGCGGGCGGGGACGGCGGCACCGGCTGATCGGGGCCGTACTCGGCGACGAGCCCGGCGGACTCCATGCCGAACTCCTCCAGCGCCCTGGCCTCCACCGCCTCGATGCGCAGCCGCTGCTCGGCGCCGAGCACCTCGCCGCGGTGGACGGAGTCGGTGAGCTTGTCGAGTTCCCCCTTCAATTCCCGTCCGCGGTTGCGCGCCTCGCCGAGCTCCCGCTCGCGCAGGCCCTTCGCCCGTTCGGCCGCGACGCGCTCCTCGTCGGCCCGCAGCAGCGAGACCTCCACGTGCGCGAGGAGCTGCCGGGAGCCGTCGGCCACCGCCCGGGCCACTTCCGCCTCGTGCCGCAGCCGCGCCCGGCGCCGCTCGGCGCGGGCCCGGGCCTCGCGTTCCGCCCGGGCCGCGCGGTCGAGGGAATCGGCCCGTCCGGCCAGCCCCTTGACCCGCTCCTCATGGGTCCGCAGCTGCAGCCGGGCCTCCATCTCGGTCTGCCGCGCGTTGGCCCCGTCGGCCGCGAGCCGGTCCCGGCGGGAGCTGTCCGGCTCCTCGTCCACCGGCAGTTCCTCGGCCGTCGCGAGCCGTTCCGCGCACTCCTCCACGTCGGCCAGCGCCTGCTCCAGCGCGTCCTGGGCCTTGGCCGCGGCGGCGGCGCTGCGCTCGGCTTCGCCGGCGGCCCCCTTCGCCTGCCCGGCGAGCCGCCCGAGCTGCTGCGCGACGCCGGCGCGGGCCTGCTCCGCGGCGCGGCGGCGCTCGGCGAGCTCCTCGACCAGGGCGGCCGCGTCCTGGCGCCGGGACCGGGCGGCCGTCTGGGCCTCGGCCAGTTCCGCACAGCGCTCGTCCAGCGCGGTCAGCTCCGCCGCCGCCTCGTCGACGGCGGCCTGCACCTCGATCAGGCTGGGCGCCCCGGCGGAGCCGCCGTGCGCGAGGTGCGCTCCGAGCACGTCTCCGTCGAGGGTCACGGCCACCGCGTCGGGCCGCGCCGCGACGAGGGCTTCGGCCGCGTCGAGCGTGCCGACGACGACGTGGTCGCGCAGCACCCAGGCGGCCGCCCGCCGCGCCTCGTCGTCCCCGTCGACCAGCCGCGCCGCGGGAATCCCCGCGCCCGCGTCGACCAGCCGAACCGCGGAAGCAACCTCGCCTGCCGGCCCGTCGCCGGGGCTCCGCCCCGCACCCCGCGCCTCGAACGCCGGCGGGGCTGGAGCGTTCAGCCCCGCCGGCGTTCGAGGCGCGGGTCCGGGCAGGCCTCGGACTACGGCCCGAGCTGCAGCTCGGACCTCGCAACGGACAAGGCCC
>NZ_JBEZKE010000026.1:0-104900 GCF_040651555.1 Streptomyces sp. NPDC048424 | reverse complement strand
GGCCCCGCCACCCCATCCAGCCCCGCCGCACCATCCAGCCCCGCCGGCGTTTGAGGCGCGGGGTCCGGGGCGGAGCCCCGATCTTTCAGCCCCGCCGGCGTTTGAGGCGCGGGGGCTCGGGGGCGGAGCCCCCGCAACGGCGGCGCGGCCGAGCCCCCTACCCGACCCCCAGCGTCACCCTCAGCCGAGCGGCGGCAGCCGCGAGCCCGGCCCGCGCCTCGGCCACCTGGGCCGAAGTCACCCCGCGGTCCCGAGCCGCATCCCGCACCTCGTCGCGGAAGCGGTCCAGCAGCCGGTCCAGATCCCGCGCCGGGTCACCGCTGGGCACGAGATCCTCGGCCCAGCCCGCACCGGCATCGGCCTCGGCCTCGGCCTCGGCCTCCGCCGCCGAAGCCGGAGCCGGAGCCGAAGCCGGAGGCGCGGCCGCCGGCCCGGACGGCCCCGCACCGCCACCGAGCCACGCCCCCGCCAGGCTGCCCAGCACGCCACCGGACCTGGCGAACTGCTCCTGCAGCTGGACCGCTATGCGCTGGACCTCCTCGCGGGCCCGCTCCTGCGCCTCCTTGGCCTGGCGGCGGGCCTGCTGCGCCTCCTCGCGGGCCCGGCGGCTCTCGTCCTTCGCCCGCCGCGCCTGCTCCTTCCACTCCTGCTTCGCCTTGCGCAGCTCCTCCTTGGCCGCCTTCCACGACTCGTCCTCGACCGGGGTCGCGGACGCGGAGGCCGCCTCCCGCAGCTCGCGCCGCAGGTCACCCGCCGCGCCGCGGACGTCGTTGCGGATCTCCGCGGCCAGTTCGGTGACCGAGTCGCGGATCTCCAGCTCCAGGTCGGCGAGTTCACCGCTGCGGTCGGCCAACTCGGCGCGCCCCGCCTCGGTGATGGAGTACACCTTGCGCCCGCCCTCGGTGGCGTACGTGACGAGGCCCTCGGCCTCCAGCTTGGCCAGCCGCGGGTACACGGTGCCCGCGGAGGGGGCGTACAGGCCCTGGAAGCGCTCCTCCAGCAGGCGGATCACCTCGTACCCGTGGCGCGGGGCCTCGTCCAGCAGCTTGAGGAGGTAGAGGCGGAGGCGGCCGTGGGCGAAGACGGGCGGCATGTCAGAGCACCTTCTTGTCGAGCGCGAGCGGAGCGGCGGCGGGCGCGGGGGCGTCGGCGGCATCGGCGGCGCCGCCGTCGACGTCGGACGGCGGGCGGCGCAGCAGCGCGATGCCGCCGGAGACGGTGGTGGCCCGCAGGGTGCCGGTGCCGGAACCGAGCGTGCCGGTGATCCGCTTGGCGCCCAGCTGGCCGGAGACCCGCAGGTCCTCGAAGGCGTTGGAGACCCCGCCGGTGGCGGTGTTGGCCTCCACGCGGGCGTCGGCCGGGTGCGGGAGGCGGATCGCGACCTGTCCGGAGACGGAGTTCAGCGCGATGTCCACGGGGCGCGCGGACGCCGTGCCGAGGTCCAGGTCGAGGAGCATGTCACCGCTGACCGAGTCGGCCCGTACGCTCACGCCCTCGCCGTCGACGACCGTCAGGCCGCCGGACACCGAGTGGAATCGGAGGTCGCCGGTGACCGACTGGGCCTCGACGCTGCCGGAGACGGTGTGCGCCTTGACCCGGCCGGAGAGCCCGACCAGCGTGGCGTCGCCGGAGACCTCGTTGACCTCGGTGCCGCCTGAGATGCCGGAGACGAAGGCGGTGGCGTCGACGGCGGCCACCTGGACCCGGGTCGCGGCGGGGACGGTGAGGGTGATCGCGGCGCTGCGCTCCCAGGCCTTGCGGCCGGCGGCGGAACCGGACCACGCCTTCCAGGGCTTGGACTCGAACCACTGCTTCAGGCCCTGGGCACCGTTCCAGGGCACGTCCTCGTAGGAGACGGTGAGGGTGCCGCCGTCCTGCACCACGTACAGCGGCGGTCCGTCGACCTCGGTCACCTCCAGGCGGGCCGGGCCCTCCTCGGCGGCGACCACGTTCACCGTGCCGCTCACGACGCGCACGCGGAGCTCGGTCACCGGCACCTCGAAGGTGACTTTCTGCGGTTCGGCGACGTGCCAGGTCGACTGCGAAGGCGACGGCCGGGACGACTGCTCTGCCATGGTGCTGATCCTCCTCGTGCGTTCACGGACCGGACTCGACGCACGCAACATATCGCGTCTTCTGAGTAACACGATATATCGCGGTTGGGGGAAGTCAAGCCTGTGCGCGGGCATGCCGAAACGCCGGTGAGACCGGGAAATCCGGCTCACCGGCGTTCGGCGCGCATCAGGGCCGCGGGCCCCGGCGGGCGGTCAGGCCGCCAGCAGGGGGCTCGCGTGGTGGTGGAGCCAGGCGCGGTACGGGGGCGTGCGCAGGGCCGCCTCGCGATAGGCGGCGCGGAGGTCCTCGTAGACCTCCGCGTGCGCGCCGGGCCGGGTCGCCAGTAGCAGCCGTACGGCGAGGGGGTCACCCGACAGCGGCCGGATCGCCATGTCGTCGCGCGGCCCGGACGTCGGCTGGCAGGGCGCGACGGCCTCGCCGGAGATGATCAGCGAGGTCGCCGTGTGGTAGTCGGCGTGCAGCACCGGCGGGTCGAGTCCGGCCCCGGCGAAGACCCGCCGCAGCCCGTCCCACTCGCCGTCGACCGACGGGTCGACCATCCAGCGGTCGGCCGCCAGGTCATGTAAGGAGACCACCGCCTGCCCGGCGGCCGGATGGTCCCGGGACATCGACACGAACTGCGGCTCCCGCTCCATCAGCACGTGCAGCTGCAGCCCGGCCGGCACCCGCAGCGGGCTGCCCTCCACCTCGTGCACGAACGCCACGTCCAGCTGCCCCGAGGCCACCATCCGCAGCAGCGCGTTGGCGGAGACGTCCACGACGAGGGAGGTCTCGGTGTCCGGCATCCGCCGGTGCAGCCGCCGCAGCCAACCCGGCAGCGCCCGGCTGGCCGTGGAGCCGATGCTCAGGCGCGGACCGCGGGCCTGCGCCCGGGCCTCGGCGACCAGCGCGGCCATCTCTGCGAGCAACGGCCGGGCCCGGCCCAGTACGGTCCGGCCGAAGGGGGTGGGCCGGCAGCCGGTCCGCTCGCGCAGGAACAGCTCACCGTCCAGGGCCCGTTCGATGCGGCGCAGCTGGGTCGTCAACGAGGGCTGGCTCACGCCGAGTTGCCGGGCGGCCTTGTGCAGGCTGCCGGCGTCGGCGATGGCGCACAGCGCGCGCAGGTGCCTGACCTCAAGCTCCATGACCCGAGAGTAGGCCGGTCCCGGTGGACCGCACCAGCCACTGATAGCCCCCCGAATCCCGCCATTCTCACGCTAGTTGGGCTGTCGAAATCTTCCCGATAGGCCGGCGCTATCGGGCAGTGACATCATCCGCCGGACCACGGCACTCCCGCAGACTCCGGTACCGAACGACCCACCCCCCACCGCACCGGACGAGTAGGAGCTCCCCCACATGCGCCACTCCCGTAAGGCCGTTCTGGCCACGACCGTCGGCCTCGGCCTCGCCGCCGCCCTCGGCGTCACCCCCACCGCCAGCGCCGCTCCCGCCCCCGTCGGCAATGCCGCCAGCTATGCCGCGTACGCGGGCTCGCAGGAGAACGAGGCCGCCAACCGCGCCTTCTTCGAGGCCGTGCAGCGCTCGGTCGCCGAGCAGCGCGCCGCGAACCCCGGCGTCCTGGCCGTGACCGTCACGTACAACACGCGCAGCGCGCCCAGCTTCCGCAGCCAGATAGCCCGCTCCACGCAGATCTGGAACAGCTCGGTGAGCAACGTCCGGCTGCAGGAGGTGTCCTCCGGCGGGAACTTCTCGTACCGCGAGGGCAATGACTCACGCGGCTCGTACGCGAGCACGGACGGGCACGGCCGCGGCTACATCTTCCTGGACTACCGGCAGAACCAGCAGTACAACTCCACCCGCGTGACCGCGCACGAGACCGGCCACGTGCTGGGTCTTCCGGACCACTACTCGGGTCCGTGCTCCGAGCTGATGTCGGGCGGCGGACCGGGCACCTCGTGCCAGAACGCCAACCCGAACTCCGCCGAGCGGTCGCGCGTCAACCAGCTCTGGGCCAACGGCTTCGCCTCCGGCCTGGGCGCGAAGGAACTCGCGACCAAGGGCTGAGTCACCGCTCCTCGGGGTCCGCGTGATCGGGGCATCCCGGATTCCGGCAGGGGCCCCGGCCCCACACCGGAATGAAGATCCCGAGGGACTTGCGCCGCCTGACCACCGTGTCGACGAGGCGCCCGCACGCCGGGCACGTCTGCTGTTCGTGCCCGGCCTGCGGGGCGACCGTCTCGTGTGTGCGCTGCTGCTGTTCACCGGCCATACCTCCACGGTAGGCCGGTTCGGCGCGTTCCGGCGGTCGGAGGGCGCCCGGGCGCCGGCCGGCCGGCCGGGTCAGCGCTTGACGGCGTACGAGGCGACCGTCTGACCGCCGCCGAGGACCTTGACCCCGGTCAGCTCCAGGGGGCGCACCCCGAATCCGGCCCGGGACATCGGCATGCCGGCCCCCAGGAAGAGGGGGTACGTCTTGACGATGAACTCGTCGATCTCGTCGATCAGCTGGGTGGCGAGGTCGGCGCCGCCGCAGAGCCAGATGTCGAGCCCGTCCCGGGCCTTGAGCTCGCGGACCTTGGCCGCGACGTCTCCGGAGATCAGCTCGACCTCGGGGTCCGGCGAGGCGGTGAGCGAGCGCGAGACGACGTACTGCCCGGGCAGGTGGCCGTAGGGGCTGGTCATGCCCGCCTTGAGGCCGGGCTCGTACGTGTTCCGGCCCATGAGCACCGCGTCGAAGCGCTTCGGCTCGGCGTCGGCGATCCCGAGGGCGGCGCGCCCCTGGGCCGCGATGGTCTCCGGGTACTCCGCCTTGAGGAACTCGGTGAACTCCGCGTCGACGTGGGCGTAGAAGAAATCGCCGTCGCCGTCCGGGGCCCCGATGAAGCCGTCGACCGACGTGGCGATGAAGTACGTGAGCTTGCGCAAGCGATTCTCTTCCGTTCGACCGTGCCACCGCACCGGAGGCACGCCGGAGAAAGTACTTCAACTGAAGTGGTTACGCAAGCCCCCGCGCGGCCCCCTGCGCCCGCCGACCCCGGCCCGCCGACCCGACCCCGGCCCGCCTAGCCGCGCGGCTTGCGCCACATCGGCCACATCAGCGGCCCCTCCGGCAGGCGCACCGCCTCACCCGTGAAGTCCCACCCGAGCCGCTCGTACAGCCCCTTGCTGCGCTCGCTGCTCGCCTCCAGGTACGCCGGCACGCCCTCGCGGTCGCAGCGCTCCAGCACCGGCCGGATCAGCTCGCTGCCCAGCCCGCGTCCCTGGCGGTCCGGGGCGACAGCGATCATCAGCAGGTACTCGTGCTCCTCCGCCGTCGGGTGGACCGCGCCCGTCAGGCGGCCGACCAGCTCGCACCGTTCGTTGTCCGGATCGGCCACCGCGCGCATCCGCGCCGGGATCTCGTCCTCGCCCTCGGGCTCGCCGGCCGGGATCCGCAGCCACAGCGCCGCCGCCGAGCCGTCCACGGCGTAGTCGATCCGGCCCTCGGCCAGCGCCACGTCCACGAAGACGCCGAGGAACTTCCCGTGCACCGCGGCCCGGTGCTCCGGGTCCGGGAAGACCCAGCTGCTCACCGGGTCCGTGCGGAAGGCCTCGTCGAGCAGCCGCGCCACCGCGTCCCGGTCCGACTGATCCGCCTGACGTATCTCCAGCGCCACTGGTCACACCCTTCGCTCACGCGTCAACAACCGTGAGCGATCCTAGAGTTGGCACGGACCCGCGGTAAGGCCCGTTCCGGCACCGTGCCGTGCCGGAACGGGCCTCGGTCGCGCCTCACCGCGTGCGGCGCGTCACGAACTCCGCGAGCGCCAGCAGCCCGCCCGCCGCCGCGAGGTCCGGCACGGCGCGCGACAGCTGCTGGACCGCCCGCCCCATCCGGTCCGCGGCATGGGCCTGCGCCCAGTCGCGCCCGCCCGCCCGGTCCACCGCGTCCGCCGCGGCGCGCACGTCGTCCCCGGTCATGGGGCCCGCGTACAGCGCGGCCAGTTCCTCCCCCGCCGCGGTGCCGGAGGTGAGGGCGGCCACCACCGGGAGGGACTTCTTGCGGGCGATCAGATCGGCCCCCGCGGGCTTGCCGGTGTGCCCCGGGTCCCCCCAGATGCCGATCAGGTCGTCGATCAGCTGGAAGGCCAGCCCGGCCTCCCGCCCGAAGGCGTCCATGGCGTCCACCTCGTCCGGCCCGGCCCCCGCGTACAGGGCGCCGAGCGCACACGCGCAGCCCAGCAGGGCCCCGGTCTTGGCAGTCGCCATGGTCAGGCACTCGTCGAGGGAGACGTCCGGACGCTGCTCGAAGGCGCAGTCCGCCTGCTGGCCGGCGCACAGCTCGATGACGCACGCGGCGAGCCGGGACGAGGCCGCCGCCGAGGCAGGATGCGGATCCTCCGCGAGCAGCCGCTGCGCGAGCGCCATCATGCCGTCGCCGGTGATGATCGCGTCCGGTATCCCGAAGACGGTCCAGGCGGTCGGGCGGCCGCGCCGCCGGACGTCCTTGTCGATGACGTCGTCGTGCAGCAGCGTGAAGTTGTGCGCCAGCTCCACGGCCACGGCCGCCCGTACGGCCTCGTCGCCCTTGCCGGCCCCCGGCCCGGCGAGGGCCTGGGCCGCGGCCAGGACCAGGGCCGGCCGGATGGCCTTGCCGGCGTTGCCCGCGGCCGGGGTGCCGTCCTCGTGCTCCCAGCCGAAGTGGTACATCGCCACTCGGCGCATCCCCCCGGGCAGGCTCTCGACGGTCCGGCGCAGCTCCGGGTTGACCGTGTGCCTCGTCCGTTCCAGGAGGACGGCCGCCTCCTGGCCCTCACCGGTCGCGGTGGCGTTCACCGTACTCAGCGCCAGCGGCCGATCTCGACGTTCTCCAGCACGCCGAGCGCGTCCGGCACCAGCACGGCGGCGGAGAAGTAGGCGGTGACCAGGTACGAGATGATCGCCTGCTCGCTGATCCCCATGAAGCGGACCGACAGGCTCGGCTCGATCTCGTCCGGGATGCCCGGCTGGTGCAGGCCGATGACGCCCTGCTCGTCCTCGCCGGTGCGCATGCACAGGATGGACGTGGTCCGGGCGTCGCTGATCGGGATCTTGTTGCTGGGGAAGATCGGCACGCCGCGCCAGGACGGCACCCGGTTGCCGTTGATCTCCACCGACTCCGGGTAGAGCCCGCGCTTGTTGCACTCGCGGCCGAAGGCGGCGATCGCCTTGGGGTGGGCCAGGAAGAGCTTGGAGCCGCGCCGCATGCTGAGCAGCTGGTCCATGTCGTCCGGGCTGGGCGCGCCGTCGTGCGGCTGGATGCGCTGGTCGTAGTCGGCGTTGTGGAGCAGGCCGAAGTCGCGGTTGTTGAGCATCTCGTGCTCCTGGCGCTCGCGCAGCGCCTCGACCGTGAGCCGCAACTGCTGCTCGGTCTGGTTCATCGGGTGGTTGTAGAGGTCCGCGACGCGGCTGTGCACCCGCAGGACCGTTTGTGCAATGGACAGTTCGTACTCGCGCGGGCGCGCCTCGTAGTCCACGAAGGTGCCGGGGAGGACGGCCTCGCCCTGGTGGCCGGCGGAGAGGTCGATCGCGGCCTCGCCGTACTTGTTGGTGCGCTGGGCGGGCAGCGTCCGTACGGCGTCCAGGTGCTCGCGCAGCGAGTCGACCCGGTCGGCGAGCAGCTGGAAGTCCTGACGGGTCAGGACCAGCGCGGTGCCGGCGGTCGCGGCGCGGGCCGTGTACTCCCAAATCGATTCTTCATCGACGAGGGAGTCCTCGCCGAAGTACGCGCCGTCGGCGACGGTCTGCAGGACCGCGTCGTCCCCGTACGGACCCGGGCCGATCTGGTCGACGCGGCCGTGGGCGAGCAGGAACACCTGGTCGGCGGGGCTGCCGAACGCGGTCAGTTCCTGGCCGGCCTCGAAGTCGATCTGCCGGCACCGCTGGGCCAGTTCGCCGAGGACGTCGAGGTCCTCGTAGTCGCGCAGCAGCGGGAGCTCGCCGAGCTCGGCGGGGATCACCTGGACCTGGGTGCCGGTCTTGATGAACTCGACGACGCCGTTGCCGACCGAGTAGCTCAGCCGGCGGTTGACGCGGTACGTGCCGCCCTGGACCGAGACCCACGGCAGCATCTTCAGGAGCCACCGGGAGGTGATCTCCTGCATCTGCGGCGCGGACTTGGTCGTGGTTGCCAAGTTCCGCGCGGCCGTCGTCCCAAGACTGCGCTGCGGTGCCTGGGCCTCGGGTTCGGAACCTGCCTGGACCGACATGTATTTCCCTTTCGATCACTCCATGGATCTGCGGGGTCAGCCTTTCAGCACAGAACGTGATGGGACCATTACACAAAAGGGTGGGACTACTCCGTCCGGGCGCGGGGCACTCTTTCGGGCCCCCCTCCTCCCCCAGGCGCCTCATGAGCCCCTCACACCCCACCGTTTTCGGCCAAGCCACCCCTGTCCGCGCGCCTTAATTTGCAGACAAGATGCAAGTTTTCTACGGTGGACCCATGCGGCTGACCCGATTCACCGACCTGGCACTGCGCGTCCTGATGCGCCTGGCGGTCGAGGAGAGCGAACTCCCGACCACCCGCGACGTGGCGGCGACCATGGAGGTCCCGTACACCCACACGGCCAAGGTGGTCGCCAGGCTGCAGCACCTCGGGCTGGTCGAGGCGCGGCGCGGCCGCGGCGGCGGGCTCGCCCTGACCTCCGCCGGGCGGGCCGCCTCGGTGGGCGGGGTGGTGCGCGAGCTGGAGGGCGCGGGCGACGTCGTGGACTGCGACGGCACCACCCCCTGCCCGCTGCGCGGCGCCTGCCTGCTGCGCGGGGCCCTGCGCAGGGCCCAGGAGGCCTTCTTCGCCGCGCTGGACCCTCTGACGGTGAACGACCTGGTGGCGGCCCCCACGGGACCGCTCCTGCTGGGCATTTCCGGCCGGGCGCCGACGGGGGCCGAAGGGGCCTGACCGCCCCGGCCCGGTGGCCGGTTCACGCCGCCCGACGGCCCGCGAGGACCGATCCCTCCGGGACCTCGAACAGAAGTCCGCACGGGTTCACGCCCCCACCGGCCGCACCTTTCCGCAACCATAAATACGCATCTCAGATACCAATTCATGCAGCGCACGCGAGGAGCCACGATGCTGTCCGAGAAGTCGACCGCGACCGTACGAGCCACCCTGCCCGCCGTGGGGGCGGCGATCGGCGAGATCACCGAGCTCTTCTACACGAAGCTCTTCGCGGCCCACCCGGAGCTGATCCGGGACCTCTTCAACCGGGGCAACCAGAACTCCGGCCTCCAGAAGCAGGCACTCGCCGGATCCATCGCCGCCTTCGCGGTCCACCTCGTCGAGCACCCGGACACCCGCCCCGACGCGATGCTCGGCCGCATCGCCCACAAGCACGCCAGCCTCGGCGTCACCCGGGAGCAGTACGCGGTCGTCCACGAGCACCTCTTCGCGGCCATCGCGGAGGTACTCGGCGAGGCCGTCACCCCCGAGGTCGCCCAGGCCTGGGACGAGGTCTACTGGCTGATGGCGGGCGCCCTCGTCGCCATCGAGGAGCGCCTGTACGCCGAGCGGCAGGTCACCGCCGGGGACGTGTGGCGCGAGTGGACCGTCACCGGCCGGACGGAGGAGACGGCCGACTGCGCCACCTTCCGGCTGGCCCCCGCGGACGGCGCCCCCGCGCCCGCCTTCAAGCCCGGCCAGTACGTCTCGGTCCAGGTCGAACTCCCGGACGGCGCCCGCCAGATCCGCCAGTACAGCCTGTCCACCGCACCCGGCTCCCCGGTCCGCGCGATCACGGTCAAGCGGGTCCACGGCCCGGCCGCCGCGGGCCCCGACGGCGAGGTCTCCCACCACCTGCACGCCCGCGTCCGCACCGGCGACACCCTGCGCGTCTCGGCCCCGTACGGCGACCTCGTCCTGCGGGACTCCACGGCCCCGGTCCTGCTCGCCTCGGCCGGGATCGGCTGCACCCCGATGCTCTCGATGCTGGAGCACCTGGCCGACACCGGGCACGCCGCCCCGGTCACGGTGCTGCACGCCGACCGCTCCCCCGCCGACCACCCGCTGCGCGCCGACCACCGGGCCCTGACGCACAAGCTGGCCGAGGCCTCGGCCCGGTTCTGGTACGAGGAGGCGGCGGAGCCGGGCGACGGCGAGGGCCGCATGGACCTCTCGGCCGTCCCCGTCGCCCCCGGCACCCACGCCTACCTGTGCGGGCCGCTGCCGTTCATGCGGGCCGTGCGCGAGCAGCTGATCGCCAAGGGCGTGCCGGCCCGCGACATCCACTACGAGGTGTTCGGCCCGGACCTCTGGCTCGCTTCCGCATGAGCCGTGTCCGGATCGGCTCGCTCGCCGTACGAAAACACTAGCCGCGGAAGGGCCGCCTCCACTAAACGTAACGTGATGGGACGCACACACAGGGTGTCCGTCCCGCACCGCAACGAAGGAGGCGGCCATGGCCGCACCCATGTCCGCGGACCGGTTCATCGACGCACTCCGGCACGAAGGCCTGACCGTCGTCGAGGTCGGCGCCTGGCGCACCCACAACCGCAACCACAAGGGGCCGTGGGGCCCGCTGCACGGGGTGATGATCCACCACACCGTCACCCGCGGCACCCCGTACACCGTCCAGCTCTGCCGGGAGGGCCACAGCGCCCTGCCGGGCCCGCTCTGCCACGGCGTGATCGCCAAGGACGGCCGGGTCCACCTGGTCGGCTACGGCCGCGCCAACCACGCCGGCCTCGGCGACTCCGACGTCCTGGCGGCGGTGATCGCGGAGAAGCGGCTCCCCGCGGACCACCAGGCCGACACGGACGGCAACCGCCACTTCTACGGCTTCGAGTGCGAGAACCTCGGCGACGGCGAGGACCCCTGGCCGGCGGTCCAGCTCGAAGCCGTCACCCGCGCGGCGGCGGCCCTCTGCCGGGTCCACGGCTGGACCGCCCGCTCGGTGATCGGCCACCTCGAATGGCAGCCGGGCAAGGTCGACCCCCGGGGCTTCACGATGGACTCGCTGCGCGAACGCATCGGCGAGCGCCTGAAGTAGCCGGGCCGTCGTCCCCGGCGCCGCGCCGGGGACGACGGCGCAGCCTCACTACCTGCTGCGCGCGGCCATGGCGAGCGCGATCACCCATCCCACCACGGACCACCCGAAGAACAGGTTGACCACCAGCACGGAGCCCTTGTTGGGCACTCCTCGGCCGAAGGCGACAGCAGTCGGAATGAAATACGCGAGGACGATGACTAAGAGCCCCACCACGCCGAACGGAATCGCATCACTGCTGCCCATGAATCCCCCACCGCCAACGGATATGACGCCCCATCATCACCGATTCCCCCCACCCCGTGAAGAACCTCTCACCCCCCCATCGCCCCCCTCTCCTCCCGCACCACGGAGCCGACCGGCACACAATGGACGGGTGAACCTGCCCGCGCACCGTGATGTGCTCTTGGAACCGCGACCGCCGTCGCCGCTCGTCGAGGCGGGGGACGAGCGGTTCGCGGCGTACGGCGTACGGCTGGTGCTCAAGCGGGACGACCTCGTCCATCCGGAGCTGCCGGGCAACAAGTGGCGCAAGCTCGCGCCGAACCTGCGGGCCGCGGTGGAGGCGGGGCACGACACGCTCGTCACCTTCGGCGGGGCGTACTCGAACCACCTGCGGGCCACCGCGGCCGCCGGGCGGCTGCTGGGGTTGCGGACCGTGGGCATCGTGCGCGGCGACGAGCTCGGCCGGCGGCCCCTGAACGACTCCCTCGCCCGCTGCGCGGCCGACGGCATGCGGCTGCACTTCGTCTCCCGTTCGGAGTACCGCGGCAAGGCGGACCCGCGGGCGCTGGCGCGGCTGGTGGACGGGGCGGGCGCGGGCGGTGCGTACGTGGTCCCCGAGGGCGGCAGCAACGCCCTCGCCCTGCACGGCTGCGCCGGGCTCGGCCGCGAGTTGCGGGGCGCGGCCGACGTGGTGGCCGTGGCCTGCGGCACCGGCGGGACCCTGGCGGGCCTGGCGGCCGGTCTGGCCCCGGGGCAGCGGGCGCTCGGCGTACCGGTCCTGGCGGGCGGTTTCCTGGACGCGGAGATACGTTCCCTCCAGCGGGCCGCCTTCGGTGGCCCGGCCGGCGACTGGTCCCTGGCCGAGGATTTCCACCACGGCGGCTACGCCCGGGTCCCGCCCGCGCTGGAGGCCTTCGCCGCCGACTTCGAGTCCCGTCACGGCCTCGCGGTGGAGCGGATCTACGTGGCCAAGCTGCTCTGGGCCCTGGCCGACCTCACGGCCTCCGGCGCCTTCCCCCGCGGCACCACCCTGGCCGCGGTGATCACCGGCCGCCCGTAGCCGCCGCGCCCGTAGGCCGGCTCTTTCGGATCTTGTCGGCCGAGCCCGCGGTGTCCGGTGCCGTGCGGGGCGCTGCGGCCCCGGCACGATCCGAAAAGAGACGGCCTGGCCGCCACGCAGGGCCGCGGTGCCCGCACCGCCGCCCGTAGCCGCTCCCCGACTGGGCCCGTGGTGCTCCGGATCAGCCGGGCCTTGCCTCCGCCGAGCGACCCGGCACGGGACACGTCACGTCGCCTCGCGGTACGCCGCCGCCTCTTCCAGGTCCAGTCGGCGCAGCAGGGCCCGCAGCATCTCGTCGTCGATCCGCCGACGGTCCCGCAGCGTGACGAAGACCTCCCGCTCCGCCTCGATCATCTCCCGCGCGAGCCGCCGGTAGATGTCGTCCGCGGACTCCCCCGTCAGCGGGTTGACCTCGCCCAGCCGTTCCCAGACCGCGTTGCGCCGCCGCTCCAGCACCGTCCGCAGCCGCTCCGCCAGCGGCGGCGGCAGGGTGCTGTTCTCCGGTTCCTCCAGCAGCTCCGCCAGCCGCTCCTCCGCCGCCCGCGAGGCCTCGCTCTGCGCCTGCGCCTCCGCGAGCGTCTCGGCCTGCACGTCCTTCGGCGGCAGCTTCAGCGCCCTGATCAGCGGCGGCAGCGTCAGCCCCTGCACCACCAGCGTCCCGATGACGGTCGTGAAGGTCAGGAAGAGGATCAGGTTCCGGTGCGGCACCGAGATCGGCACCGAGAAGGCGATGGCCAGCGAGACCACTCCGCGCATCCCGGCCCAGCCCACGATCACCGGGGACTTCCAGTCGGTGTCCGTCTCCCTCGCCCGGATCCGCTGGGAGACCCAGCGCGGCACGAAGGTCGCCGGGAACACCCACAGGAACCGGGACGCCACCACCACGAGGAACACGGCGACCGCGTACCAGGCCGCCTGCGGGCCCGCGTACTCGTCCAGCCCCGTCAGGACCACCGGCAGCTGGAGCCCGATCAGCGCGAAGACCACCGACTCCAGCACGAAGGCGACCACCCGCCACACCGCCTCCTCCTGGAGCCGGGTGGCGAAGTCGACCTGCCAGTTCCGGTGTCCGAGGTACAGCGCGACCACGACCACCGCCAGCACTCCGGAGGCGTGCACGCGCTCGGCCGCCGCGTACGCCACGAAGGGGATCAGCAGCGAGAGCGTGTTCTGGAGCAGCGGCTCCTTGAGCCGTGTGCGCAGGTGGTGGATCGGCACCATCAGCAGCAGGCCGACGCCCACACCGCCCACCGAGGCCAGCAGGAACTCCGCGATCCCGCCCGCCCAGCCGGCGCTGACCCCGACCGCGGCGGCCAGCGCCACCTTGTAGGCGGTGATCGCGGTGGCGTCGTTGACCAGGGACTCGCCCTGCAGGATGGTCGTCACCCGGTTCGGCAGCCCGAGCTTGCGGGCGATCGCGGTGGCGGCGACCGCGTCGGGCGGCGCGATCACCGCGCCCAGCACCAGGGCCACCGGCACGGACAGCCCCGGCACGAGCAGGTACGCCGCGTACCCGACGGCGAGCGTCGCGAAGAGCACGTAGCCCACCGACAGCAGCGCGATCGGCCGGATGTTGGCCCGCAGGTCCAGGTACGAGCTGTCCACGGCGGCCGTGTAGAGCAGGGGCGGCAGCAGCAGCGGCAGCACGATGTGCGGGTCGAGGATGTACGGGGGCACGCCCGGGAGGTACCCGGCCAGCAGGCCCGCGGCGACGAGCATCAGCGGCGCGGGCACGGGCGTGCGGCGGGCCAGCCCCGCGACGGCCGCGCTGCCCGCGATGAGCCCCACCAGCGGCAATACCTCCATCGAAGATCCACCCTCATTCGTCGCGTGTCCGCACCGCGGCCCTACGCTGGTCATCATGAGCGAGTGCACGCACGTTGCCGAACTGCCGCGCCCCGAGCCGGTCCCGTCTGCGCAGACCTGTCCCGAATGTCTGGCCCTCGGCAGTCATCCCGTACAACTGCGGATGTGTCTGGGGTGCGGGTACGTGGCATGCTGCGACTCCTCCCCCTACCGGCACGCCACCGCGCACCACCAGGAGACCGGCCATCCGGTCATGCGGAGCTTCGAACCGGGCGAGACCTGGCGATGGTGTTTTGTCGACGGTTCGATCGTCTGAGGCGGGGTAGGTCAACCCTCCGCCGGTTCCCCCGATTTGAGCCCCGCAGACCCCTAGCCACTGTGCGTACCCATGGGCTTACCATCAGTCACTGGCCGCAGGCGGGTGTCCAAGCGGGCGCCACGAGGGGTGCCGCGACACGATCACCCGGATCGCGATAGCGTCACCGGCGAACAGAGCTCGTACCACCTTGGAGGTGAGGGTGTCCCAGATCGCAGGCGAGCCCGGGACTCAGGACTTCGTGGAAGTCCGGCTGCCCGCTGCGGGTGCCTACCTGTCGGTGTTGCGCACGGCCACGGCCGGTCTCGCAGCACGTTTGGACTTCACCCTCGACGAGATCGAGGACCTCCGCATCGCGGTGGACGAGGCCTGCGCGATCCTGCTCCAGCAGGCCGTGCCGGGCTCCGTCCTCAGTTGCGTGTTCCGGCTGATCGACGATTCGCTGGAGGTGACCGTCTCGGCGCCCACCACCGACGGACGCGCACCGGAGCGTGACACGTTCGCGTGGACGGTCCTGTCGGCACTGGCCGGCAAGGTCGAGGCCACGGTCGAGGAGAACCGGACGGTGAGCATCAGCCTCTACAAACAGCGCGGCGCGGGACCAGGCCCGGCGTGAGCGGCGGGGAGATCCCGGTGCGGGGCGGGGATCGGCCCCGGGTACGGCACGAGGTCGACGGCGGCATCCCGGAACAGCAGCACGCCCGGCCGCACCCGGCTGACGCGGATGCGGAAGACGGCTTTTTGGACTCGGCGGAGCGACGGGCGGGCCCTATGAGCGAGAACCAGCACGACCAACCACAGCCACCGGAGGCCGCGGCCCCCGTGGCGCCGGCGGCGTCGGCGGCACCGGTGTTCCCGGTGACCCCGGCGCTGCCGGATCCGCGCGACCGCAGCGGCGCGCGGGCCCTCTTCATCGAGCTGCGGGCGCTGCCCGACGGGTCGGCGGAGAAGGCGGAGCTGCGCAACCGGCTCGTACGGATGCACCTGCCGCTGGTCGAGCACCTGGCCAGGCGCTTCCGCAACCGCGGTGAGCCGCTCGACGACCTGACCCAGGTCGCCACGATCGGCCTCATCAAATCGGTGGACCGGTTCGACCCCGACCGCGGGGTCGAGTTCTCCACGTACGCCACGCCCACGGTGGTCGGCGAGATCAAGCGCCACTTCCGTGACAAGGGCTGGGCGGTTCGGGTGCCCCGGCGGCTGCAGGAGCTGCGGCTCTCGCTGACGACGGCCACGGCCGAGCTCTCCCAGCAGCACGGCCGCTCCCCCACGGTGCACGAACTGGCCGAACGGCTGGGGATCTCCGAGGAGGAGGTGCTGGAGGGGCTGGAATCGGCCAATGCCTACAGCACGCTCTCCCTGGACGTCCCGGACACCGACGACGAGTCGCCGGCCGTCGCGGACACCCTGGGCGCGGAGGACGAGGCGCTGGAGGGCGTCGAGTACCGCGAGTCCCTCAAGCCGCTGCTGGAGGGGCTGCCTCCGCGGGAGAAGCGGATCCTGCTGCTTCGCTTCTTCGGCAACATGACCCAGTCGCAGATCGCCCAGGAGGTCGGCATCTCCCAGATGCACGTCTCCCGGCTGCTGGCCCGCACCCTGGCCCAGCTCCGCGAGAAGCTGCTGGTGGAGGAGTAGGACCAGGGGTCGGACGTCCGGTTATCGGGCCTGCTCGCCGGGCCCGATACCGAGTGCCTCGGTCGCCGTCGGGTTCACCAGCAGGGCCACGACGGCCACGGCGGCCACGGCCAGGGCCACCGCGGCGGCGATCATCGCCCCGCCGGTGCTGTAGAGGGTCCAGGCCACCGGCAGCGCCATCAGCTGGGTGATCAGCGCCGGGCCGCGGCTCCAGCGGCGGCCCAGGCGCAGCCCGCGGGCCGCGATCAGCGGCAGCGCGGCGAGGGCGAGCAGGGTGATCCCGCCCGTCTCGGCCTGCTGCGGGGAGTCGGGGTCGCCGGCGATGCCGACGAACAGCATGTAGACGCCGAGGCCGGCCAGTGCCAGACCTTCCAGCGCGGTGAGCGCGGCGGCGGCGGTCAGCCGGCCGGGCAGCCCGGCGGGCGGTGCGACGGTGGGGGCGGGGGCCTGCGCAGGCTGCTTCTTACTCACTCCAGCAGGGTAGCGGCGGGCCCCGGACCCCGGAGGGGACGGGCAGTAGGGTCGGCAGGAGAAGGGGTGGGTAGTCTGGCGCTCATGCGTGCACTTCTCGTGGCCAACCCAGCAGCGACGACCACCAGTGCGCGCACGCGCGACGTCCTGACCCATGCCCTGGCCAGCGAGATGAAGCTGGAGGCGGTGACCACCGAGTACCGCGGGCACGCCCGGGACCTGGGACGCAAGGCCGCGCACGAGGGGCTCGACCTCGTCGTCGCGCTCGGCGGCGACGGCACGGTCAACGAGGTGGTCAACGGGCTCCTGCACGACGGGCCCGATCCGGACAGCCTGCCCCGGCTCGCGGTGGTGCCCGGTGGCTCCACCAACGTGTTCGCGCGCGCCCTGGGGCTGCCCAACGACGCGGTCGAGGCGACCGGCGCCCTGCTGGACGCGCTGCGCGAGCAGCGGGAGCGGACGGTGGGGCTGGGCCTGGCGGCCGGCACCCCGGGCACGGAGGACGAGTCGGTCCCGGCGCGCTGGTTCACCTTCTGCGCGGGCTTCGGCTTCGACGCGGGCGTGGTGGGCCGGGTCGAGCAGCAGCGGGAGCGCGGCAAGCGTTCGACGCACGCCCTGTATGTACGACAGCTGATGCGCCAGTTCTGGGAGGAACCGAACCGGCGGCACGGCACGGTCACGCTGGAGCGGCCGGGAGCGGATCCGGTGACGGATCTGGTGCTGTCGATAGTGTGCAACACCTCACCGTGGACGTATCTGGGCAATCGTCCGCTTTATGCCTCTCCGGAGGCGTCGTTCGATACCGCGCTTGACGTATTGGCGCTCGACCGTTTGTCAACTCCAGCCGTCGCGCGCTACGCGACACAGCTCCTGACCTCCACTCCTGAGCGGGGTCCGCACGGCAAGCACGCGGTGTCTCTGCACGATCTGACCGACTTCACCTTGCATTCGAAGGTTCCCCTTCCGTTCCAGATGGACGGAGACCACCTCGGACTGCGGACCAGCGTTCGGTTCACAGGCGTACGCCGTGCACTGCGTGTGATTGTGTGAGTGGAAGGGCCAGAAGGCCTTTCACTCGAACGTTTACACGCCGGTCCACCCTCACGATGTAGGGCTGTGACCTAGTAGACACCGACGAATCAAAAAAAACTTTCCGGAAGGGGTTGTATCCCCGTCCGAGGTTTGCGAATCTCTTCATGGCGATCGGGACAGCCCGCACAACCCGGCACCCACACAGATCGCCAGAACCCCTCCACGAATCTCTGACTGATCACCCGCGTGAAACCGGGCGGTCGCCCTTCCCTCACGGGGGGATTCGTGAAAGCGTTCACATTCACAAGCAAAGTGCCCGCAATACAAGGAGATGGAGCAGCCATGGACTGGCGTCACAACGCCGTTTGCCGCGAGGAAGACCCGGAACTCTTCTTCCCCATCGGCAACACCGGTCCTGCGCTGCTGCAGATCGAGGAAGCCAAGGCCGTCTGCCGCCGTTGCCCCGTCATGGAGCAGTGCCTGCAGTGGGCGCTCGAGTCCGGTCAGGACTCCGGCGTCTGGGGCGGTCTCAGCGAGGACGAGCGCCGCGCGATGAAGCGCCGCGCCGCTCGCAACCGGGCGCGCAACGCCAGCGCCTGACAACGACTTTCGAGCCTCGACGCGCAGCGCGTAGTACCCGAACAAGCGCTCAGCAACGTGCTCTTGAGCCCCGGACCGATCACCATTCGGTCCGGGGCTCAGTGCTTTTCCGGTCACACCGAGTGAGGTTCCCCCGCTCGGCCGCACGTCACTTCAGGTGACGGAGCGTTACCGCTACGGCTACTTCTGCGGGCTCGACGGCAGGTCGAGGACGACCTTGGTCCCGCGCGGCTGCGCCCGGACCATGTCGAACGTTCCGCCGAGCTCCCCCTCCACGAGGGTCCGTACGATCTGCAGCCCGAGGTTGCCGGCCCGCTGGGGATCGAACCCCTCGGGCAGACCGCTGCCGTCGTCGAGCACGGTGATCAACAGCCGCCCGTCGGCGCGGCCGGTCCCGGTGCGGGTCGCGGCCACCTCCACGGTGCCCCGCTCCCCCTGGGTGAAGGCGTGCTCCAGGGCGTTCTGCAGGATCTCGGTCAGCACCATCGACAGCGGAGTGGCGACCTCCGCGTCCAGGATCCCGAACCGGCCGGTGCGCCGGCAGTCGACCTTGCCCGGCGAGATCTCCGAGACCATCGCGATCACGCGGTCGGCGATCTCGTCGAACTCGACCCGCTCGTCAAGGTTCTGAGACAGCGTCTCGTGCACGATCGCGATCGAACCGACGCGGCGCACGGCCTCGTTGAGCGCCTCGCGGCCCTGCGGAGAATCCATTCGGCGGGCTTGGAGGCGCAAGAGCGCGGCCACCGTCTGGAGGTTGTTCTTCACCCGGTGGTGGATCTCCCGGATGGTCGCGTCCTTGGTGATGAGTTCACGTTCGCGACGGCGCAGTTCGGTGACGTCGCGGCAGAGCACCAGGGAGCCGATCCGGGTCCCCTTCGGCTTGAGCGGGATCGCGCGCAGCTGGATGACCCCGCCGTTCCCCTCGATCTCGGTCTCCCTGGGGGCCCAGCCGCTGGCGAGTTTGACCAGGGCCTCGTCCACCGGGCCGCGGGAGGGGGCGAGTTCGGCGGTGGTGTTGCCCAGGTGCTGGCCGACGAGGTCGGAGGCGAGGCCGAGCCGGTGGTAGGCGGAGAGCGCGTTCGGGGACGCGTAGGTGACCACGCCGTCGGCGTCGAGCCGGATCAGGCCGTCCCCGACGCGCGGGGAGGCGTCCATGTCGACCTGCTGGCCGGGGAACGGGAAGGAGCCCGCCGCGATCATCTGCGCGAGGTCGGAGGCGGACTGGAGGTAGGTCAGCTCCAGCCGGCTCGGTGTACGCACGGTGAGCAGGTTGGTGTTGCGCGCGATCACTCCCAGTACCCGTCCCTCGCGGCGGACGGGGATCGACTCGACGCGGACCGGCACCTCCTCGCGCCACTCCGGGTCGCCCTCGCGCACGATCCGGCCCTCGTCGAGCGCGGCGTCCAGGAGCGGGCGGCGGCCGCGCGGGACCAGGTGGCCGACCATGTCGTCCTGGTACGAGGTGGGGCCGGTGTTCGGGCGCATCTGGGCGACCGAGACGTACCGCGTGCCGTCGAGGGTGGGCACCCACAGCACGAGGTCGGCGAAGGAGAGGTCGGAGAGCAGTTGCCACTCCGAGACCAGCAGGTGGAGCCACTCCAGGTCGGTTTCACTGAGAGCGGTGTGCTGGCGTACGAGGTCGTTCATGGAGGGCACGTTGCGAGCGTACCCCGGGTACGCGTGATGACTTTCCCCACGACGGTACTCAGGAGTATCCAGGAAGGCCGCGGGCCGCGTACTGTTGGAGGAAGCGACGGGTTTCCACGTCCCGTCATTGGATGGACAGAACAGAATGGTCTAGTCCACAATTGAGTAAGCTTCCGCCCTCCCCGCACAGGAGGACGGATCGAGGTAAGCCGCGCGCTCTGCCCTGACCGCGCAGGCACCTCCCACCGGCCGTCGGGAACCGCACACCTGTCGGCCGTAAGTACTCCGGGCTACGGTGCCGGGCGGGCTGAGGGTCCCGTCCTGCACCGTGGCCCAGAGGAATTTTCGGGCCCGTTTCCGGGCCGCTTTCCGGGCCGGACGCCCCGATCGGCGACTACGCCGGCGGCCAGGCCAGCAGGGCCCGCGCCGCGACCGCCTCCAGCTCCTCCCGGCTCGCCCCGTCGCGCGCCTGCTGGGACATCCCCTGAACCACCGCCCCGGCGTACCGGGCCAGCGCCCGCGCGTCCGTGTCCGCGGGCAGTACGCCGGTGGCCACGTCGGCCCGGATCCGGCTCTCGAACATCTCCAGGCCGGCGTTGCGCCGCTCGCGCAGGGCCGCCGCCACCTCGTCCGAGGTGGTGTTGATCGCGGCGCTGATCACCAGGCAGCCGCGCGGGTGGGCCGGATCGGTGTACACCTCGGCCGCCTCGCGCAGGACGCGCTCGACGGCGGCCCGGGCGGTGGGCTCCTCGGCCAGCGCCACGCTCGCGAAGTCCCCGTACCGGCCGCCGTACACGGTCACGACCTCGTCGAAGAGCCTGCGCTTGTCGCCGAAGGCCGCGTAGAGGCTGGGCGCGCTGATGCCGAGCAGGGCGGTCAGATCGGAGATGGACGTCGCCTCGTAACCGCGCTCCCAGAAGGCGGTCATCGCCTTGTCGAGGGCGGCGTCGCGGTCGAAGGAACGGGGTCTGCCGCGCTGTCCGGTCACCATGCCCGCATTCTATAGCGGGCGTTAGGGAATCTGGTACGGTCCTTTCTGTAGCGACCACTATCAATTGCGGAGGGGGGCGCGTCATGGGCGTGCTCAAGGGAAAGACGGCACTGGTCACGGGCGGCAGCCGAGGCATCGGGCGGGCCGTGGCCGAGCGGCTGGCCGGGGACGGGGCTCTGGTCGCGGTGCACTACGGGCACAACGAGGCCGCGGCGAAGGAGACGGTGGCGGGCATCGAGGCGGCCGGCGGGCACGCCTTCGCCATCGGGGCCGAGCTCGGGGTCCCCGGGGACGCACGGGCCCTCTGGGCGGCGTACGAGGCCCATCCCGCGCACACCGCGGGCGTGGACATCCTGGTCAACAACGCGGGCGGGGCGACCTTCGCGGGGATCGAGGGGACGGACGAGGAGACGTACGACCGGGCTCACGCCCTCAACGCCAAGGCGCCGTTCTTCGTGATCAAGCACGGGCTGGCGCGGCTGCGGGACGGGGGCCGGATCGTGAACGTGACCGGCACCCCGGAGATCGCCCTTCCGGCGATCCTGGCGACGGTCATGGCGAAGGGCGCGGCGAACGCGATGACCCGCTCCCTCGCCGCCGAGCTGGCCCCGCGCGGGATCACCGTGAACTCGGTGGGCCCCGGGATCATCGAGACGGACCTGAACGCCGGCCTGCTCGCGGACGCGGCGACCCGGGCCCACCTGGCCGCCCGCTCGGTCTTCCACCGGGTGGGCACGGCGGAGGAGGTCGCGGACGTGGTGGCGTTCCTGGCCTCGGCGGACTCCCGCTGGGTCACGGGCCAGCACCTGGACGCGACGGGCGGGCTCCAGCTCGCGCTGATCTAGGGATCCGGCCGATCCAGGGAGCTTGCCGACGGGCCCGGTGCCGGGATCCGGATCACCATGGATAACGACGAGACCCCCGCCACGGGCGCCGGCCTCTGCTAGATTGGTCTATACCACACCACCACTCCAGATCGGCAGGCCCCGCGTGGAAGTTGTCATCGTCCCGGACGCCAAGGCAGGCGGCGAGCTCATCGCGGAGGCCATGGCCGCCCTGGTGCGCCGCAAGCCCGACGCCCTGCTCGGCGTGGCGACCGGCTCTACCCCGCTGCCCATCTACGAAGCCCTCGCCGCCAAGGTCAAGGCCGGTCAGGTCGACGCCTCCCGGGCCCGCATCTGCCAGCTCGACGAGTACGTCGGCCTGCCGGCCGGGCACCCCGAGTCCTACCGCGCGGTCGTGCTCCGCGAGGTCGTCGAACCGCTCGGTCTGTCCGAGGCCTCCTTCATGGGGCCCGACGGCTCGGCGCAGGACATAGTCGGCGCGTGCGAGGCGTACGACCAGGCCCTCGCCGAGGCCGGCGGCGTCGACCTCCAGCTGCTCGGCATCGGCACGGACGGCCACATCGGCTTCAACGAGCCGTGCTCCTCGCTCGCTTCCCGCACCCGCATCAAGACGCTGACGGAGCAGACCCGCGTGGACAACGCGCGCTTCTTCGACGACGACCTGGACCAGGTGCCGCACCACGTCATCACCCAGGGCATCGGCACCATCCTCGACGCCCGCCACCTGGTCCTGCTGGCCACCGGCGAGGGCAAGGCCGAGGCGGTCGCGCAGACCGTCGAGGGCCCGCTGTCCGCGCTGGTCCCGGCGTCCGCGCTGCAGCTGCACCGGCACGCGACCGTCGTCGTGGACGAGGCCGCCGCGTCGAAGCTGAAGCTGGCGGACTACTTCCGGCACACGTACGCCAACAAGCCCGCCTGGCAGGGTCTGTAGCCGCACGGGCACGCCGAAGGGCCGGACTCCCGCCGAGGGAGTCCGGCCCTTCGTGTCGTGTCCGGGCAGCCGCTGCGCGGTGCCTTCCGGGCTCTGCCCGCACCCGCGCCTCAAACGCCGGCGAGGCTTCAAGATCGGGGCTCCGCCCCGGACCCCGCGCCTCAAACGCCGGCGGGGCTGGATCGGGCGGCTACGCGCCCGCGATGACTTCCGCCGCGGCTCGGCCGCAGACTCGGGACGCGCCGTGGGTGGCGATGTACACCGCACCCCGCGGCGCAGCCATCGGGAGGCCCATCTCGACCACCACCGTGTCCGGCCGCGCAGCGACCAGCGCGTCCAGGGCCTCCGTCATCCACGGGTGCCGGTGCGCGTCGCGGACCACCGCGACGACCGTGCGGTCCCCCGCCGCCGCCAGGATGTCCGCGGCCCGGGCCCCCTCCGGGTAGCGGCCCGAGGTGGTCGCGGGTACCAGTGCGGCCAGTTCGTCGGCCACGCCCCACGGGGTCTCGTCGCCCACCGCGATGTTCGCGACCGGGGTCAGCGTCGCCACGTACGGGGCGGACAGCGGCTGCGGCGAGCCGGTGACGGCGAGGGCGCGGCGGGCCGCCGTCAGCCCGATGCCGGACGCGCGGCTCCCCTCCGGCCGCGCGTCCGGCCGGGCCCGCAGGGTCCATGCGGCGAGCTCGCGGACGCGGGCGGCGGCGTCGGCGAGGCGCTCCTCGGGAAGCGTGCCCTCGCGTACGGCCGCGACCAGCGCGTCGCGCAGCCGCAGGACCGTGGCCTCGTCGGCGAGTCCGCCGCCGACACAGATGGCGTCGGCGCCCGCCGCGATGGCGAGGACCGAGCCGCGCTCGATCCCGTACGTCCCGGCGATGGCGTTCATCTCCATGCCGTCGGTGACGATGAGGCCCTCGTAGCCGAGCTCCTTGCGCAGCAGGCCGGTCAGGATCTGCGGGCTGAGCGTGGCCGGGCGGGTCGGGTCGAGGGCGGGCACCAGGATGTGCGCGCTCATCACGGCCTTGGTGCCGGCCTCGATGGCCGCCTTGAAGGGGATCAGTTCGCGGGCCTGGAGGGTGTCCAGGTCCACGTCGATGCGCGGCAGGGCGTGGTGCGAGTCGACGCTGGTGTCGCCGTGGCCCGGGAAGTGCTTGGTGCACGCGGCGACGCCGGCGGCCTGGAGGCCCTCGACGTAGGCGGCGGTGTGCCGGGCGGCGAGGTGGGTGTCGGCGCCGAAGGACCGTACGCCGATGACGGGGTTGTCCGGGTTGGAGTTGACGTCCGCGGACGGGGCCCAGTTGAGGTTGACCCCGCACTCGGCGAGGCGGCGGCCCAGCTCGCGGGCGACGTCCCGGGTGAGGCCGGTGTCGTCGACGGCGCCGAGGGCCAGGTTGCCGGGGAAGGACGAGCCGCCGCGGACCTCCAGGCGGGTGACGTCACCGCCCTCCTCGTCGATGGCGACCAGCACGTCGTCGCGCTCGGCGCGCAGCTGTGCGGTCAGCGCGGCGAGCTGCTCGGGCGAGGTGATGTTGCGGCCGAACAGGCCGACGGCGGTGAGTCCTTCGCCGACCCGGCGGAGCAGCCAGGCGGGGGCGGTGGTGCCCTCGAAGCCGGGCTGGAGGACCGCGAGGGCGTCCCGGGTGAGCGTGTCGGTCTGGTGCGCAAGGACAGTCATGGCGGCCGTTATCCCTTCACGGCGCCGGCGGTCATCCCGCCGACGGCCTTGCGCTGGAGGAAGATGAAGATGAGCAGGACCGGGACCGCGAAGAGCGAGGACGCGGCCATGGTGGCGCCCCAGTCGTTGCCGAAGGCCGACATGAACTCGGTCAGCCACAGCGGCAGGGTCTGCGCGCTCTTGTCCTTGTTCAGGATCAGGACCATGGCGAACTCGTTCCAGGCGGTGATGAAGCCGAAGAGCGAGGTGGACATCAGGCCGGGGGCCAGCAGCGGGAAGATCACCTTGCGGAAGGCCTGGCCGCGGGTGCAGCCGTCGATCTGGGCCGCCTCCTCCAGGGTCACCGGGACGGCGGCGATGAAGCCGCGCAGGGTCCAGATGGTGAAGGGGAGGATCATCACGAAGTAGATCGCGGTGAGCAGCGGGAGGCTGTTCAGCATCTCGCCGTCGCGGGCGATCATGTACATCGCGATGACCATGACCTCCCAGGGGGCCATCTGGGCCATCATCACGGTGAGGACGAGGCCCTTGCGGCCCTTGAACCTCATCCGGGCGATGGCGAAGCTCGCGGCGAGGGCGACGAGCAGGGCCAGGGCGACGGCGCCGACGGTCACCAGGACGCTGTTGGTGACGTACGTCCAGAAGTTGGAGACCCCGGTGGCCTTGCTGAAGTTGTCGAGCGTCGGGGTGAAGACGAAGACCGGGTCCTTCGTGAGCATCTGGCTCGACGGCTTGAGGGCCGAGGAGAACATCCAGTACACGGGGAAGACGAAGACCAGGGCGAGGAGGAGCGCGCCGAGGTTCTTGGCCACGGCGGCGGGGCGGACCGGCCGGCGCTTGCGGAGCTGCTGCGCGGGCTTCGGCGCGGTGGTGGTGGGGCTGCTCACTGCTCCTCCTCCTGCTTCAGGATCAGGCGGAAGTAGAAGGACATGACGACCACGAGGATCAGGATCGTCAGGACGGAGATCGCGGCGGCGAGGCCGTAGTGGGCCTGGCTCTGGCCCTCGACGTAGGCGAAGACCGGGAGGATCTCGGAGCCGCGGTCGGGGCCGCCCTTGTTCATCGCGTAGACCTGGGTGAAGGCCTTGAACACCCAGATCACCTCGAGGAACGTGGTGATGAGGAAGAACGGCTTGAGGTTCGGGAAGACGATCTTCCAGAAGGTCTGCCAGCCGTTGGCGCCGTCCATCCGGGCGGCCTCGTACAGCTCGGCCCCGACCGTGGTCAGTCCGGCGTACATGTTGAGGGCGACGAAGGGGATGGAGCCCCAGACCACCAGGACGGTGACGATCGTCAGGGTCGACAGGCCCGTCTGCATCCAGTTGTGCTGCTCGTAGCCGGCGAAGCCGGCGGTGCGCATCACCCAGTTCATGACGCCGAACTGCTCGTCGAACAGCCACTTGAAGACCTGCACGGAGGCGACGATGGGCATGGCCCAGGCCATCACCAGCGCCATCGAGAGGACCAGGCGCATCTTCTTGCCGAGCCGGTTCAGCAGGATGCCGATGAGGCTGCCGAGCACCATGATCAGCGCGACGTTGGCGGCGGTGAAGGCGAAGCTGCGGACGACCACGGTCCAGAAGTCCGCGTCACCGATCAGCTCGGTGTAGTTGGAGAATCCCGCGAAGGGGTACTTCCGCTGGATGAACTCGATCTTGTTGATGTCCTGGAAGGACAGGATCACGTTCTTGATCAGCGGGTACAGCAGCAGTGTCGCGAGGGCGAGCACCGCGGGCCCGACCAGCAGGTAGGGCAGCCACCCCGAGGGGAGCGACTTTCTGCCCCCGCGAGGAGACGTGGGACCGGAACCGGTCGGGGACGCGGACTTCTCGGGCCGTCCGGCGGACTTCTGTGGTGCGTCCTGTGGAGCGGCGGTCATCGCTCCCTGGGAGTGCACGGTCATGGCGTGGCTTCCTCGCGGTTGACTGTGGAGTCAAATGCGCGACGGGGGGCACGGCGGCGGCCTGGCGCCTGCCGTGCCCCCAGTGCGCTCACACTGCTGGGTGGTGCGGGAACTGCGGGGTGGGACTACTTGTTGATGCGGTTCGCGATTTCCTTGTCCGCGTCCGCGCCCGCCTTGGCGGCGTCCTCACCGTTCAGGACCTTGGTCATGAACTCCTTGATGGGGTTCGGCTCGGTCTCGACGTTCGCCCAGCCCGCGGTGACCGGAGTGATCTTTCCGTTGACGCCGGCCTTGCCCATGGCCTCGGCGAAGGAGCCGGCGGCCGGGGTGAAGTTCGCGCCGGTCTGGTTCGGCAGCAGCGCGCCCTTGGTCTCGGCGGCGTACTTGGTCATCTGGTCCTTGCCTGCGGCGAGGGCCAGCCACTCCTTGGCGAGCTCCTTGTTCTTGGAGCGCTCGGCGATCGCGAGGTTCGAGCCGCCGAGGAAGACGGTGCTGGTCTTGTCCGCGGTCTTGCCCGGGATCGGGAAGTAGCCGAAGTCGGCTTCCTTGCCCGCGTCCTTCAGGGCCTTCTCGGCGCCGCCGGCCTCCCAGCCAAGACCGATCCAGGAGGCGACGCCACCCTTGGGAACGATGTCGGTGGACTGCTGCGGGTTGGCCTCGTCCTTGTCCTTGGGGGCGGTGGAGAAGGACTGGAGCTTCTTGTAGAACTCCACGGCGGAAGCGGCCTGCGGGGTGCCGAGTCCACCCTTCCACTTGGCGCCGTCCTTGACGGCGAGGTCGCCGCCCTCGTCCCAGACGAAGCCCGCGAGGACGTACCAGCTCTGGCCGGGCAGGTAGATGGGCTGCGAAGCCGGGTCGGCCGCCTTCAGCTTCTCCAGACCGGCGATCCACTCGTCGCGGGTCTTCGGCGGGGTGACGCCGGCCTTCTCGTAGGCCTTCTTGTCGTAGATGACGACGCGGTTGGCGGCGTACCACGGGGCGGAGTAGAGCTTGCCGTCGATCTCGGCCGAGGCGAGCATGCTCTTCTGCCAGGCGTCGGCGCCGAGCTTGGCCTTGTCCTTCGTCAGGTCGGCGAGGCCGCCGGTGACCGCGTAGCCGGCGGTCTGGGTGTTGCCGAGCTCCAGGACGTCCGGCGGGTTGTTCTCCGAGAGGGCCGTGGTGACCTTCTCCTGGATGCCGGTCCACTTCTGCTCTTCGACCTTGACCGTGACACCGGGGTGCTTGGCCGAGAACTCCTTGTTGACCTCGTCGATCCAGGCCTTGGGAGCGGAGCCGTCCATCACCCAGACGGTGATCTCCTTGGCGCCACCCGCGTCGGTCTTGGCCTTGTCGTCGCCGCCGTTGCCGCACGCCGCGACTCCGACCATCATGCCCGCGACACTGACCGCCGCGATGAGCTTGCGCTTCACGCCACCCTCCTCAGGGATGCCTGCCTGCACTTCCCTCGCCCGCCGCGGTGACATACGCGAAGTACTGCCGTGGGGCCGGGATCTGATCCATATTGGTTTAGACCAGTAGCTGGAGCTTGGCCTAGACCTTTAGGGGTGTCAAGGGTCTAATGAGCGGGTGCCCGGTCCGTTATCGGACCGACACCTGGGGAGAGAGAAGGCCTGTCCCCCCTTACGTGTCACCATGTGACCGCACATATCGGAGGAGCCGGTGACGGCAGCGAAACTGGAGTCGGGAAGGCGGGCGGCGATGGCCACCGAAGGGGCGACCACGGAGCCGGAGGGCGGGGCAGCCACCCGCACGGCACGTGTTCCCAAGTACTACCGACTCAAGCGGCACTTGCTCGACATGACCGAGACACTGCCGCCCGGCACCCCGGTCCCGCCGGAGCGCACGCTCGCGGCCGAATTCGACACCTCGCGGACCACCGTCCGGCAGGCCCTCCAGGAACTGGTCGTAGAGGGACGACTGGAGCGGATCCAGGGCAAAGGCACCTTCGTCGCCAAGCCCAAGGTCTCCCAGGCGCTGCAACTGACCTCGTACACCGAGGACATGCGGGCCCAGGGCCTCGAACCGACCTCCCAACTCCTCGACATCGGCTACGTGACGGCCGACGACACCCTCGCCGGACTGCTCAAGATCACCACCGGCGGACGGGTGCTGCGCATCGAGCGGCTGCGCCTGGCCAGCGGCGAGCCGATGGCCATCGAGACCACCCACCTGTCGGCCAAGCGCTTCCCCGCGCTGCGCCGTTCGCTCGCCAAGTACACCTCCCTCTACACCGCCCTCGCCGAGGTGTACGACGTCCACCTGGCCGAGGCCGAGGAGACGATCGAGACCTCGCTGGCCACCCCGCGCGAGGCCGGCCTGCTCGGCACCGACGTCGGCCTGCCGATGCTGATGCTGTCGCGGCACTCGCTGGACGCCGACGGGGAACCGGTGGAGTGGGTGCGGTCGGTGTACCGCGGGGACCGGTACAAGTTCGTCGCCCGGCTCAAGCGCCCCGCCGTCTGACCTCGTACGTTCCGCCCCGCCCGAGCCCGTCCGGCCCCGCCCGCCGGACCCCGGTCTACCGAATTCCTTCACATACCGGAATGCGGACTGACTCTTACGCTCACCGGGCAATCCCCCGTAGATTCCCTGCCCTTACGCAGATGATCGACGAGGGGACGAGAGCCATGCCTGAACCGGAAGCAACAAGGACAGAACGGGACACGGCGAGTCCGGGCACCGCGCCCGGCTCGCCCTCTCCCAAGTCCATCGCCGTGTGGGTGCTCGTCGGACTCGTCGGCGCCCTCGGCTGGGGCGTGCTGGCGCTCTCGCGCGGTGAGGAGATCTCGGCCGCCTGGCTGCTCGCCGCCGCACTGGGCTCGTACGCCATCGGCTACCGCTTCTACGCGCGCTTCATCTCGGACCGCGTGCTCAAGGTGGACAAGACGCGGGCCACCCCCGCCGAACGCCTCGACAACGGTGTCGACTTCCATCCCACCGACCGCCGGGTGCTCTTCGGCCACCACTTCGCCGCCGTCGCCGGCGCCGGCCCGCTCGTCGGACCGGTGCTCGCCGCGCAGATGGGCTACCTGCCCGGGACCATCTGGATCGTCGCGGGCGTCATCTTCGCCGGCGCCGTGCAGGACATGATCACGCTGTTCTTCTCCACCCGGCGCGACGGCCGCTCGCTCGGCCAGATGGCCCGGGACGAGATCGGCCCCGTCGGCGGAGCCGCCGCCCTGGTCGCCGTGTTCGCCATCATGATCATCCTGCTGGCGGTGCTCGCGCTCGTCATCGTCAACGCCCTGGCGCACTCCCCCTGGGGCGTGTTCTCCATCGGCATGACCATCCCGATCGCCCTCTTCATGGGCTTCTACCTGCGCGTGCTGCGGCCGGGCCGGGTCACCGAGGTCTCCACCATCGGTGTCGCCCTGCTCCTGGTCGCCATCATCGCGGGCGGCTGGGTCGCCGAGTCCTCCTTCGCGGACACCTTCACGCTGGAGAAGGAGACGCTGGTCATCTGGATGGTCGCGTACGGCTTCATCGCTTCGGTGCTGCCGGTGTGGATGCTGCTCGCGCCGCGCGACTACCTCTCCACCTTCATGAAGATCGGCACGATCGCGCTGCTCGCGCTGGGCGTGGTCATCGCGATGCCGATGCTGAAGATGCCCTCGGTCACGGACTTCGCCGCGCGCGGCGACGGCCCGGTCTTCGCCGGGTCGATGTTCCCCTTCGTCTTCATCACCATCGCCTGCGGCGCGCTGTCCGGCTTCCACTCGCTGGTCGCCTCGGGCACCACCCCGAAGATGATCCAGAAGGAGACCCAGGTCCGGGTCATCGGCTACGGCGCGATGCTGACCGAGTCCTTCGTCGCCGTCATGGCGATCATCGCGGCCTGCATCATCGAGCCCGGCCTGTTCTTCGCGGTCAACTCCCCCGGCGGGGTCATCGGCACCACCGTCGAGTCCGCCTCGCAGGCGGTCACCAACCTCGGCTTCGCCATCTCCCCCGAGGCGCTGACCCAGGCCGCGAAGGACGTGGAGGAGGCCAGCCTGCTGTCCCGTACGGGCGGCGCGCCGACCTTCGCACTCGGAATGTCGGAGATCTTCTCGTCGGTGATCGGCGGGGCCGGCATGAAGGCCTTCTGGTACCACTTCGCGATCATGTTCGAGGCGCTGTTCATCCTCACCACCCTCGACGCGGGCACCCGCGTCGGCCGGTTCATGCTCCAGGACACCCTCGGCAACCTGCACAAGCCCTTCAAGGACGTCAGCTGGAAGCCGGGCGTCTGGCTGGCGAGCGCCATCGTCGTCGGCGCCTGGGGCTACTTCCTGTGGGTGGGCATCAAGGACCCGCTGGGCGGCATCAACCAACTGTTCCCGCTGTTCGGCATCGCGAACCAGCTGCTCGCCGCGGTGGCCCTGGCCGTCTGCACCACCCTGCTGGTCAAGTCCGGCCGCCTCAAGTGGGCCTGGGTGACGGCCGTGCCGCTGGTCTGGGACGTGGCCGTAACGCTCACCGCCAGCTACCAGAAGATCTTCTCCGACAACCCGAAGATCGGCTTCTTCGCGCAGCGCAGCACCTACCAGGAGGGCATCGACGCCGGGAAGGTGCTCAAGCCCGCGAAGGACATGGGCGAGATGCACACCGTGGTCACCAACGCCACGGTGGACGGAGTGCTGTCGGCCCTCTTCGCCGTGCTGATCATCATCGTGCTCCTGGACGCGGCCCGGACCTGCCTGAAGGCCGTCCGCAAGCCGGAGTCGGTGACCCTGACCGAGGTCCCGTGGACCGAGTCGAAGATCGTCGCCCCGGCCGGGCTGATCCCGACGCCCGAGGAGCGGGCGGAGCTCGCCGCGGCGGGCCTCGACTCGGGCGGCGGACACGTCAAGGAGCCGGTGGCGTGAGCACCGTACGGAGCGCACTGGCCCGGGCCCGGTTCTACGTACGGGAGTTCTCGGGGGAGGCCGCGTACGACCGCTACGTCGCCCACGCCCGCTCCCACGACCCGGACGCGGAGGTCCTGACCCGCCGCGCCTTCGAACGCGCCCGCACGGACGCCCGCGAGGCGGACCCCCGCGAGGGCTTCGGCTGCTGCTGAACCGCACCGGAGGGCCCCGCCGAAATCCGGCGGGGCCCTTCGCGCGCCTGCGGCACACTCGAACGCATGGACATCACGATCAGACCGGTACGGCCCGCCGAGTACGCGGAACTGGGCGAGATCACGGCGCGGGCCTACCTCGCCGACGGGCATCTGGACTTCAACGAGGACGACCCGTACCTGAACGTGCTGCGCGACGTGGCCCACCGGGCCGCCCTCGCCGAGGTGCTCGTCGCCGAGCGGGACGGGCGGATCCTGGGCGGGGTGACCTTCGCCGCACCCGGGAGCCCGCTCGCCGACATCGCCGGCCCGGACGAGGCCGAGTTCCGGATGCTCGCCGTCGCCCACGAGGGGCGCGGCCAGGGCGCCGGCGAGGCTCTGGTGCGGGCGTGCGTCGAGCGGGCGCGGGCGATCGAGGGCGTGTCGGGCATGGTGCTCTCCACCCAGCGCAGCATGGCCGGCGCCCACCGGATCTACGCGCGACTGGGCTTCGTACGCGTTCCGGAGCGGGACTGGGCGCCCATCCAGGGCCTGACACTTCTGGCGTATCGGCTCAACCTGTAGCCACGCCGACACTACATGTGGGGGTTGCCTCACAGGGGCGCCCCCACATGTATGCTCAAGGCTGCTGTCCCGCAGGGGAATCCGGTGTGAATCCGGAACTGTCCCGCAACGGTATGAAGTGTCCGGCTACCGGACACCAAGTCCGATGACCTGCCGACAGCGCGCCCGGCTCGACCGAACCGGGTGCCGACACGTCCGGGCCTCGCGGTTGGGCCGGTGGACGCCATGCGGTGTGAACGCGTTCCTGCCACGCCCGCATGCGCCCGCTCGCGCCCCGCTCCGCCGATGACCGGGCCGAGCGAGGGAGAGCTCCCGCCGTGACCATCGCGCCTTCCGCACCGCGCGCCGAGTCCGTTTCTGGCGACAACACCGAGGGCCCGGGGGCCACGCTGCTGCGTACCCTCACCGAACTTACGGCGGACCTCCCCGACACCGACCCCGGCCGCGTCGCCGCCGCCGCGCTCCGCGGCCGCAGCTCCGCCGCCGACGAGGCCGAACTGCGGGGGCTCGCCACCGAGGCCGCCGCCGGCCTGATCTCCGAGGACCCCGCGTACTCGAAGCTCGCCGCCCGGCTGCTGACGCTGGCCGTGCGCGACGAGGCCGCGAGCCAGGGCTCCACGTCCTTCTCGGCCTCCGTCGAGGTCGGCCACCGCGAGGGCCTCATCGCCGACCGCACGGCCGAGTTCGTGCGGACCCACGCGAACCGCCTGGACGCGCTGGTCGAGCACACCCTCGCCGAGGGCGCCGACGACCGCTTCGGCTTCTTCGGCCTGCGCACCCTGCACAGCCGCTACCTGCTGCGCCACCCGATCACCCGCCAGGTCATCGAGACCCCGCAGCACTTCATGCTGCGCGTGGCCTGTGGCCTCGCCGCGGACGAGAGCGTCCAGGCCGTCGAGGAAGTGGCCTCGCTGTACCGGCTGATGAGCCGCCTCGACTACCTGCCCTCCTCCCCCACCCTCTTCAACTCCGGCACCCGGCACCCGCAGATGTCCTCCTGCTACCTGCTGGACTCCCCGCTGGACGAGCTCGACTCGATCTACGACCGCTACCACCAGGTGGCGCGCCTGTCGAAGCACGCCGGCGGCATCGGCCTGTCGTACTCCCGCATCCGCGCCCGCGGTTCCCTGATCCGCGGCACCAACGGCCACTCCAACGGCATCGTGCCGTTCCTGAAGACCCTCGACGCCTCCGTCGCCGCCGTGAACCAGGGCGGCCGCCGCAAGGGCGCCGCCGCCGTCTACCTGGAGACCTGGCACGCGGACATCGAGGAGTTCCTGGAGCTCCGCGACAACACCGGCGAGGACCAGCGCCGTACGCACAACCTGAACCTGGCGCACTGGGTGCCGGACGAGTTCATGCGCCGCGTGAACGCGGACGCCGACTGGTCGCTGTTCTCCCCGGCCGACGTGCCCGAGCTGGTCGACCTGTGGGGCGACGAGTTCGACGCCGCCTACCGCAAGGCCGAGGCCGAGGGCCTGGCCCGCAAGACCATGCCCGCCCGCGACCTGTACGGCCGGATGATGCGCACCCTCGCGCAGACCGGCCAGGGCTGGATGACCTTCAAGGACGCCTCCAACCGCACGGCGAACCAGACCGCCGAGCCGGGCACGGTCGTCCACTCCTCCAACCTCTGCACCGAGATCATCGAGGTCACCAACGACGGCGAGACGGCCGTCTGCAACCTCGGCTCGGTCAACCTCGGCGCGTTCGTGCTGACGGAGACGGGCGAGATCGACTGGGAGCGGCTGGACGAGACCGTCCGCACCGCCGTGACCTTCCTCGACCGCGTGGTGGACATCAACTTCTACCCGACCGAGCAGGCCGGCCGTTCCAACGCCCGGTGGCGCCCGGTGGGCCTGGGCGCGATGGGCCTCCAGGACGTCTTCTTCAAGCTGAAGCTGCCCTTCGACTCCGCCGAGGCGAAGGCGCTCTCCACCCGGCTCTCCGAGCGCATCATGCTCGCGGCGTACGAGGCCTCGTGCGACCTGGCCGAGCGCAGCGGCCCGCTGCCGGCCTGGGAGCAGACCCGCACCGCGCGCGGCGTCCTGCACCCGGACCACTACGAGACCGAGCTGAACTGGCCGGAGCGCTGGGAGGCGCTGCGCGCCCGCGTCGCGAAGTCCGGCATGCGCAACTCGCTGCTCCTCGCGATCGCCCCGACGGCCACGATCGCCTCGATCGCCGGCGTGTACGAGTGCATCGAGCCGCAGGTCTCCAACCTCTTCAAGCGCGAGACCCTGTCGGGCGAGTTCCTCCAGGTCAACGGCTACCTGGTGGAGGAGCTGAAGAAGCTCGGCGTGTGGGACGCGCAGAGCCGCGAGGCGCTGCGCGAGGCCAGCGGTTCCGTCCAGGGCTTCGGCTGGATCCCGGCCGAGGTGCGCGAGCTGTACCGCACGGCGTGGGAGATCCCGCAGCGCGGTCTGATCGACATGGCGGCGGCCCGTACGCCGTTCCTGGACCAGTCGCAGTCGCTGAACCTGTTCCTGGAGACGCCCACCATCGGCAAGCTCTCCTCGATGTACGCGTACGCCTGGAAGCAGGGTCTGAAGACCACCTACTACCTGCGCTCGCGCCCCGCGACGAAGATCGCCCGCGCCGCGTCCGCGTCCGCCGTCCCGGCCGCCGCCACCCCGCTCCCGCAGGCCGTCGACGCCGACGCTCTGGCCTGCTCCCTTGAGAACCCCGAGTCCTGCGAGGCCTGCCAGTAATGAGCTCCACCGACAACAAGAACCTCCTGGACCCGGGCTTCGAGCTCACGCTCCGCCCCATGCGCTACCCGGACTTCTACGAGCGCTACCGGGACGCGATCAAGAACACGTGGACGGTGGAGGAGGTCGACCTCCACTCGGACGTCGCGGACCTCGCCAAGCTGACGCCGGCCGAGCAGCACATGATCGGCCGTCTGGTCGCGTTCTTCGCGACGGGCGACTCGATCGTCTCGAACAACCTGGTGCTGACGCTCTACAAGCACATCAACTCCCCTGAGGCGCGCCTGTACCTGTCGCGCCAGCTGTTCGAGGAGGCCGTGCACGTCCAGTTCTACCTGACGCTGCTCGACACCTACCTGCCCGACCCGGACGACCGCGCGGCCGCCTTCGACGCCGTCGAGGAGATCCCCTCCATCCGCGAGAAGGCGCAGTTCTGCTTCAAGTGGATCAACGAGGTCGAGAAGCTGGACCGGCTGGAGACGAAGGCCGACCGCCGCCGCTTCCTGCTGAACCTGATCTGCTTCGCCGCGTGCATCGAGGGCCTGTTCTTCTACGGCGCCTTCGCGTACGTGTACTGGTTCCGCTCGCGCGGCCTGCTGCACGGCCTGGCCACCGGCACCAACTGGGTGTTCCGTGACGAGACCATGCACATGAACTTCGCCTTCGAGGTCGTGGACACGGTCCGCAAGGAGGAGCCGGAGCTCTTCGACGACGCCCTCCAGCAGCAGGTCACCGACATGCTGAAGGAGGCCGTGGAGGCGGAGCTGCAGTTCGGCCGCGACCTGTGCGGCGACGGCCTGCCGGGCATGAACACCGAGTCGATGCGCGAGTACCTGGAGTGCGTCGCGGACCAGCGTCTGGTCCGCCTCGGCTTCGCGCCGGTGTACGGCTCGCAGAACCCGTTCTCCTTCATGGAGCTGCAGGGTGTCCAGGAGCTGACGAACTTCTTCGAGCGCCGTCCGTCGGCCTACCAGGTCGCGGTCGAGGGCACGGTCGACCTGGACGAGGACTTCTAGGGGTCCTGCTGTCCCTCCGGCCGGGACGCGGTGAACGCCGCGAAGCCGGGATGCGGTTCACCACCGCGTCCCGGCTTCTCGCGTTTCCGGCGCCCGATCGTCCGGCTTCCCGTGTGCACGGTCGCCCCGCTCAGTGGGCGACGGGTCCCCAGTGCATCCGGGTGTGCCGGGCTCGGGACCGGCGGACGGTGGGGGGCATGCCGCCCGCCTTCTGGCGCGGCAGCCACACGAGCCGGGTCTCGACGGCCCGCAGCTGCCGGTCGATCCGACGGTCGCGCAGGACCCCGTACAGGCTGGGGGCGAGCACCAGCGTGGCGACGGCGAGGACGGTGAGGTAGCTCAGGAACGTGTTCATGTCTCTACTCTCCTCCCGCTGGGGAAACTCGCACAGTGGCAGGACTGTCATGAAAGAGCGAATTACTGCCACACTGGAGGCATGCTGAAAAACGTGGCCGTGGCCCTCCTCGACGAGATCGCCCCCTTCGAGTTCGGGATCTTCTGCGAGGTCTTCGGAATCGACCGAAGCGACCACGGGCTGCCGGTGTACGACTTCGCCGTCTGCGCGGCGGAGGAAGGCCCCCTGACCATGTCCGGCACCGGTTTCACGGTCTCCCCCGAACACGGGCTGGAGCGGCTGGAGAGCGCCGACCTCATCTGCGTGCCCGCCTTCCGGGAAGCGGGAACCCGCGTGTACCCGGAAGCGCTCCTGGAGGCGCTGCGCCGCGGGGTGGACCGGGGAGCGCGGGTGCTCAGCGTGTGCAGCGGCGCGTACGCGCTCGGAGCGGCGGGGCTGCTGGACGGCCGGCACTGCACCACGCACTGGATGCACGCCGCGACGCTGGCCCGGCGCTTCCCGCGGGCACTGGTCGACCCGGACGTGCTCTACGTCGACGCCGGCCCGGTGATCACCTCCGCCGGCACCGCCTCCGGCATCGACGCCTGCCTGCACCTCGTGCGCCAGGAGCACGGGGCCGAGGTGGCCAACACCATCGCGCGGCGGATGGTCGTACCGCCCCACCGGGACGGCGGGCAGGCCCAGTACATCGAGCGGCCGCTGCCGCGCACCTCCTGCGACACCGTGGGCGAGGTGATCGAGTGGATGGCCCGCCACCTGGAGGAGGAGATCACCGTCGAGCAGCTCGCGGAGCGCGCGCACATGTCACCGCGCACCTTCGCCCGCCGGTTCCTCCAGGAGACCGGCACCACCCCGTACAAGTGGGTGCTGCGCCAGCGGGTCCTGCTCGCGCAGGAGCTGCTGGAGGCGACCGACGAGACCGTGGACGCGATCGCCGGCCGCTGCGGCTTCGGCAACGCGGCCGCGCTGCGCCACCACTTCCTGCGGACCCTGGGCACCACGCCGAACTCGTTCCGGCGCGCGTTCCGGGGCCCGCAGGCGGCCTAGGCCCTGTCCGGCCGAGGGGGTTACGCGTTCGGGACGGTCTCGTAGCGCGGGGTGCCCTCTTCCATCTGCCGCAGGGCGTCCTTGCGGTCCCGCTTCGAGAGGCGGTCGATGTAGAGGTAGCCGTACAGGTGGTCGGTCTCGTGCTGGAGGCAGCGGGCGAAGTAGCCGGTGCCGCGCACCTTGATCGGGTTGCCCTGGGCGTCCTGGCCCTCGACCTCGGCGTAGTCCGGGCGGGCCAGCGAGGCGTAGGCGGTCGGGACCGACAGGCAGCCCTCGTTCGAGTCGTCCAGGATGCGGGTGCCGGCGGGCAGCTCGACGAGCTTCGGGTTGACCACGACACCGGTGTGCCGCACGCCGTCGTCGTCCGGGCAGTCGTAGACGAAGACCTTGGCGTCCACGCCGATCTGGTTCGCGGCCAGGCCCACGCCCTCGGCGGCCTTCTGGCTGGCGAACATGTCGTCGATCAGCTGCGCCAGCTCGTCGCCGAACTCGGTGACGTCCTTGCACTCGCGGTGCAGGACCGGGTTGCCGACGACGGTGATCGGGCGGGCGGTGCCGCGCTCACGGTGGGCGAGCTCGCGCTCGGCACAGTCCTCCGTGTCCACGACGTACCCGTCGTTCACGACCTCGACGCCGACTACCTCGTTCTCCTGCTGCGACATGTCCGCCGTACGCCTTCCGTAAGTCCAAGTCACCGGTGGTCGCCAATGGCCACCGATGTGCCCGTACAGCCTACGGCCCTGCTCAGCAGACTTCTTCGAGATCCCGCCACTCACGGGTGCCCGGGCTGTCCGCGACCCAGCCGTCGAGCAGTCCGCGCACCAGCCCGGCCGGCGCCGCGATCCCGCATTCGCGCTCGGGCACCCACAGGGAGCCGGAACCGGCCGTGCGGTGCCCCAGCGGTCCGGGATGCCCCGGCTCGCTGTGGTCGTGCGGATCCAGGTGCTCGCCGTCGCCCTCGTCGCTGGGCATCTCGCTCTCCGAACAGGTCCGGCACAGCAGCCGCACCGACGAGGACCAGTCCTCGGCGGCGAAGCCCGCGTCCGAGGCCAGCTGCTCCAGCGCGTCACGGTCCGCCTCGGTGGCCGCCTCCAGCAGCACCACCCAGGTCGGCACCGGCGACGGCGCCCACAGCTCGATCTCGTCGAAGACGGGGTACGAGGGGCCGGCCGCGGTGACCCGCTCGCCGTGCGGCACCCCGTCGTGGAGGACGACCTCGCCCCAGCGCCGCCCCGAGGAGGGCAGCGGGATCGACAGGACCTCCAGCCGGGCCGGGTCCAGCCGACGGCCCCAGACCACCTCGGCCTCGCCCTCGGGCGAGAGCCGTACGGCGGCGCTGCCGAGCTCCATGCCGACCGGTTCGCCGCTGCCCTTGCCGCCCGCGCCGTGCGCGTCGCCGGGCACCTTCAGCCCGTACGCCTGCCAGGCCCGCCGGGCCAGCGGCCAGTCCTGGAGCGCGGTCGCGGCGATGCCCACGTTCCACCAGTCCGGGGCGCCGGTCTCGCGGTCCAGCAGGGCCACGGCGCGCAGTCCCGCGGCCCGCGCCTGCTCCCAGTCGTGCCGGAACTTGTGCAGCAGGGCCAGATTGAACCAGGACTCCGACAGCCAGGGCTCCAGGTCCGCCGCTCTGGTCAGGAGCGCTCCCGCGTCCTCGTACCGCCCGTCGCCGATCAGCGTGAACGCGCGGTCGGTGGCCTGCCGCCACGAGGCGGAGGGCCGATGCCGTACCTTCCCGAAGATCCTCACGATTCCCGCCTGCCTGGGGGCACCCTCCCGGCGGTAGCCGGGGGACAACGGTGCAGCCTTGCGGACACTCTTACTGGCATCCAACCATGCCCACTCGGACGGCCGCTCATTACCCATGGGTTACCCAGGTCGGACGGGAACAACTCTGTCACGTCCGCCCCTGGCCAGAACCCTCGCCAGGCACTCCACGACCTCCGGCTGGTAATCGTGCCCGGTGCCCAGCCGGAGCTGTTCCAGGGCGGCCAGTGAGCCGCCCGGGTGACGGCTCCCGCCGGCGGCGCCGGTGAGGTCCTCGTACGCGTTCACCGTACGCACGATGCGGGCCAGGACGGGCTGCTCCCGGTACGGGTCCGCCTGCCGCTCCACCACCACGGCGACCTCCGCGGGCACCCCGGTCTGCCGGGCCACCTCCCCGCCCAGCCCGGCGATCCGGCGGGCCTCGGCGGCCGGCAGCTCGGCGGTGGCCCCGTCCGGGACCGGGTCGACGAGGGACAGCTGGCCGATGTCGTGCATCAGGGCGGCGTACTCCAGCACCGTGAGCTCCCGCTCCGACAGGCCCAGCTCCCGGCCCACGGCGCAGCTCAGGGCGGCGACCCGGCGGGAGTGGCCGGGCCGGGTGTAGCCGGCGATCTCGGTGGCGCGGGCCAGGGAGGTGATGGTCTGGCGGTAGGTGGTGCGGATCGCGGTGATCCGGTGGAAGGACAGCTGGGTCAGCAGCAGGGGCACGCTGAAGACGGGTATGGCCCACAGGCCCGCCACGGCCGCGCCGAGCGCCATCACGACCCCGGTGGCGCAGATCGCCGCGCCGATGCCGAGCTGGGCCCGCAGCTCGTCGCGCAGCAGCGGACCGTACGGCCAGCCGGTGCGGGCCCCGGCCAGCGCGGCGGCGAGCACGGCGTCGCACAGGGCGGTGAGGCCGAGCAGGCAGAGCAGGAAGAGGACGAGCCACGGGCCCCGGCCCACCCGTTCCGCCAGCCGGCCGGAGTTGTAGAGCGGCTGGAAACAGGCGGCGGCGAAGGCGACGGTGAGCACCCGGCGGGACAGGTGGTCGAGGGCGGGGCCGCGGCCCCGGGCGATGTGCGGGACGATCCCGGCGAGGGCCGCCGCGACGACGACGGCGACGATCTGGAGCACCCCGTGCCGGGTGGGCTGGCCGGCGTTCTCGCCGAGCAGGGCGTAGGCGAGGGCGCCGGCGGAGCCGAGCGGTGCGGGCAGCCGGTCGACGGAGCCGCCTTGCTGCCGGTCCCGGCGGGCGAGCTCGCCGACGGCGATCAGCGCGCCGAACGCCAGGGCGGTACCGGGCTCGACGAGACCGTTCCACAGGGTGTGCGCGAGGGCGACGGCGGTGAGCACGGCCGCGGCCCCCCGCACCGTCCACACGGCCGCGGTCCTCATCCGCCCGCCCCGGAGCCGTCCGCGTCGCGGCCGGGCCGCCCACCGGTGGCCGGCGCGTCGCTCCCCGGGCGGTCGGCCCCGGCGAGCGGCGCGTCCTGCACGGGCAGGGCGCGCAGCGCCGTCCGCGCGGCCGATCGGGCCGTGCGGGCACCCTCGGGCAGGGCGCCGCCGTTCCGGTCGGCCGGGCCGGGAGCCGCCACCGCGGCGGGATCGTTCGCGCTGATCACCTGGAGGTCCTCGTCGGAGGTGACCACCGGGTGCCAGCCGTGCCGGCCGATGGCGCCCGTCAGGGCCCGCACCATCGCCGGGTCGAACTGGGCGCCCGCGCACCGGTCCAGCTCGGCCAGGGCCACCGGCACCGGCCGGGCCCGGCTGTAGGAACGGGTCGAGGTCATCGCGTCGAAGGCGTCGGCCACCGCCACCACGCGGGCCAGTACCGGGATCTGCTCGCCGGTCAGCCCGTACGGGTAGCCGGTGCCGTCGACCCGCTCGTGGTGGTGCAGGATCGCGGACCGGGCCTCGCCGAGGAAGCCGATGCCGCGCACCATCTCGTGCCCGTACTCGGGGTGCAGCTCGATGATCCGGCGTTCCTCCGGGGTGAGCGGCCCGTCCTTGCGCAGCAGCCGGGTGGGGACGCCCAGTTTGCCGACGTCGTGGAGGATCCCGGCGATCCGCACGACTTCCATCCTGTCGTCGGCCATGCCCAGCTCGCGGGCGATCATCGCGGAGGCCTGGCCGACCCGCTCGCTGTGCCCGCGGGTGTAGCGGTCCTTGATGTCGACGGCCTGGACGAGGGCGCGGATGGTGGCCCGGTGGGCGGAGCGCTCGCGGTGGTACTGGGCGAAGACCCAGCAGGAGACGTACATCGGCAGCAGGACGAGGAGTGCGGCCGGGAGCCCGTACGGGCTGCGCCACATGACGGCCATCATCAGTCCGGCGAGGCCGTGGACGCAGTGCGGGGCGAGGGAGAGGGTGAGCAGTCCGCGCCAGGCGGTGGCGGCGGGCCGGCGTTCGGCGGTGGCCAGGATGCCGCCGTCGAGGGCCGTGAGCACCAGGCAGAAGACGACGGCCGCGGCGGCGGCGGGGAGCATCGCGTAGGGGAAGTCGGCCACCCAGCCGGGAGGCCCGGACCCGGCGGAGGGCCCTCCGCCGAGCGAGTCCGGACCGCGCAGCAGCCCGTACGCCCGGCCGGCGGCCCAGGCGGCCATGGCCTGCTGCGCGCCGTGCCACACCCGGCGTACCCGGGCGGGCCGCTCGGCCACGGTCCCCGCGCATCCGCCGGGCAGCGCCACGAGCGCGGCGGCGGCCGGCGGCAGCAGGAAGACGGCGGCGAGCACCACGGGGAAGAAGGCGCCGATGCCCTCGGGCACCCGGCTGCCCAGCAGCGGGCAGACCTTGACGAGTTCGCAGCCGAGGTAGAGCACGGCGAGGAGGCCGACGGCCGCCCAGGGCGTACCGGAATCCGTGAGGGCCGGGGTGACGCACGCGGCGGCGGCGAGGACGGCGCACAGGATGAATCCGCGCGCCGCCGGCGGAAGTACCCGCATGGCGCTCTCCTCCCCTGTGCCGTTCCGGCCGGGTACCGGTGCGGACCGGTACCGAATGGGGAGAATAAGTGGGGCCCCCAGCGACGTGGGCCACATTTTCGTATTGCGCCATGCGGACGCCCCCGGATTAGCACATTCGGGTGAACGAAGTGCTCTTCCGGGGGCGGCTGTTCAATGCGCTGCCGTTGCCGCTGCGGTCAGCCGGGAGTCGGGTTGTCGGCGGTGACATCGTGATCGGGCACCGCCTGCCCCGAGCGGATCAGCTCGATCCGGCCCATGACCTTCGACCGCAGGTCGGTCGGCACGTCGTCCGACCCGCAGCAGCGCTTCACCAGCTTCTTCACGGCCTGCTCCAGGCCGTACTTCTCCAGGCAGGGATTGCACTCGCCGAAGTGGGTCTCGAACTTCGTGCAGTCGCTGTCGGGCATTTCCTGATCAAGGAACTCGTACAAGTGGTCCAGGACCTCAGAGCACTCTGTCTCGTGCGGCTCTCCGCAACTCATGAGCCCGAGCCTTTCCGGTCGTTCGACTCTCCCGCGCCCGCGGGAACCAGCCCGCGCTCACGGGCATAGTCCTCCAGCATTCCGCGGAGTTGACGGCGGCCACGGTGCAGTCGCGACATGACCGTACCGATGGGTGTACCCATGATGTCCGCGATCTCCTTGTACGCAAAGCCCTCTACGTCGGCAAGGTAGACCGCGATGCGGAACTCCTCCGGAATGGCCTGCAGGGCTTCCTTCACGTCCGAATCGGGCAGGTGGTCGAGCGCCTGCGACTCGGCGGAGCGCAGTCCGGTCGACATGTGCGACTCGGCGCGCGCCAGCTGCCAGTCCTCGATCTCCTCCGCGGCGCTGCGCTGGGGCTCGCGCTGCTTCTTGCGGTAGGAGTTGATGAACGTGTTGGTCAGGATGCGGTACAGCCACGCCTTCAGGTTGGTGCCCTCGCGGAACTGGTGGAAGGACGCGTATGCCTTCGCGTACGTCTCCTGGACCAGGTCCTCAGCGTCGGCCGGATTGCGCGTCATGCGCAGCGCGGCCGAGTACATCTGGTCGAGGTAGCCGAGGGCGTCCCGCTCGAAGCGCGCATTGCGCTCCGGGGTCGTCTCCTCCGCGTGGCCTTCGTCGGTCCCAGCGACAGGACCCACCTCCTCCGACTGCGTGGCGGCTCCGAAAGCGGACCCGCTCGAATCGGAGAATAGTCGACCATCCCGGCCCTCCGCCGCCCGAAGCGTGCTGCGCTTGGGGGCAGGAAGAACAGTCCAGTCCAGGTCAGCGGCCTGCCGACGGTTCTGACTGATGACCTGGGTCATGCGCTCCCTCTCCTCCGACAATTTCCCGTACGTACCGACATCCGAGACAACAGAAGGGCCGGGCGGCGCATTCCCGCGTACCGGACGGGTTTTCGGCCTTCCGCCCCTCCCGCTTCCGGCTAGTTGCCGGCCGGGAGCGCCAGGAGCCACCGCTCGACCGCCCCGGTGATCTTCCCGAGGGCCTCTTCCTGGGTGAGGTCCGCCTTCTTCGGCACGGCGAAACCGTGATCGCCGTACGGGATCTCCACCAGCTCGTGCTCACCCGCGGGGAACTCCTCCGGGCGCCCGAAGGGGTCCCGGCCGCCCTGGACCACGAGCGTGGGCCGGCCGGCCCCGGTGAGCTCCGCGGCGCGGGACTTCTCCGGCCGGCCCGGCGGGTGCAGCGGGAACGCCAGCGCCAGCACCCCGGCGGCGCCCAGCTCGACGGCGGTCCGGCAGGCCACCCGGGCCCCGGCGCTGCGTCCGCCCGCGACCACCGGCAGCCCGGGCTCCGCGAGCGCGGGCCACAGCGCGCGCCAGCCCTCGTCCAGCACCTTGGGCGCGGCGGCGACCTTCTTCCCGGCGACCCTCCAGGGCTGTTCGACCAGCGCGACCGTGATCCCGCGGGCGGGCAGGGCGGCGGCCAGCGCCTGGAGGTCGCGGGCCTCGATGCCGCCGCCGGCGCCGTGGCTCACGGCGAGCACGAGCTTCGCCGCGCGGGCGGTGTGCCAGGTGATGCGGGCCTCGCCCGCCGGGGTGTCGACGCTCTCGGTACGCGTGGTCATGCACCCCATCCTGCCCGGGCCCGGCCCTAGAAGAGGGTTGCCTCCTCCGGGGCGGCCAGCTCTTCCAGCAGCTCCGGCCCGTTGTTGCGCACGCTGCTGACGGCCGTGGACACCGGGTAGGCGCGCATCAGCCCGCCGGGCGGCGGCGCCAGGAGGTCCCGCAGGGAGCCCTCGGTGTCGGTGTTCGCGGGGTCCAGCCAGGCGTCCCAGCGGTCCGGGGTCAGCATCAGCGGCATCCGCGGGTGGATCTCGGAGAGCGAGCGCGGCCCCTCGGCCGGGGGCACGCCCAGGGGGGTCGTCTCGGCCTCGGTGGTGATCACCGAGCAGGTGACCCACCAGGCGAGCGGGTGCTCGTCGGGCAGGGTCCGGTCGCGCCAGAACTCGTAGATCCCGGCCATCGCGAAGACGGAGCCGTCGGAGGGGAGCACGAAGTAGGGCTGCTTGCGGGCCCGCTTCTTCTTCCCCTCCACCTCAAGCTGCCGCTCGTCGTGGGCGGTGACCCACTCGTAGTAGCCGTCGGCGGGGACGATGCAGCGGCGCTGCGCGAAGGGGCGCCGGAAGGACGGCTTCTCGTGCAGGGTCTCGGACCGGGCGTTGATCATCCGGGCGGCGCCGTCGGGGTTCTGCGCCCAGGAGGGGACCAGGCCCCATTTCAGGGTGCGCAGCTGGCGAACCGGACGCGGGTGCGAAGCGTCCTTCAGAGGACGGTCGAGGACGACGTGGACCTCTTTCGTCGGCGCCACGTTCCAGTCGGGGGCCAGGGCCTCCTCCGGCTCCCACTTCTCGATGCCGAAGGCCTCCACGAGGTCCTCGGGCTTACGACTCGCCGCATACCGTCCGCACATGGCTGCCACACTGCCATGTCCCCCCGACACCACCGCAAGGAGTCCGCCACCTCATGGACAGCAGCACGACGGCCGGCCTGTGGGACCGGCTCACGGGCATACAGACCCCGCCCGACCTGTGGCTGGTGATCGTGACCGGCCTGGTCGCGCTGGCCGCCGTCGGTCCCCGCCCGCTGTGGCGGCTCTCCCGCAACGCCATCACCATCGCGCACGAGGGCGGGCACGGTCTGCTGGCGCTGCTGACCGGGCGGCGCCTGAGCGGGATACGGCTGCACTCCGACACGAGCGGGGTCACCGTCAGCCGGGGCAAGCCGACCGGGCTCGGGATGATCCTGACCGCCGCCGGCGGGTACACGGCGCCCTCGCTGCTCGGGCTGGGCGGCGCGGCGCTGCTGTCCGCGCACCGGATCACGCTGCTGCTGTGGGCGGCCACCGCCCTGCTGGTGGCGATGCTGGTGATGATCCGGAACGCGTACGGGGCGCTGACCGTGGTGCTGACCGGCGGGGCCTTCCTGCTGGTGTCCTGGCTGACGCCGGCCGAGGTGCAGGCCGGCTTCGCCTACCTGGTGGTGTGGTTCCTGCTGCTCGGCGGGGTGCGGCCGGTCTTCGAGCTGGGGGCCAAGCGCAGGAACGGCGGAGCCCCGGATTCCGATGCCGATCAGCTGGGCCGGCTCACCCACCTGCATCCGGTGGTGTGGCTGCTGTTCTTCCACGTCGTCGCGCTCTGCTCGCTGATCGGCGGCGGCCGCTGGCTGCTCGCCCTGTGACCACCCCCTGAGACCGGACGGCGATCAAGATCTGGGGCCGGGGGAAGCCACTAAAGTGGGGGCCATGACCGAGACCACCGCGCTCCCTGCCCTCTGGCCCGCTCCGCTCGCCGATGGGACCGTCCACGCCACCGTCACGGTGCCGGGGTCCAAATCGGTCACCAACCGTGCCCTCGTGCTCGCCGCGCTCGCCGCCGAACCCGGCTGGGTGCGCCGCCCGCTGCGCTCGCGCGACTCCCAGCTGATGTCCGACGCACTGCGCGCGCTGGGCGTCGGCATCGAGGAAACGGTCTCCTCCAGCTCCGCGAGTGCCACCAACGGCGCAGTGGGCGGCGAGGCCTGGCGGATCATCCCGGCGGCCCTGCACGGCCCGACGACCGTGGACGTCGGCAACGCCGGCACCGTCATGCGCTTCCTGCCGCCCGTCGCCACCCTCGCCGACGGGGACATCCGCTTCGACGGCGACCCGCGCTCCTACGAGCGCCCGCTCGGCCAGGTCATCAGCGCCCTGCGCACGCTCGGCGCCCGGATCGACGACGACGGCCGGGGCGCGCTGCCCATGACCGTCCAGGGCGGTGGGGCCCTGGAGGGCGGCACGGTCGAGATCGACGCCAGCAACTCCTCCCAGTTCGTCTCCGCGCTGCTGCTCTCCGCCCCGCGCTTCAACCAGGGCGTCGAGGTCCGGCACGTGGGCTCCACCCTGCCGTCGATGCCGCACATCCGGATGACCGTGGAGATGCTGCGCGCGGCGGGCGCCCAGGTCGACACCCCCGAGGCCGGCGGCGAGAAGAACGTGTGGCGGGTCTCCCCCGGCGCCCTGCTCGGCCGCGACATGGTCGTGGAGCCGGACCTGTCCAACGCCCAGCCCTTCCTGGCCGCGGCCCTGATCACCGGCGGCACGGTCACCGTCCCGGACTGGCCGCGCCGCACCACCCAGCCCGGTGACGCGCTGCGCCGGATCTTCACGGAGATGGGCGGCTCCTGCGAGCTGACCGACGCGGGCCTGGTCTTCACCGGCACTGGCAAGATCCACGGCATCGACGTGGACCTGAGCGAGGTCGGCGAGCTCACCCCGGGCATCGCGGCGGTGGCGGCCCTGGCCGACTCCGAGTCCGTGCTGCGCGGGGTCGCGCACCTGCGGCTGCACGAGACGGACCGGCTGGCGGCGCTGACCAAGGAGATCAACGCGCTCGGCGGCGACGTCACCGAGACCGCGGACGGCCTGCGCATCCGGCCGCGCCGGATGCACGGCGGCGTGTTCCACACGTACGACGACCACCGGATGGCCACCGCGGGCGCGGTGATCGGCCTGGCGGTGGAGGGCGTACAGATCGAGAACGTGGCGACGACCGCGAAGACCCTGCCGGACTTCCCGCAGATGTGGACGGACATGCTCGCCGGGGACGCCGGTGGTTCCGGTTCCGGGACGCCCGGAGCGGGTGCGGGAGCGTAGGGCCGGTCATGCGCAGGTACGGCAAGAACACCGACGAGGACGACATCCGCCAGCGCCCCAATCCCAAGGGGAACCGGCCGCGGACGAGCATCCGGCCCAAGCACGAGGACGCTGCCGAGGGCTTCGTCCTGACCGTCGACCGCGGTCGGCTGACCTGCCTGGTCGAGGGCCGCTCGGTGCACGCGATGAAGGCCCGCGAGCTCGGCCGCAAGGCCGCGGTGGTCGGGGACCGGGTCTGGATCGTCGGTGACCTGTCCGGCAAGAAGGACACCCTGGCCCGCATCGTGCGGATCGAGGAGCGCAAGTCCGTCCTGCGGCGCACCGCCGACGACGACGACCCGTACGAGCGGGTGGTCGTCGCCAATGCCGACCAGCTGGCCATCGTCACGGCCCTGGCCGATCCGGAGCCGCGGCCCCGGATGATCGACCGCTGCCTGGTCGCGGCGTACGACGCCGGGCTGGAGCCGCTGCTGGTGCTCACCAAGTCCGATCTGACCTCCGCGGACCAGATCCTGGAGATCTACTCGACCTTCGGGCTGAAGTACGTGGTCACCAACCGCGAGGAGCTCGCGACGGGCGACGCGGCAGACCGGGTGCGCGAGCACCTCAACGGCCGGATCACCGCCTTCGTCGGCCACTCGGGCGTCGGCAAGACCACGCTGGTGAACTCGCTGGTCGCCGAGGGCCGCCAGCGCGCCACCGGAGTGGTCAACGCGGTGACCGGTCGCGGCCGGCACACCACCACCTCGGCGCTCGCGCTGCCGCTGCCGGGCGGCGACGGCTGGGTCATCGACACCCCGGGCGTGCGCTCCTTCGGCCTGCACCACGTGGACCCGTCCCGGGTGATCCTGGCCTTCCCGGAGCTGGTGCCGGGCACGGAGGGGTGCCCGCGCGCGTGCAGCCACGACGAGCCGGACTGCGCGCTCGACAAGTGGGTGGAGGACGGGCACGCGGACCCGGCGCGACTGTATTCGCTGCGGCGGCTGCTGGAGACGCGTGAGCGTCGCGAGGGCGACTGACCGTTCGGCGGGGCGTGCCGTGTTTGTCGAGGGCCCTGTCTGGATAAATGCATAATCTCACCAAGTGACGTGATGTCATGTGACGCGGGGAGGCATTCGACGTGGCGTGGCTGCTGGTCGTGGTCGCGGGACTCCTGGAGACCGGATTCGCGGTCTGCCTCAAGCTCTCCCACGGATTCACCCGGCTGTGGCCGACCGTCGCCTTCGCGTGCTTCGCGCTCGGCAGCTTCGGTCTGCTGACGCTGGCCCTCAAGAAGCTGGACGTGGGACCGGCGTACGCGGTGTGGACGGGCATCGGCGCGGCCGGCACCGCGATCTACGGCATGGTCTTCCTCGGTGACCTGGTCTCCACCCTCAAGCTCGTCTCGATCTCGCTGGTCATCCTGGGGGTCATCGGGCTCCAGCTGTCCGGGTCGGCGCACTGAGCTGCCCGAGCAGTCCGAGCAGCTCGGCCGCCCCCGGCTCCTCGCCCGGGGCGATCACGTAGGAGAGGGCGAGGCGCACGGCGAGCTCGCACCGCTGCGGCCCCTCCCCCGGCGTGAGCGCGGCGGCCGCCCGGTCGCGGACGGCCCGGGCCAGCTCCCCTGGTTCCGGCGTCCGGCGTCCCGCGGCCGGCAGGCCCGCGTCCCAACTGCCGGTGAGCAGGGCCCGTACGAGGGGATGGGCGCGGGCCGCCCGTACGGTCCACTCGGCGACGGCGGCGAGCCGTTCGGCGGCCTGGGCCGGGGCGGACAGGGCCCGGTCCACGCCGTCGAGGTAGCGGTCGGCCTCGCGCCGGACCAGGGCGCTGCCCAGGCCCGCCTTGCCGCCGAACTCGTTGTAGAGGGTCTGCCGGGACACCCCGGCGGCGGCGGCCACGTCGACCATCCGCACGGCCGGCCAGGGGCGGGCCGAGAGGGCCGCTCCCGCCGCCTCCAGTAAGGACTCCCGGGCTGCCGGCATCCTCGCCTCCCCGATCGGCTCTCCGGCCAGACTTGACGGGTCGACAGATCCTGTCAAGGGCGCGTCGGGGCCGTACCGTGGACGTCGTTCGCCCGGGTCCGGGAGTCTCGATACTGTTCGGGCATGCCCGAGTATGACGATGACCTGCGCCTTGCCCTCGAACTCGCCGACGCGGCGGACGCCGCCACCATGGAGCGGTTCCGCGCCCTCGACCTGAAGGTCGAGACGAAGCCGGACATGACCCCGGTGAGCGAGGCCGACCAGGCCGCCGAGGAGATCGTCCGGGCCGGCATCGCGGCCGCGCGGCCCGGCGACGCGATCCTGGGCGAGGAGTACGGCCTGCAGGGCAGCGGCCCGCGCCGCTGGGTCGTGGACCCGATCGACGGTACGAAGAACTACGTGCGCGGGGTGCCCGTATGGGCGACGCTGATCTCCCTGATGGCCGAGGGCGCGGACGGCGTCTTCCGGCCGGTGGTCGGCGTGGTCTCCGCGCCGGCGCTGGGCCGCCGCTGGTGGGCGGCCGAGGGCCGGGGGGCGTACGCGGGCGGCGCGCTCGGCGAGACCAGCCCGATCGGCGTGTCGAAGGTGGCCGGGCTGGGTGACGCCTCGTTCGCGTACTCCTCGCTGAGCGGGTGGGAGGAGCAGGGCCGGCTCGCCGGGTTCCTGGACCTGACCCGCGCGTGCTGGCGCACCCGCGGCTACGGCGACTTCTGGCCGTACATGATGGTCGCGGAGGGCTCGCTGGACCTGTGCGCCGAGCCCGAGTTGAACCTCTGGGACATGGCGGCCATCGCGGTCGTGGTCCAGGAGGCGGGCGGCCGCTTCACCAGCCTCGACGGGGTGGACGGCGTGCACGGCGGGAACGCGGCGGCCTCGAACGGGCTGTTGCACGAGGAGATGCTCGACCTGCTGCGCCCGCGCGCCTGAGACCGGCGCGCGCTGCTCGCGCTCCGTTGCGCGCCTTCTTGTCGGCCCTCCGGGTCCGTGGGAATCTGATACTCCCCACGCTTGTGCGCTTGTGAAGCCTTTCTCTAAAGGCTTCACCGGCACACCCGCCCAAGCGGGGGGCTCACCCCAGGAGGTGGCTCTCTTCATGCTCGTCCGTGACGCAATGAGCACCGTGATCCTCACCCTCGGACCCGCACACACCCTCCGGCAGGCGGCCTGCCTGATGTCCGGCCGGCGCGTCGGCGCGGCCGTCGTCCTCGACCCCGAGCACAGCGGAATCGGCATCCTGACCGAGCGCGACATCCTCAACTCGATCGGCGCGGGCCACGATCCCGACCGGGAGTCCGTGGGTGCCCACACCACCAACAACGTCGTCTTCTGCACTCCCGATGCCACCGTGCAGGAGGCGGCCGAGGCGATGGCGCACGGCGGATTCCGGCACCTGATCGTGCTGGAGAACGGCGGCCCGGTGGGCATCGTGTCCGTACGGGACGTCATCCGCTGCTGGGTACCGGCACGGCGCACGGTCTCCGCGTAGGCCCTTCTCCACGAACGACGCCGGGCCGCAGTCCTCCGAGGAGGGCTGCGGCCCGGCGTCCTGCTACGACAAGCGATCCGGGATCAGGCGCGGAGGGCCTGGACCGCGGCCTCCAGCCGCTTGCCGAAGTCACCGTCCGCCTGGCGGAAGTTGTCGATCGCGCGCTCGACGATGTCGTCGCGCGAGACCTTGGCGATGAAGCCGGACAGGTTCTCGATCAGGCGGGCCTTCTCGTCCTCCGAGTAGAGGCGGTAGAGGTTGCCGGCCTGGACGAAGTCATCGTCCTCGCTGTGGACGGCGGCCGCGTGGTTGCCCGTGCCGCCGGTCACGTCGATGGGCTGCCACAGCGGGCGGTCCGTCTGGTGCGGGCCGCCGAAGCTGTTGGGCTCGTAGTTCTTCGCACCCTTGTGGCGGCCGTCGTACAGGTGGCCGTCGCGGGAGTTGGTGCGCGCCTCGGTGGCGTGCGGACGGTTCACCGGCAGGTGGTCGGCGTTGATGCCGACGCGGTAGCGGTGGGCGTCGCCGTAGCCGAAGAGGCGGCCCTGGAGCATCTTGTCCGGGGACGGACCGATGCCGGGGACGAAGTGCGCCGGGGAGAAGATCGACTGCTCGACCTCGGCGAAGACGTTCTCCGGGTTGCGGTTGAGCTCCAGCTTGCCGATCTCGATCAGCGGGTAGTCCGCGTGCGGCCACACCTTGGTGAGGTCGAACGGGTTGAAGCGGTAGGTCGCCGCCTCGGCCGCCGGCATGATCTGGACCTGGACGGTCCAGGACGGGAAGTCGCCGCGCTCGATGGACTCGCGCAGGTCGCGCTGGTGGCTGTCGGGGTCCTCACCGGCGAGCCGGTTGGCCTCGGCCTGGGTGAGGTTCTTGATGCCCTGGTCGGTCTTGAAGTGGTACTTGACCCAGAAGACCTCGCCGGCCTCGTTGTTCCACTGGAACGTGTGCGAGCCGAAGCCGTTCATGTGGCGGTAGGACGCCGGGATGCCGCGGTCACCGAACAGCCAGGTCACCTGGTGGGTCGACTCGGGCGACAGGCCCCAGAAGTCCCAGACGTTGTCCGCCTCCTGCGAGCCCGTGTACGGGTCGCGCTTCTGGGTGTGGATGAAGTCGGGGAACTTGATGGCGTCCTTGATGAAGAACACCGGGGTGTTGTTGCCGACGAGGTCGTAGTTGCCCTCTTCGGTGTAGAACTTCAGCGCCCAGCCGCGGGGGTCGCGCACCGCGTCGGCGCTGCCGAGGTTGCCCGCGACGGTGGAGAAGCGCAGGAAGGTCTCGGTCTCCTTGCCGACCTCGGACAGGAACTTGGCACGGGTCCACTGGGAGACGTCGCGGGTCAGCGTGAAGGTGCCGTAGGCACCGGCGCCGCGGGCGTGCACCACGCGCTCCGGGATGCGCTCGCGGTTGAAGTGCGCGAGCTTCTCCAGCAGCAGCTGGTCCTGGACCAGGACGGGACCTCCGACGCCGGCGGTCTCGCTGTTCTGGTTGTCGGCGACCGGAGCCCCGGCCTCCGTGGTGAGCGGTCCCTGCGTCACGTGCGCCTCCTGCGTCATTCCTGCGTGTCCTGTCCTTGGCGTCTGCCGTACTCGATCCTACGATGGACTTTGTCTAAGTCAAGTAAGCATCCAAGTCCGCATCGGTTCGTGAGTTACACCGAATCCCTCACTGTTAGGCTGATGTCTATGAGTGACCTGCTGGAACGACTCCGCGGACGCGGCTGGCGCATGACGGCGCAGCGGCGTGTCGTGGCCGAGGTGCTCGACGGTGACCACGTGCACCTGACGGCCGACGAGGTGCACGCGCGCGCGGTGGCCAAATTGCCCGAGATCTCCCGGGCGACCGTCTACAACACACTGGGCGAGCTCGTCACCCTCGGCGAGGTCCTGGAGGTTTCCACGGACCGGCGCGCCAAGCGGTACGACCCGAACGCCCACAAGCCCCACCAGCACCTGGTCTGCGCCCAGTGCGGCGCGATCCGCGACGTCCACCCGGCGGGCAACCCGCTGGCCGACCTGCCGGACACGGAGCGCTTCGGCTTCGTCGTGTCCGCGGTCGAGGTCACCTACCGCGGGGTCTGCCCGAACTGCGCCGCCGCCTGACCCGGGAACACGAGAAGGGCCCGGACCCCACGGGGGTCCGGGCCCTTCTGCCGTCCGGTTCACATCCGGAAACGACTCAGGGCCCGGATCCATTGGATCCGGGCCCTGGGCCTTCAGTAGCGGGGACAGGATTTGAACCTGCGACCTCTGGGTTATGAGCCCAGCGAGCTACCGAGCTGCTCCACCCCGCGTCGGTAAACACGACTGTACGTGAAGCCTTCCAACAGATGCAAATCGCTTAACTTCCGGCGGCGCCGCACCCGACCACGCTCAGGCGGACAGCTCCTCCGCGAGCGCGTCGCGCAGCCGCGCCGCCCGCTCCGAGACCTCCGCCGGCCCCAGCTCCATGGCGCGAACGCACCACTTCTGCCCCTCCGCGAGGTCCCCGTGCCGGGCCGCCAGCAGCCCCAGCCGCAGCGCCGCACGGCCGTGGCCCGCCACGGCCGCCCGCGTCCACCACAGCGCGGCCTCCGGCTCGCTCCCCTCGCGGGCGAGCAGCAGCCCCAGGTTGAACGCCCCGTTGCGGGACCCGGCCTCGGCCGCCTCCCGGTACCAGCGCGCGGCGACGGCCAGGTCGCCGCGGGCGGCGGCCAGCATGCCGACCCGCACCTGGGCACGGCGGTGCCCCAGCTCGGCGGCCCGCTCGTACCACTCCTCGCTCTCCGTCTTCGGGGCGCCGCCCACCGGCTCGCCCAGCGCGACCGGCTCCGGCGGCGGGGCGAGCGACTCCAGCAGCGCGGCCAGCCGGAAGGCGGCCTCCGCGCTGCCGCCGCCCGCCGCGCAGCGCAGGTGCCGCTCGGCGGCGCGCTCCTCGCCGTCGCGGACCAGCGCGATGCCGACCTGGAGCGCCGCGTCGGTGTGCCCGGCCGACGCGGCCCGCTCGTACCACTTGAGCGCCGTGCGGTCCTCGTCGCGGCTGGCGAAGAGGATGCCGAGGTTGAACGCGGCGTCGACGCTGCCCGCCTCGGCCGCCTTGGAGAACCACGGCTCCGCGCCCGCCGCGTCCCCGACCTGCAGCAGCATGATGGCCAGCGCGTTGGCCGCCTCGCGGTGCCCCGCGTAAGCCGCCCGCCGGTACCACTGCTCGGCCTGCGCGGTGCGGTCCTGTGCGGCGCACAGCAGGGCGAGGTTGTACGCCCCGTTCTGGTCGCCCGCGTCCATGGCCGTCCGGTACCAGCGCTCCGCGGTCTGGGTCTCCCCGCGCGCGGCGTGCAGGGCGCCCAGCGCGTTCGCGGCGTTGCCGTCGCCGTCCTGGGCGGCGCGGTGCCACCAGGTGGCCGCGCTCTCCTCGTCCCCGGCGTCGCGCAGCAGGAAGCCGAGCGCGCACGCGGCGCGGGCCTCGCCCTGCTTGGCGGAGGTCAGGTACCAGCGCCCGGCCTCCTTGAGCTCCCCGCGCGCCTCCAGCAGCGCGCCCAGGTGCAGGGCCGCGCGCCGGTGGCCGCGCGCGGCGGCCTGCCGGTACCACTGTTCGGCCTCGGTGGGGTCGCCCTTGCGCAGGTGCCTCGCCAGCCGGTACGCGGCTTCGCGGTGCCCCTGTTCGGCGGCGGCTCGGAACCACCGCTCGACGCCCTTGTCCCCGCGGTGCTCCATCAGGTCGGCCAGCCCGTACGCGCCCAGCGCGTGGCCGGATTCCGCCGCCTGCCGCATCCAGTACTCGGCCGCGGGCTCGTCCCCGCGCTCGCGGAAGTGACGGCCCAGGGCGTGCGCGGCCGGAGCGGATCCGGCCACGGCGGCGACCCGCCACCAGCCGGCGGCCTCTTCGGGGTACCCGCGCTGGTGCAGCAGGACACCGAGGTTGTTCGCGGCGGCCCGGTCCCCTTCGCCGGTGGCCCCCCGCAGGTACGGCTCGGCCCCGTCGAGGTCACCACGGCGCAGCAGCAGCGCGCCGAGCACGCTCATGGCACCGGGGTCGCCCTTGTCGGCGGCCACCCGGTGCCGGGCCTCCAGCTCGGCGTCGCTCGCCGCGTCGGTCTCGGCGAACAGCTCCTGCGCGAAATCCGCATCGGTCAGCGCGGTCTGCGCGTCGGCTACCGGAACCGCCCCCTGGGCCTCTGCGCCCGATTCGGTCTCCGCCCTCACAAACCGCCCTGTCTCCAGCAGAGTTGACCTGTCCCCCATAAATCCCATCGTCGCATCACCTGCTACCCGCGTACACCTGGTATGTCGCAGCCAGTGAGGTCACTACAGCGTTTTGTCGACATGCCCACAGTGAGGTAAGTCAAACACGCTCCTACCCCAACTCACCCGCCCCAGCTAACGCGTGTCCGCCCCGGGCATGACGAAGGCCCGGATCCCATGGATCCGGGCCTTCATCTTCAGTAGCGGGGACAGGATTTGAACCTGCGACCTCTGGGTTATGAGCCCAGCGAGCTACCGAGCTGCTCCACCCCGCGTCGGTGAAACCACAGTATCACGACGCGGGACGGAGCCATTACCGATTGATCATCAGCCGCCCGGACTGGGCGCCGCCGGCTTCGCCTCCGCGTCGATCGCACGCTTCAGCGCCGCCTTGATCTCGTCCTGGGCCTTGCCGAAGGCCGCCCAGTCACCGGCCTGACGGGCCTTCTCGGCGTCCTCGACGGCCTTCTGCGCGTCGGCGAGGGCCGCCTTGACCGTCGGGTCCTGGTTCACCGGGGGCGTGACGGTGCCCTCGCCCGGCGGCTGGACCGGGGGCACCGGCGTGGTCGGGGCCTCGGCCCCGAAGACCACGTTCAGCGCCTTCTCCAGCGTGTCCTCGAAGGCCGTCTGGCCGCCGTAGGTCACCAGCACCTTGCGCAGCAGCGGGTACTTCAGCCCGGAGCTGCGGACGTACACCGGCTCCACGTAGAGCATTCCGCCGTCGAGCGGCACCGCGAGCAGGTTGCCGTACTCGATCTCCGAGTCACCACCGCGCAGCAGGCGGATCGACTCGGCGATCTTCGGCTCGGACTGGAACTTGCTCTGCACCTGACCGGGGCCGTCCGGCGGCTTGCTGGTCGGCATCTTCAGGATTCTGATCTTGCCGTAGTCCGGGGTGCCCGGATCGGCGTTGACCGCCATGAAGGCACTCAGGTTGGGCCGCTCGTTCGGCGTGAACGTCGTGGTGAGCGAGAAGACCTGGTCCTTCTCCTTCTGGCCCGGCATCTTCATCGACAGGTAGTACGGCGGGACCGCCGTGCCGGCCTTGGTCGTCGGGTCGTCCGGGACGGCCCAGGCCTCACTGCCGCTGAGGAAGGTCTGCGGGTCCGTGACGTGGTACCGGGTCAGCAGCTCGCGCTGGACCTTGAAGAGGTCCTGCGGGTAGCGGAGGTGGTCCATGAGCGGCTTGCCGATGTCGCTCTTGGGCTTCACCGTGCCGGGGAACGCCTTCATCCAGGTCTTCAGGACCGGGTCCTCGGTGTCCCACTGGTACAGGTTGACCGAGCCGTCGTACGCGTCGACGGTGGCCTTCACCGAGTTGCGGATGTAGTTGACCTGGTTCTCCTGGGCCACCACCGCGCGCTGGCTGTTGGTCAGCGAGTCGGCGGTGCTCTGGCCCAGCGTGGTGCGCGAGGCGTACGGGTAGCCGTTGGTGGTCGTGTACGCGTCGACGATCCACTTGATCCGGCCGTCGATCACGGCCGGGTACGGCGCGCCGTCGATGGTCAGCCACGGGGCGACCGCTTCGACGCGCTGCTTGGGCGTGCGGTTGTAGAGGATCCGCGAGCCCTCGCCGATGGCGCCCGAGTAGAGGATCTGCGGCTCGCTGAAGGAGAGCGCGTAGGCGGCCCGGTTGACCGGGTTGTCGAGGTTGACGCCGGAGTCGCCCTTGTAGCTCGTCTCCTTCTCGCCCTTGTCGTCCGAGTAGTCGAGCTCCTTCTGCGGCCCGCCGACGATCGAGTACTGCTTCGTCTGCTCGCCGTAGTAGATGCGCTGCTCGAAGTCCGTGCCGAACATCCCCTTGGAGGGCAGGTCGGACTGGGTGAAGTCCGGGGCGCCCTGGTCACCGACGGTGGTGCCCTTGGCCGCGACCACGCCGTAGCCGTGCGTGTACTTGAAGTGGTCGTTGATCCAGTTGTTCTTCGGGATGCCGCCGATGTTCAGCTCGCGCAGCCCGATGACCGTGTCCTGGCCGCTGTACCGGTCCACGGCGAGCGTGGACGGGAAGGCGTAGTAGCCCTTGACCTGCTGGAGCTGCTGGAAGGCCGGCGAGACGATGTTCGGGTCCAGGATCCGGATGCTGGCCGTGGTGTCGGCCTGCGGCCGCAGCTTGCCCCGGTCCGCCGTCTGCGGGGAGCCCGGGTAGTCCGTGACCTCGGAGCCCGCGATCCCGTAGGCGTCGCGCGTGGCCTTGATGTTCTTCTGGACGTACGGGGATTCCTTGGCCTGCTCGTTCGGCTGGACCTGGAACTTCTGCACGATCGCCGGGTACAGCCCGCCGATCAGGATCGCGGAGAGCACCATCAGGCCGAAGCCGATCACGGGCAGCTGCCAGGTGCGGCGCCACAGCGTCGCGAAGAACAGCACGGCGCAGATCGCGGCGATGGCGACGAGGATCGTCTTCGCCGGCAGGTAGGCGTTGGCGTCGACGTACCGCAGGCCCGTCCAGTTGTCCGCGGCCTTGAAGTCGCTGGACTTCACGGCGAGCCCGTACCGGTCGAGCCAGTACGCGATCGCCTTGAGCGTGACGAAGAGGCCGAGCAGCACCGACAGGTGCCCGGTCGCGGCGGCGGTGGCCCGGGCGCCCGGGCTGGTGACGCGCAGTCCGCCGTACAGGTAGTGCACGACGGCCGCGGCGATCACCGACAGCACGACCGCGGCGAAGCCGAAGCCGAGCAGGAAGCGGTACCAGGGCAGGTCGAAGGTGTAGAAGGACACGTCCATGTGGAACTGCGGGTCCTTCGTACCGAAGGACACCCCGTTCACGTACATGAGCCAGGTCTTCCACTGGCCGGCCGCCGAGGCGCCCGCGATCAGGCCGACGAGCACCGCGATGCCCAGCAGCAGCCACTTCTTGTAAGGGGCGATGCTCATCCGGTAACGGTCGAGGCTCTGCTGCTCCATCGACATCGCGCTGAGCGGCGGCCGCAGCCGGTGGGCCAGCCAGATGTTGAATCCGACGGCACCGGCCATCAGCAGACCGAAGACGGCGAAGAGCCCGATCTTGGTCCACAGCGTGGTGGTGAAGACGGTGGAGTACTTCACGGAGCGGAACCAGAGCCAGTCCGTCCAGAAGCCCGCGAACATGATGAAGAGCATGGCCAGGACGGCCAGCACGCCCAAGGTCATGAGGAGAGTGCGGGCCCGCCGGGAGGGGCGGCCGACTCTCATCCGTGGCCCGGACGGGCCTCCGCCGCGGTCCGGCATCTGGAAAGCCAAGGTGCGCACCTCGAAAGTCGCTGGGTCTGGTAATGAACGGGCCCCCGATCGTAGAGCCCACTCATGCAACTTACTGAGGCTTTGCTCAGTTCCCGGTATCCGGTGGAAAGGAGGCAGGATGTTGCCCATGTCCAACGTTTCGCCTTCCCCCGGCACCCCCATGGCGGCCTCGCCGCTGACCCGTGCCTGCCTCGAGATCGACGAGTACGCGGCCGGCCTCGGCTGGGACCGGCCGGCCCGGCTGTTCGCCCTCGTCGACACCGCCCGGCTCAAGAAGCAGGAGCCGCGGCTCGCGAGCCAGCTCGGCCTCGACCAGGACGACGCCGGCAAGGCCTCCCTCACCCCGATCGAGCAGGACGAGGTCCCGAAGGGGACGCCGCTCGACAAGTTCCTGGGCACCATCGCCTGGCCCGACGCCGTCGTCGGCTGTGCGCTGACGGTGGAGCGGCTGATGCTGCCGCCGTCCGCGGAGGCCTCCGTACCGGAGGGACTGAGCGACAAGCAGCTGTCGAAGTGGGTCGCCGGTCACCCGGAGCGGCAGGAGGTCCGCCTCACCGTGGCCGTGCTGCGCGACGGCTCGCGCGAGTCGGCCGTACGGCTGCGCGAGAAGGACTCCTCGACCGAGGTGCTCACCGGCGGGGGTCTGGTGCCCGGGCTGGCGGAGGCCCTGGCCGCGACCTTCTCGTAGGACCGTGGGGGAGGACCGGTCAGGGCTTGGCGCTGCACTGCGGCAGCCCGGCCGTGTCCCCCTTGCTGATCTTCTCCAGTGCCTTGGTGGCGTCGCCGATCGTGGAGACCTTCACCAGGGTCAGGCCGTCGGGCACGTTCGTGGCCGCGGAGGCGCAGTTCTCGGCGGGCGTCAGGAAGTACTCGGCGCCGGCCTGGCGGGCGCCGATCGTCTTCATCTGGATGCCGCCGATCGGACCGACCTTGCCCGCGTCGTCGATGGTGCCGGTGCCCGCGACGAACTTGCCGCCGGTCAGGTCCTCCGGGGTCAGCTTGTCGACGATGCCGAGGGCGAACATCAGTCCGGCGCTCGGGCCGCCGACGTCCGCGAGCTTGATGTCGATCGTGAACGGGAAGGTGTGGTCGGATCCGGCCCGGATGCCGACGATGGCGTGACCGTCGCCCTCCGCCTTGCCCGCGTTGATCGTCACCTTCGAGGACCCGGTGGGCTCGTGGTTCGCCTTCGCCGCCTCGGCCGCCTCCGCGGCGGGCACGATGGTGAACTCGACCGGCTCGCCCGGCTTGTGCTTGGTGACGAGCTTGGCCACGTCCTCGGGGGCGGTCACGGGGGCGCCGTCCACGGCCTTGATCACGTCACCGGCGTGCAGCTTGCCCTCGGCGGGGCTCGCCTTGACCACGGACGCGACGATCACGCGGGGGGTGACGGGGATGCCGAGCTGCTTCAGGGCCGCCACCTTGGCCGCCTGCTGCGACTGGCTGAACTCCTCGGCGTTCTCCTGGGTGGATTCCGCGTCCGTCTTGCCGTCCGGGTAGAGGTTCTCGTGCGGCACGACGATGTTGTCGCCGGACAGCCACCCGTACACCGCTTCCACCAGGCTCATGTCGTAGTCCGCGCCGGTGACGCGGACCGTCGTCATGTTGAGGTGACCGCTGGTCGGGTACGTCTTGCGCCCCGCGATGTTGAGGACGGGCGCACCGTGCGAGTCGCCGAGCGTGTTCACGGTCGGGCCCGGGCTCATCTCGGAGTACGGGACCTTGATGAGCAGCCCTGCGCAGAGCAGCGCGAACAGCACGAGGGTGGAAGCGAGCATCGTCGCAGTGCGGCGTGGCATGGATCCGACAGTACGGGACGGCCCCGGCGGGCAGCCCTCGGGGCCGGTCCGTACGGGGTCCGCGCGCGAAACTCTCAGGGGATTCTCAGCCGGGTCCCGTCAGACGGCGTCGGAACCCGAATGGGCCTCTGCCTTGGCCCTGGCCTGATCGGCGTTGCCCATGGCCTCGCGGAACCGCGCGTAGCCGGCGAGCTCGGATATGTCACCTTGCGTGCGGTCGCGTGCCGCCCAGCTGCCCCATATCGCCGCACCTATCGCGGCGAACAGCGGAATCAGCAACCACGCCAAAGACGCCATGGGCGTGCCTCCCTACCCCGAACTACGTTTCGTTGGTGGCTTCAACGCTCGTGCCCGTGGGGGGGTTACGCAAATCGAGGGCGTGTTGCGCGGCCGAACGGGTGCGAGGCTACCCCCTCGCGGGGGCCGCTCCGCGCCCGGGGCTCAGCAGGCGCCGACCCACTCTTCCGTGCCGTCGGCGAAGGACCCCTCCTTCACTGCCGCCCTCGCACTGCTCGGCGCCGGAGCGCCTCACAGGCTTCGGACGCCTGCGCCGGACTCCGTCCGTCGTCCCGTCCCGGCGCGCGCCGCCTAGCAGGCGCCGACCCACTCCTCGGTGCCGTCGGCGAAGGTCTGGTGCTTCCAGATGGGGACCTCGTGCTTGAGGTCGTCTATGAGCATCCGGCAGGCCTCGAAGGCCTCGCCGCGGTGCGGGCAGGAGACGGCGACGACGACGGCCAGGTCGCCGACGGCGAGGTCGCCCACGCGGTGCACGGCGGCCAGCGCGCGGACGGGGAACTTGGCCACGACGCGCTCGGCGACCCGGCGCATCTCGGCCTCGGCCGTGGGGTGGCAGGAGTAGCCGAGCGAGTCGACGTCCGCGCCGCTGTCGTGGTTGCGCACCGTGCCGACGAAGAGCGTCGTCCCTCCCGTCGCGTCGTCGCCGACGGCCTGGAAGACCTCGTCGATCGAGAGCGGGGTGTCACGGATCTCGAGCAGCCGGATCGGGTCCTGAGCGGCCTGCTCGCCGGGGTGGTCGAAGTGCGGTGCCATGCCTTCCATCGTGCCCTAGTGGCTGACGAGGCGAAATAGCAGTTTCGCCCGTGCCGGACCCGGCCCCTTGGGAGCCTCCTACCAATGCGGCCCGCCACATCCAGCCCCGCCGGCGTTTGAGGCGCGGGGTCCGGGGCGGAGCCCCGGTCTGTGACCCGCAGGTCAGATCCCGCGCCGCTTCCGCGCCAAGCGGACCGCGGCGGCCGCACCCAGCAGCGCCACCGTCGCACCCGCCGCACCCGCGGCCGTGGCGGCGTCCCTGCGGCCCAGCCGGCGGCCCGCGACCGTGTGGCGCCCCGAGACCTCCTGGAGGAGCTCGGCGAGCACCTCCTCGTTGGTCCAGCGCGGCCGCCACCCCGCCGCGTGCAGCCCGCTGACGCTGACCACCCAGGGGTGCATCGTGTACGCGAGGTCCCCGGCCGGGGACGGGGTCAGGCCGATCCGGTGCAGCCGGGCCGCCGCGCCCAGCGCGACCGCCGAGGGGAGCTCCATGCGGCGGATGCCGCTCAGCTCCTCGACCTCCTCCTGCTCCAGCCACCCCTCGCAGCCCACGGCCAGCTCGCCCTCGACCTTTTCCAGGGCCGCGTACTCCAGGGCGCTGACCAGGTCCTCGACGTGGCAGAACTGCCACGTGGGACGGGATCCCGCCACCACGAGCAGCCGCGGGGACTCGAAGTAGCGGGTCAGGGCCGTGTCGGTGCCGCCGACCAGGACCGCCGGGCGGATCACGGTGACGTTCAGGCCCGGGTGCGCGCGGGGGGCCCGGCGGCCGAGGCGCTCGATCTCCAGCAGGTCGCCGACGCCGGTGGCCTCGGCGGTGGCCCGCAGCTCGGAGTCCTCCGACAGCGGGATGTCGTTGTCCGGGAGCGCCCCGTAGACCATGGCCGAGGTGCAGAGCACGACCCGGTGCACGCCGGCCGCGGCGGCCGCGGTGAGGACGGTCTGGGTCCCGCGCACGTTGTACGCCGTACGGGCCGCCGGGTCCGTCTCCAGATCCAGGTCGAGGGCGAGGTGGACGACGACGTCCGCGCCGCGCAGCTTCTCGGCGATCGCGGGGTCCCGTACGTCCAGGATGTGCCACTGCGCGGCCGCGCAGTCGCCCCGCCGCTCGTCGATGGCGACGACCTGCTTGACCTCGTCGGAGGCGGCCAGCCGGCTCACCAGGGCCGCGCCGACACCCGACGCGGCGCCGGTCACGGCGATCACGGGGCCGCGCACGGCCGGGTTTCGCGGCTGGCGAACGCTCTGGGCGCTGTCGCCGTGCTCAGGGCGGTTTTCGTCGTCGTTCATCGCGCGAAACTGCGGATCTGGGGAACTCACCGGGCGTCTCCAGCGGTTGTCTTCAGTAGGGACGCGCCGTGACGCGTACCCACCAGGTGATGTCCATCCTGCCGCAGCCCAGGAGTCGGCGGAGCACCGAGCCCGTATGCGGGCCGGGTGTCTACGCTGGGTGGTGTTGTCGGACCATTGCCCGTCGGCACCCGCCGGCGGCCCTACGAGCCGAGGAAACCCGTGAGCGACACCCCATTCGGATTCGGCCTTCCGCCGGAGGAGCCGGACAACGGCGACGAGGGCAAGAAGAAGGGCGGTCAGGGCGGTCAGGGCGGCCCGAATCCGTTCGGGTTCCCCGGCATGGGCCTGCCGGGCGGCGCGGGCGCCCCCGGCGGCGCGGACAATCCGTTCGCCGCGATGTTCGGTGCCATGAACCCGAACGACCTCGGTGCGGCCTTCCAGCAGCTCGGCCAGATGCTGAGCTACGAGGGCGGTCCCGTGAACTGGGACATGGCCAAGGACATCGCCCGCCAGACCGTCGCGCAGGGCACGGCGGACGGCGTGAAGGACACGAGCGTCGGCATCGCCGAGAAGTCGGCCGTCGAGGAGGCCGTGCGCCTGGCCGACCACTGGCTGGACGGCGTGACCTCGCTGCCGTCGGGCGCCACCACCTCCGTGGCGTGGAGCCGCGCCGAGTGGGTCGAGGCGACCCTTCCGGTGTGGAAGGAGCTCGTGGACCCGGTCGCCGAGCGCGTGGGCGCGGCCATGGGCGGCGTCCTGCCCGAGGAGATGCAGGCCATGGCGGGCCCGCTGCTCGGGATGATGCGCTCCATGGGCGGGGCCATGTTCGGCCAGCAGATCGGCCAGGCCGTGGGCACGCTCGCGGGCGAGGTCGTCGGTTCCACGGACATCGGGCTGCCGCTCGGCCCGGCCGGCAAGGCCGCGCTGCTGCCGCTGAACATCGAGGCCTTCGGCAAGGACCTGAGCGTCCCCGCGGACGAGGTGCGGCTGTACCTGGCCCTGCGCGAGGCCGCGCACGCCCGGCTCTTCGCCCACGTGCCGTGGCTGCGCTCGCACCTGTTCGGTGCGGTCGAGGGCTACGCCCGCGGCATCAAGGTCGACACCTCGAAGCTGGAGGAGGTGGTCGGCCAGCTCGACCCGTCGAACCCGGAGCAGCTGCAGGAAGCGCTGCAGGGCGGCATGTTCCAGCCGCAGGACACCCCCGAGCAGAAGGCCGCCCTGGCCCGCCTGGAGACGGCGCTCGCGCTGGTCGAGGGCTGGGTCGACGCGGTGGTGCACGAGGCCGCCAAGCCCCGGCTGACCTCGGCGGACGCGATGCGCGAGACCATGCGCCGGCGGCGCGCCTCGGGCGGCCCCGCGGAGCAGACCTTCGCGACGCTGATCGGCCTGGAGCTGCGTCCGCGCCGGCTGCGCGACGCCTCCCGGCTGTGGGCCTCGCTCACGGACGCGCGCGGCGTGGACGGGCGCGACGGGCTGTGGGAGCACCCGGACATGCTGCCGACGGCCTCCGACCTGGACGACCCGGACGGCTTCGTGCACCGCGAGCAGCTGGACTTCTCCGAGATCGACAAGATGCTCGGCGAGGCCGCCGAGCAGCGCGACCAGCGTGACCGGAACGACGAGGACGGCGACGAGAAGAAGTGAGCCTGCACGAAGACGCGGTCCTGGTCCTCAAGGGCTACGAGGGCCAGCCCGAGCTGCGTGACGTCTATCTGGAGCACCTCGCCGCCCATCCGGACGGGGTGTACAAGCCGTGCACGGCCGGGCACATCACGGGCAGCGCGCTGGTGATCGACCCGGCGCGGGGGCGCGTACTGCTGACCCTGCACAAGAAGCTGGGCATGTGGCTGCAGATGGGCGGCCACTGCGAGCCCGGCGACGACACCCTCGAGGCGACGGCCCTGCGCGAGGCCTTCGAGGAGTCGGGCATCGCGTCCGGGCTGAGCCTGCTGCCCGGCGGCCCGGTGCGCCTGGACCGGCATCCGATTCCGGCGCCGTGCAACTGGCACCTGGACGTGCAGTACGCGGCGCTGGCCCCCGCCGGCGCGGTGGCGGAGATCAGCGAGGAGTCGCTGGACCTGCGCTGGTTCCCGTACGAGGAGGTGGCGGCGGCGGCCGACGCCTCGGTGGTGCGGCTGCTGGAGGCGACCTTGGCACGGCTCGGCGGCTGATCCCGGGCACGTACGACGAAGGGGCGGTCCCTGGCGGGGCCGCCCCTTTCGCCTGCCTGCGATCAGATCAGTCGCCCGGGATCAGTTCCAGGCGTTGTTCTGGTTCTGCGCGTGGGAGCCGTGCTGGCCCATGCCGAACTGGGCCGCGACGCCCTGGCCGAGCTGGGCGTTCTGCGGCGGCAGCACCTCGCTGGGCTGCACCAGCGCGAAGCCGGTGCCGAGGAAGCTGAGCTCCCAGCCCTCGCCGGTGTTGCCGCGCCGCCGCCAGACTCCGCTGGAGTGCGTCTGGGCCTGCATCTGCACGCGCAGCGAGGTCGACCAGGCGACGATCGCGTCCGCGTCGGCGTTGACGTACTTGTCGGGCGTGACCTGCATCATCAGCGGCTGCCCGGAGGTCATCAGCGCGACCTTGCCGCGGCCGGTGATGTTGAGCTGGTACTTGCCGGAACCGGAGATCCCGTACTGGCTGTCCACCGCGATGACCTCGGTGTGCAGGGTGGAGTCCAGGGCGAGCACGTAGCTGCTGTCGACCGTGAGGCCTTCCTGGTCCACGTCCACGACGTGCACGTACTGGGCCAGGTTGGCCAGGTAGACCGTGCCCTGCCCGGAGCAGCGCATGAGGTCCAGGCCCTCGCCGGTGCGGCGGCGGGCATTGCGCTGGTTGGTGGTCTGGTACTCGCCGTCGAAGTCGATGAGGCCCTGGTAGGCGACCATCGCGCCCTTGCGGGCGAGGACGTCGTCGGAGCCGGTCAGCGAGACCCGCAGCAGCTGCGGGTTCTGGATGGCGTACCGGTCCTGGGACTGCGCCTCGGCGTGGGCGAAAAGTGAGCTCTGCATGATGTGTCCGCTCCCCCTCAGCCCCGGGCCCGGAGCCGGTCGGTGCTGTCCTCGCTGGGCTGTACGACGACGATGCCCTGGCCGGAGAAGGCCATCTGGTAGGCCTCCCCGCTGCCCCGGCCGATCATCGACGAGGCCTTGAAGCTGCGCTTGCCCTTGACCTTGAGATTCGGCGACCAGGCGACGAGCGCGTCCGGGTCGACGTACGTCTCGTCCTCGCCGCGGCCGCAGTCGACCACGATCGGGGTGCCGCGGGAGGTCAGGGCGACCCAGCCGGTACCCGCGACCTGCACGTTGAACAGGCCCTGGCCGGCGAACTTGGCGAGCCCCTTGACCCGCTCGACGCCCCACTGGAGGTGCGCGTCGAAGGCGAGCAGGTTGGTGCCGTTGACCGAGAGCGAGTCGTTCTGGAGGTTGATGACGACGACGTCGGCGCCGTAGTCGGCGAGGTAGAGCAGGCCGTCGCCGGTGCACTTCATCAGGGGCGCGCCCTCGCCGGTGATCCACTGCGAGGCCATCTGGCGGACGGCCGGCGGGTTGGGCTCGTACTGCACGAAGCCCTCGTAGGCGACCATCGAGCCGGTGCGGGCGAAGAGGTCCTGGCCGCTCTGCATGGCGACCTTGAGCATGGCCCGGCCGTGGTTCTCCATGCGGGCCGTGACGGGCGTCGGGGCGAAGCCCGCGAGCTGTTGGTTCATTGCGTTCATGTCGGGCTCCCTCAGACCTCGTACGGCTGGACGACGATGAAGTTGCCGGGAGCACCGCGGAACTGGAGGTTCACGGTCTCCCCGCTGTGGCCGGGGTAGGCGTTGCGCCGCAGCCGGACCTGGCTGGACAGGATCACCTGCGAGGCGGAGGACCACGCCACGATGGCGTTGCTGTCCGCGAAGGTGGTCGGGGTGACGGGCAGGACCACCGGGACGCCGTGCGTCTTGACGATGACCGTGCCCGTGCCCTGGAACTGCATGGTGAACAGGGCGCCGCCGGGGATGCCGTGGCCCTCGATGCGGCGGACCTCGTGCTGGAGCGACTCGTCGAAGGCGAGGACCGCCTCGGCGGAGACGCAGATCCCGTCGCCCTGGAGCTCGATGGCGTGCAGGTGGGAGCCGTTCTCGGCGAGGAAGACCTGGCCGCGGCCGGTGCAGCGCATGAGCTGCATCTCCTGGCCGGTGGCGTTGCCGACGATGCGGCCGGCGAAGCCCGCGCCCTTGTAGCTGAAGTCCACCTTGCCCTGGTAGAGGACCATGCTGCCCTGCCGGGCGAGGACGGCCTGGCCGCCCATCGCCAGGTCGACGCGCATGAGCTGCGCGTTCTGCGGGGTCCAGCGGGCGCCCGTGGGGGCTTCCTTGTACGGCTGGAGCGCGGCGGCGAGACCGGCGCCGACGGGGGCGGCCTGGGGGGCGTAGCCGGGCTGCTGGCCCGGGACCTGCCCGGGGACCTGGCCCGGGACCTGGCCGTAGCCCGGCTGCTGCCCGTAGGGCGCGGGGGCCGGGGCGGGCGGCGGGACCTGGCCCGGGTAGCCGGGAACCTGTCCGGGGACCTGGCCGTACGAGGGCTGCTGCGGCTGCGGCTGCCCGTACGGGGCGGGGGCCGGCGGGGCGAGCGGCGCGGCCATGGTGGGCGCGGCGTGCACCGGGGCCGGGGCGGCGGGCTGCTGGTACTGCGACTGCGGGACCGCGGCGGGCGCGGGCGCGGGGGCGCCGAAGGACGGCGCGGGCGCGGGTGCCTGGGCGGGCGCGGGGGCGGGGGCGCCGAAGGAGGGGGCCGGGGCGGCCGCCTGCGGCGGCGGGGCGAACCCGGGCGCGGCCGCGGCGGGCGCCTGCTGCGCGGGCTGTGCCTCCTCGGCGACCTCGCCGCCGAAGTTCCTCAGCAGCGCGTCGAGCCCGCCGTCGAAGCCCTGGCCGACGGCGGCGAAGCGCCACACGTCCTTGTGGTAGAAGTCGCCGAGCATCACGGCCCGCTCGGTCGTGAACTCCGAGCCGGTGAAGGCGTACCGGACGACCTCTTCGCCGCCCGCCACGATCCGGATGTAGCCCGGACCGATCTGCGACATCTGTCCGGCGCCGTCGATGGTGGCGGTGAAGGACAGCTTGTGGATGGACGCCGGAATGCGGTCCAGGGTCACCCGGAAGGATTCGGTGTCACCGGACTGCGCGCCGAGTTGCTGAATGGACTCTTCCGGCGACTTCGGCTGGTTGAAGAAGACGAAGTAGCGGTCGTCCGACAGCTGCTCGTTGACATCGAGCCCGAAACAGCTGATGTCGAAGGTGAGTCCGGGCCCGGCGATCTGGACGCCTACGTACAGATCCGTGCCCGCCGTGAGATCACTGATCTTGGCCTTGTGGCCGCGTTGGAATTCCCTGGCCATACGTAACGACCGTCCCCCATCCCGACTGTGAATGCGTGCCGCTCAGGCTAACGGCAACTGCCGACATCCGGCCAAGTCGGTACCGACCCGGTACATATCACGCTGTGTGACATGACGGGTGGGTACAGGGCCTTCCGGATCATTCGTCGCGGGCGGCGGGGACCGTCGGAAGGCGCTCGGCCGCCACCACTCCCTCCAGGTACCCGCGGGCGCGCTCGGTGCGCGGGTACGCCTCCAGCAGCTCCCAGAAACGGGGCCCGTGGCCGGGCACGAGGAGGTGGGCCAGCTCGTGCAGGAGCACGTAGTCGACGACGTACTCCGGCATGCCCTGGATGCGGTGCGAGAGCCGGATGCTGCCTTCGGCCGGGGTGCAGGAGCCCCAGCGGGTGTTCTGGTTCGTGACCCAGCGGACCGTGCGGGGGCGTGCGCGGCCGCCGAAGTACTGCTCGGACAGACGCTCGGCGCGCACGGTGAGTTCCGCGTCCCCGAGGGTGCGTTTGCTCTCCTGGGCGGCGAGCTTGTCGAGCATGACACCCACCCAGCGCTGCTCCTCCGCCTCGGACATCCGGGCAGGGATGAGGACGACCGTACGGTCACCCTCGCGATAGGCGGATACGGTCCTGCGGCGGCGCGCGCTCCGGCGGACTTCGACGGCGCGCTGCGGTGGATCGGCGGACACGCCACGACGGTACCCGGTAGCGGCGGCCGAAGTCCCGCCCGTCCGGGGGTCGAACTCGAGCGATGCAGAGCCGATATCGGGAACGGCATTTCCCTTCATCTCATATGCCTAATACCCCTCGCCTGTGGACAAATTCGCGCACGGATTCCGGCGGACGGGCAGTGTTGCGGGAGAGCCGGAAATGGGGCGGCTCGAGTCCGCACGGAAAATCGAGGGGGATCGGTCATGTATCCGAAGGTGAAGCCCGCGCTGGCGCGGGCCTGGCGGGACCGCGAGACGGTGCAGTTCGGGGTGACCCCCGCCCATGCGGTGGTGCTCGGCCCGGTGGACACGGCGACGGGCGCGCTCATCGACCGGATCGACGGGACGCGGGGGATGGAGCTGCTGCGGGCCGAGGCCACGGGCATGGGGCTGCCGGACGGCCAGACCGACGCGCTCGTCAGGCGGCTGGCGGGAGCCGGTCTGCTCGACGACGCCACGGCGGGCGGCCCGCGGGCCCAGGCCGTGCGCGGTCATCCGGAGGCCCTGGAGCGGCTGGGGCCCGATCTGGGCTCCCTCTCCCTGGTCCACCGGGAGCCGGGCGGGGACTTGCGGGGTGTCGCCGCGCGCCGGGCGATACGGGTCCGGGTGCGCGGGAGCGGACGGGTGGGCGCCGTGATCGCCGCGGTCCTGGCGGGAGCCGGCGTGGGCCGGGTCGAGGTGCTCGACGGGGGCCGGGTGGAGCCGGCGGACGTGGCGCCGGGCGGGCTGGATCCCGGGAGCGTGGGCCGGCTGCGGGCGGAGGCCGCGGGAAAGCTGGTGCGCGGGGCCGCCCCTGGGCGCGCTCCTCGGGCCGGGGAGGAGGAGGGGGCGGAGCCGCGGCTGGCCCTGGTGGTGGTCGCGCCCCGGGACGGGCTGCACGCCTGGGCCCCCGATCCGGACACCGCGGCCGACTGGGTCGCCACGGGCATCCCGCACCTGTACGCGGGGGTGTTGGAGGGGACGGGGCTGGTGGGGCCGCTGGTCCTGCCGGGGGTGACGGCCTGCGCGGGGTGCATGGAGCGCGACCGCGTGGACCGGGACGCGGCCTGGCCCCGGATGCTGGTCCAGTGGCGCTCGGCCCACCGCCGCCGCGCGGGCGCCGCCTGCGACCTGGGGCTGTCCACGGCGGTGGCCGGCCTGGCCGCGGCCCACGCGCTCTCCTTCCTCGACGGTGAACTGCCCGCGTCCACCGCCACCCGCTGGGAGGCCGCCCTCCCCTCCCTCCACTGGGAATCCACCCCGGTCCTCCCCCATCCCGACTGCCCCTGCGGGGCGCACGCGGAGCGCACGGACACCCCGCGGGAACCCGGGGAAGGTGCCCTCCTCCGAGCCGCGAGGTGGCCATGACAGGATGCGGAGAACCGCTGTTCGCGGCGCAGCAGTCTGGGAAATGGAGGGGCGTATGTCTGATCTTCCCCGGAAGGCGGTCACCCGCACCGTCAAGCTGGCCGCGCTGCCGCTCGGCATCGCGGGCCGGGCCACCTGGGGGCTGGGCAAGCGGATCGGGGGCAAGTCCGCGGAGATCGTGGCGGGCGAGCTCCAGAAGCGCACCGCCGAGCAGTTGTTCCGCACGCTCGGGGAGCTGAAGGGCGGTGCCATGAAGTTCGGGCAGGCCCTGTCGGTCTTCGAGTCGGCGCTGCCCGAGGAGGTCGCGGGGCCCTACCGGGCGGCGCTGACCAAGCTCCAGGAGGCGGCTCCGCCCCTGCCAGCGGCGACGGTGCACCAGGTGCTGGCGGACCGTCTCGGCGCGGACTGGCGGGAGCTGTTCGAGGAGTTCGAGGACAAGCCGGCCGCGGCTGCCTCGATCGGGCAGGTGCACCGGGCGGTGTGGCACGACGGCCGGCAGGTCGCGGTCAAGGTCCAGTACCCGGGGGCCGGTGAGGCGCTGCTGTCGGACCTGAAGCAGCTGGGCCGGTTCGCGGGGCTGCTGGGGCCGCTGATCCCCGGCATGGAGATCAAGCCGCTGATCAAGGAGTTGCGCGACCGGGTCGCCGAGGAGCTCGACTACGAGCTGGAGGCCGAGGCCCAGCGGACCCACGCGGACGCCTTCGAGGACGATCCGGACGTGGTCGTGCCGGATGTCGTGCACCAGGGCGACCAGGTGCTGGTGACCGAGTGGATGGAGGGGACCCCGCTGTCGGAGGTGATAGCCGACGGCACCGATGAGGAGCGCGACCGCGCCGGACAGCTGCTGGCCCGGTTCCTCTTCTCCGGTCCCGCGCGGACCGGTCTGCTGCACGCGGATCCGCACCCGGGCAACTTCCGGCTGATACCGGGGGCGGACGGCCGGATGCGGCTGGGCGTGCTGGACTTCGGCACGGTCGACCGGCTGCCGGGTGGCTGGCCCAAGCCCATCGGCAGGTCGCTGCGGATGACCCTGGACGGTGACGCCGAGGGGGTCTACGGGCACCTGCGCGCCGAGGGGTTCGTGAAGGAGTCCATCGAGCTGGACCCCGACGCGGTGCTGGACTACCTCAAGCCGATCATCGAGCCGGCCGAGGCCGAGGAGTTCACCTTCACCCGGCCGTGGCTGCGCGGCCAGGCGGCGCGGATCGCCGATCCCCGCTCCCCCGCGCACCAGTTGGGCCGGCAGATCAACCTGCCGCCGTCGTACCTGCTGATCCACCGGGTGACGTTGAGCACGATCGGGGTGCTGTGCCAGCTGGGCGCGACGGTGCGGCTGCGGGACGAACTGGACGCCTGGCTGCCCGGGTTCGCCTCCGCCGAGTGACTCCGTAGGGTCCGGGGCCCGGGCCCCGGGGTCACCACCAGGAGGAGTCGAGCCTGCCTTCGATCGCCCGGAGGTTGGCCCGCGCGCAGTCGACGCAGAAGTACTGTCTGGTCCCGTTCTCCACCGAGCAGGTCCAGGTGGGCGGGGCGCCGTCGGGGGACTCTGTGCCACAGCGCGCGCAGACGACGGGCTGGGCCTCGGATTCCGACGGGGTGGGGTGGGGAGTCGGCTGGTCCACCTCCAGACGATATCCCCGTAAGGGGTGGACTGCCGTCCGCAACGCACCGGGGGGACCGGTCCGTTCGGACCGGTCCCCCCGGGGACGCTGTTTTCAGCTCTTAGTGCATGACGGCCATGGCCAGCGCACGGCGGGCGCGCATCGAGACGCGCTCGGCACGCCGCTGCATGCGGCGGGCGGCAACCAGGCGTACGGCGTGACGTTCGACGTCCACCTCACGCATGAGCTCGTCCATATGGGCACGAGCCAGGGCTTCTGGGATGAGTTGCATTTCGCGGGTCCTGTTCTGACGCGAGGTGATCGCGCCGGCGGTGATGAAGTCTGCGTGGGCGGCGCCGTGGGGCTGCTCGCTCGTGATGTGGGCGGTCATGAGGGCCTGCTTCAGGGGGTCGTGCGTCAGGGGGCGGTCGATGGTTCCGATGGCGGTCATGCCGAGACGACCGGGTTCTTGCGCGGACGGCCACGGGGCCGCTTGCGGGCGACGACGACACCCTGGACGAAGAGCTCGCCACCCCAGACACCCCAGGGCTCGCGGCGCTCGACCGCTCCGGCGAGGCAGGCCTCGACCAGCGGGCAGGTGCGGCAGAGGGACTTGGCGTACTCGACGTCGGCCGGGGACTCGGCGAAGAAGACCTCGGGGTCGAAGGTGCGGCAGGGAACGGGTACGCCGAGGTTCTCGATGGCGTCGTCGAGCGCGGTCAGCGCGGTGAGCGGGGTCAAGGTGTGGTCCTCCGGGACTGCGGGCGGGGAGATCGTGTGGGTCTGCGTTACGGACGGGGCGTGCGCTTCGAGTTGCACGGTGGTTTCTTCCTCGTCGTCTTGGTCGGCTAGTCGTTCCGGCCGGTCGGCCGGGTTCGGCTGTCACCTGGTTCTGCCAGTCCCGAGGCTCCTTCGCTGCGTTGTCCCTGTTCGGGGACAAACAGAAGGGCCGCGGATCCCGGGTGGGGTTCCGCGGCCCTGAAGGCGCCGGCCTGATCATGCGATCAGACTGGATCACTCCAGGGTTCGAGCCCACGGAAGGCCCACATCAGGTGGTGCTGCTGCTTCTTCGTCTGCTTCGTCTTGGCTCCGGCACCGGCTGCGGCCGCGAAGCCATAGGCGCCATGCGCCTGAGCTTCTGCTGCCAGTACTGCCACCGGTGCCAGGGTCGGTCGCTCATTGCGCTCACTGACCGGAAGGGTCGCCAGCAGGGCGGGGCGGTCGGCGGAAATCGCGGACACACCGGTACCCAGGAGGGAGACGGAACCGAGCAGGCAGGAAGCGTCGACCGAGCGATCGGTCATTTTGGTGAAGGTCATGAAGCTGGTCACTGGTCTCGCCTCCTCTCGGCGTCTCGGGGACGTGGCCCGGGGGCCTGTCCCATGCGTATTCGGATAAGTACAGCACGGATCCAGGGCTTCGGAGAAGCCACCGTTTCCGTTGCTAAGAACCTATGGGTCTTCGCTGGGCATGTGCAAACTATTTTTCCGACGAGTTTCTACGCGTCGGCAGGATCCTCGGGCTCGCGCTCCTGACCTGCACATATGGCCAGGACCTCGGCTCCGTAGCGGTCGACCTTGCGGCCGCCCACTCCGGAGATCATAGAGAGCTCGCCCGGCTCGGTGGGCGCGGCCTCCGCGATCGCCATCAGCGTCTTGTCCGTGAAGACGCAGTAGGCGGGCAGCCCCTGCTCCCTCGACTGGCCCGCACGCCACTCCCGCAGCCGCTCGTAGAGCCCTTCGTCCATGTCGGACGGGCAGTCCTCACAGCGCATCAGTTTGAGCTCGCCGGCCTCGGTCAGGGTCTTGCCGCAGACCCGGCACCGCACCGGGCCGCGGCGGCCCCGCTTGCGCGGCCCGCTCTCGGTCGCGGAGCCCGGGCCGCTGCGGGGCACCGCGGAGCCCGGCCGCAGGCCGTTCAGGAAGCGGCTGGGGCGACGGGAGGCCCGGCCGCCCGGAGCCCGGGAGAGGCCCCAGGAGAGGGTCAGGTGCAGCCGCGCCCGGGTGACGCCGACATAGAGCAGCCGGCGTTCCTCCTCGACCTGCTCGTCGGTCTTCGCGTACGTGATCGGCAGCATGCCGTCGGTGAGGCCGACGAGGAACACCGCGTCCCACTCCAGGCCCTTCGCCGCGTGCAGGGAGGCCAGGGTGACGCCCTGGACGGTCGGGGCGTGCTGGGCGGCCTTGCGCTCGTCCAGCTCGATCGTGAGGTCCGCCAGGGTGGCTCCCGGCCGGTTCCGGGCGAAGTCCTCGGCGAGCCGGACCAGCGCGGCCACGGATTCCCACTGGTCGCGCACGGCGCCGGAGCCGGCGGGCGGCTCGGCGGTCCAGCCGGTGGAGCTGAGCACCGCCCGGACCTGGGAGCCCAGTTCCACGACGTCGTCGAGCAGCGGGTCGTTCCCGCCGGAGCGGGCGGCCCCGCGCAGCGCGAGGATCGCCTTCTGGACCTCTGCGCGCTCGAAGAACCGCTCGGCCCCGCGCAGCTGGTAGGGGACCCCGGCGTCGGCGAGGGCCTGTTCGTAGACCTCGGACTGGGCGTTGATGCGGTAGAGGACGGCGATCTCGCCGGCCGGGACGCCCGCGGCGATCAGGTCCCGGATCCGGTGGGCGACGCCCTCGGCCTCGGCCGGCTCGTCCGCGTACTCGGCGTAGACCGGGTCGGGGCCGGTCTCGCGCTGGGAGATCAGCTCCAGCCGGTGCTCGGCGGCGCGGCCCTTGGCCTGGTTCAGCAGCCCGTTGGCGAGGTGCACCACCTGGGGGGTGGAGCGGTAGTCGCGGACCAGCTTGACCACGGTGGCCTGCGGGTACTTGGTGCGGAAGTTCAGCAGGTGGTCGGGGGTGGCGCCGGTGAAGGAGTAGATGGTCTGGCTGGCGTCGCCGACGACGCAGAGGCTGTCGCGCTCGCCGAGCCAGAGGTCCAGCAGCCGCTGCTGGAGGGGGCTGACGTCCTGGTACTCGTCGACCACGAAGTGCTGGTACTGGGTGCGGATCTGCTCGGCGATGTCGTGGCGGTCCTGGAGGATGCCGACCGTCAGGAGCAGCACGTCCTCGAAGTCGATCATGCCGCGGTCGCGCTTGAGCTGTTCGTACGTCCCGTAGATCTGGGCGATCTCGGCCATGTCCCGGGGTGCCTCGCGGCCCGACTTGAGGGCGGCGGCCGGATAGTCGGCGGGCACCGTCTGCGTGACCTTGGCCCACTCGATCTCGCCGGTGACGTCGCGCAGCTCGCCCCGGTCGAGCCGGATCCGGCAGCGCGCGCCGGCCTCGGCGACGAGCTGGATCTTGCGCTCCAGGAGCCGGGGCACGTCCCCGCCGACCGCCTTGGGCCAGAAGTACTGGAGCTGGCGCAGGGCGGCGGAGTGGAAGGTCCGGGCCTGCACCCCGCCCGCTCCGAGGGCGCGCAGGCGTCCGCGCATCTCCCCGGCGGCGCGGTTGGTGAAGGTGACGGCCAGCACACTGGCCGGCATGAGCTGGCCGGAGCGGACGCCGTAGGCGATGCGGTGGGTGATCGCGCGGGTCTTGCCCGTACCGGCGCCCGCCAGCACGCACACCGGCCCGCGCAGGGTCGTCGCGACCTCGCGCTGCTCCGGGTCCAGGCCCAGGAGCACCGCGTCGGCCGAGTCGGCGGAGGCGGGGCCACCCGGGAACGATGGGGAGTGCGTTGCTGATGTCACCCCGCCATGCTGCCAGGTCTCGTGGGACGGGCGGGAAAACCGTCCACAGGCGGCACGTATCAGTCGTATCAGTCACACCGGGGGCGCGGGGGCGGCCGTACGGGAATGGCGGCGGGGTCCCGTACGTTCGAGTACTCGGACCACCGAGCCCTCACGAAGGAGAGCGCAGCATGCAGGACACGGGCACCGTCACGATGTACAGCACGACCTGGTGCGGCTACTGCCGTCGGCTGAAGACCCAGCTGGACCGGGAAGGCATCGCGTACAACGAGATCAACATCGAGCTCGACCCCGAGTCCGCCGCGTTCGTGGAGAAGGCCAACGGCGGCAACCAGACGGTTCCCACCGTGCTCGTGAAGTCCGCCGCCGGCAGCGAGTCCGTCATGACGAACCCGAGCCTGGCCCAGGTCAAGCAGGCCCTCGCCGTCTGAGGCAGCCTCGTCCCCGAGCACCCGCGCGTGCTCGCGCGCACCAGAAAGGCCCCCGCCGAGGCGGGGGCCTTCTGCTGTGACGAACGTTACGCCGCCATCTTCGGCAGCGGCTCGCCGTACCAGAGCTCGACCAGCCGGGCGGCGATGGAGATCCCCGACGGGGGCAGCACCTCGCCCGTCTCGAACGCCGCGCGCAGCTCCTCGCGGGAGAACCAGCGGGCCTCCTGGATCTCCTCGCCGTCCACGGTGATCTCGGAGGTGGTGGCGCGGGCCGTGAAGCCCAGCATCAGGCTGTACGGGAACGGCCACGGCTGGCTGGCCACGTACTCGACCTCGCCGACCCTGACGCCCGCCTCCTCCCACACCTCGCGGACCACGGACTGCTCGATCGACTCACCCGGCTCCACGAACCCGGCGAGGGTCGAGAAGCGGCCCTCCGGCCAGTGCACCTGGCGGCCCAGCAGCGCGCGGTCGTGCTCGTCGGTGACCAGCATGATCACGGCCGGGTCGGTACGGGGGTAGTGCTCGGCGCCGCAGCCCGGGCAGCGGCGGATGTGCCCGGCGGCCGCGACCACCGTGCGCTCGCCGCAGCGGGAGCAGAAGCGGTGCATCCGCTGCCAGTTCTCCAGTGCCACGGCGTGCACCATCAGCCCGGCGTCGCGCGGGGAGAGCAGCAGGCCGGCCTCGCGCAGGCCGGCCGGGCGGGCCGACTGGTCCATGCGGCCGGGCAGGGCGTCCTTCTGCAGCGCGAAGTACCGTACGCCGTCCTCGTCGGTGCCCAGGAAGTAGCGGTGGGTCTCGGTGACCGGGGCCTCGAAGGCCGGGGTCATCACGATGCCGGAGCCCCCGTCGGGGGTGTCGTCGATCAGGACCTGGCCGCCGGAGACGACGAAGACGCGGGTCGTGGGGTGGCTCCAGGCGGCGGCGAGCCACGCCTCGTCGAGGCGGTGGTGCGCGGCGCGGTCGATTCCGCTGGGCGCGGCGAGCGAGAGAGGGCGCTCGGCGAGAGGGCGCTCGGTATGGGTGCTCACAGGTACTTCCAACTCCCCCGGTGGTGGGACAAGGCAGGCGTGCGTGCGTCGGGTGTCAGGCGGTTGCGCGGTGGGTGGCGGCCAGGTCTCCCCAGAGGTAGGCGGTCGTCTCGACGCCCTTGAGGAGCAGATCCAGTTCGACCTTCTCGTTCGGCGAGTGCCAGCCGTCGGACGGCACCGAGATGCCGAGGAAGAGGACGGGCGCGTCCAGGACGTCCTGGAGGTCCGCGGCGGGGCCGGAGCCGCCCTCGCGGGTGAAGCGGATCTTCTGGCCGAAGGCGCGGCCCATGGCCCGTACGACGGACTGCAGGGCCGGGTGGTCCAGCGGGGTCAGGCACGGCCGGGTCGGGGCGCCGAAGGTGATGGCGTGCCGGATCCCGTCCGGGATCCGGGCCGCGACCCAGTCCCTGACGGCGGCCTCGACCTCGTACGGGTCCTGGCCGGAGACCAGGCGGAACGACAGCTTCAGGTGGGCGGAGGCGGGCACGATGGTCTTGCCGCCGGGGCCCTGGTAGCCGCCGCCGATGCCGTTGACCTCGGCCGTCGGGCGGGCCCAGACCCGCTCCAGGGTGGAGTAGCCCGCCTCGCCGGAGGCCGCGTGGGACCTGGCGGTACGGAGCCACTCGGACTCGTCGAAGGGCAGCTCGGCGATGAGCGCGCGCTCCGCCTCGGTGAGTTCGGCGATGCCGTCGTAGAAGCCGGGGATCGTCACGCGCCCGTCGTCGTCGTGCAGGGCGGCGACGAGGCGGGCGGCGACGGCGGCCGGATTGGGCACGGCCCCGCCGAAGGCGCCGGAGTGGATGTCCTGGTCCGGGCCGTGGAAGTCGATCTCGCAGTCGGCGACGCCGCGCATGCCGGTGCAGACGGTGGGGGTGGTCTCGGACCACATGCCGGTGTCGGAGACGATCACGACGTCGGCGGCGAGTTCGGCGGCGCGGGCCTCGACGAGCTCGCGGAAGTGGATGGAGCCGGACTCCTCCTCGCCCTCGACGATCAGCTTGAGGTTCACGGCGGGGGCGGCGGCGCCGGTGGCCGCCAGGTGCGCGCGCACCCCGAGGGTGTGGAAGAACACCTGCCCCTTGTCGTCGGCGGCGCCGCGCCCGTACATGCGGCCGTCCTGAACCACCGGTTCGAAGGGGTCGGTGTGCCAGCCGTCGGCGAGGGCGGCGGGCTGCACGTCGTGGTGCCCGTACACCAGGACGGTGGGGGCCTGCGGGTCCTCGCTCGGCCAGTGCGCGAAGACGGCGGGGGCGCCGGGGGTCTCCCAGACCTCGGCCACCGGGAAGCCGGTCTCCTTGAGCTTGGCCGCCAGCCATTCGGCGCTGCGGCGTACGTCGCCCGCGTGCTCGGGCTGGGCCGAGACGGAGGGAATGCGGAGCCACTCGGCGAGGTCGTCGAGGAAGGCGGCGCGGTGGGTGTCGATGTACGTGCGGACGACGTTGTCCGGCGGGGTGTCGCTCATGCCCACGAGCCTAGCCGTCCACCTGATGGTCACCGTCGGTGTCCGATTTGCCTTGGAGGATCCGCTCAAGGCGGGCCCGGTCGGGGAGGTTGCGGGGGCGGATCACGCGGCCGCTGCGGACGTGGAGGAAGGCGGCGGTGACCTGGCTGAGCGGGGTGTTCGTGGCCTCGGCCCAGGCCAGGCGGTAGACGGCGAGCTGGAGGGGGTCGGCCTCGGTGGTGCGGCCGGTCTTCCAGTCGACGATCTCGTACGAGCCGTCGTCGTTCCGGTAGACGGCGTCGATCCGGCCGCGGATGACCCGGCCGGCGAGGGTGAGCTGGACCGGGGCCTCCATGCGGTGGGGCGGCCGGTCGGCGTACGGGCTGCGCTCGAAGGCGGCCTTGAGGGAGTCGAGGTCGGCCTCGTCGGCGATCTCCTGGTCGGAGCCGGCGCCGGGGAGGTCGGCGACGGGGTCGAGGACGTCGAGGAAGGGCAGCGGGAGCTCGTCGAAGCGGGACTCGACCCAGGCGTGGAACCGGGTGCCCTGGCGGGCCGCGGGCTGCGGGGGCTTGGGCATGGGGCGGGCGAGGTCGCGTACGAAGCCCTGCTCGTCGGCGGCGAGCCGGAGCAGCTGGCTCGCGGAGAGGGCGGCGGGCAGCTCGACGTCGCGGACGGCGGCGCGGGCGCGGCGGAGCTCGCCCTCCAGGGCGTCGAGGTCGCGGTCCCAGGAGGCGATGGCGCGCGCGTCCTCCGGCGCGAGTCCGGCCGCACCGCCGTATCGGCCCCCGCCGGGTCCACCCGCGCCGACCCAGGCCTCGCCGGCCCAGGGGTCACCGCCCTCCGGGGCGGTGGCACTGGTACGCGGCTCGCCCTCTCGGCGGACTGCGCCCCGTCCGCCGGCTGCGGCTCCGCCAGCCCAGAGGTCATCGCCCTCCGGGGCGGTGGCACCGGAGCGCGGCTCCGCCGTGTGGCGGGCTCCGCCCGGGCCCTCGGCGACGGCCCAGTCGGCCGCCTCCGGCCAGAGGTCGTCGTCCAGCGGGGTGGTGGGCCGAGCCGGGTCGGCGGGCCAGGCTTCGGCCTCCGGCCAGAGCTCGTCGTCCAGCGGCGCGTCGGGGTCGGCGGGGGCGGAGTCCTCCCCCGCCCCGCCCCTTCCCGGAACCGGGGCGCCGCCCCGGACCCCGCCGGGGGTCGGGCCTGCGGCGCGTGGCGCGGGCACGCGCACGGCAGCATCCGGCCAGGAACCCGAGGCTCCGGGCGCGGGTTCGCCGGCGGGATCCAGCCAGGAGTCGGGACGCGGCTGCGCCGTACCCCGGGCTCCTTCCCGGCCCCCGTCAGAGGTCGGGGCTACCGACCCGGGCGCGGGTTCGCCGGCACGGTCCGGCCCGGAGTCGGGACGCGGCTCCGGCGGATGCGGGGCTCCTTCCCGGGCACCGTCAGGGGTCGGGGCTGCCGGGTCGGGCGCGGGATTCGGCCAGGAGTCGGGACGTGGCTGCGCCGTGCCCGGGGTTTCTTCCCGGGTCCCGGCGCCGGGCCAGGTGGTGGGGTCCGGCCAGGGTTCTTCGTCGTAGGACGGGTCCTCGCAGTCCGGGGGCCAGAGGTAGGGGTCGTCCTCCGGCGGGGGCGGGGTCGCCAGGTAGGACTCCACCAGGGCGGCCGCCGCGCGGCGCAGGGTGAGGGAACGCGGGTCGAGCGGGAGGGGCCAGGAGTGGTCCGGGGTGGACTCGTCGGCGAGGGAGGGATTCTCGGCGGCCGGCTCCGGCTCGTCCGCCCAGGCCTCGATCTCGCCGTGGCCCGCCGCGCAGTGGTCGTGGAGGGCGTGGAGGAAGGCCGAAGGGCCGCGGCGCTTCTTCTGGGTCGGGCCCCACCAGTGGCCCGAGGCCAGCAGGAGGGAGCGGGGGCGGGTGAAGGTGACGTAGCCGAGGCGGAGCTCTTCCGTCTCCTTGTGGGATTTCAGGGCCGCCTTGAAGGACTTCAGGCCGGCCGAGGTCCAGTCCGGGTCCGCCGGCAGGGTGGGGGCGTCGCCGCGCAGCGCGTACGGGAGCACCTTCGCGTACGAGGTCCAGGCCTCCGGCGCCTTCTCCTTCGGGAAGGAACCCGCGCACAGGTCCGGGACGACGACCACGTCCCACTCCAGGCCCTTCGACTTGTGGGCGGTCAGGACCTTGACGGTGTTCTCCCCGCCGGGCAGGGCGTGGTCGAGGCCCTTCTCGTACTGGGCGGCCGTGCGCAGGAACGCGAGGAAGGCCAGGAGCGAGGCCTCGCCGTCCAGCGCGGCGAAACCGGCCGCGACGTCCATGAAGCTCGACAGCGTCTCGCGGCGGCGGGCCGCCAGCGCGTGCGGTGACGCGGACAGCTCCACCTCCAGGCCGGTCGCGGACAGCACGCGGTGCAGGACGTCCATGAGGGGGTCGGCCAGGGAACGGCGCAGGTCGCGCAGTTCCTGCGCGAGGTGCGCGAAGCGGACCCGGGCCTCCGCCGAGAAGGGGAGGTCGTCCGGGGCCTGTCCGGCGCCGTCGAGGAAGGTCTCCAGCGCGTCGGCCAGCGACACGATCTCCGCCGGGTCCACGCCCTCCACGGCCGCCGCGAGCCGTTCGTCCGGGTCCGCCCCGGCCGGCGCACGGCCCACCATGAGCCGTGCCCGGCGGCCCAGCAGGGCCAGGTCGCGCGCGCCGATCCGCCAGCGCGGGCCGATGAGGAGCCGGACGAGGGAGGCGTTGGCGCCCGGGTCCTGGAGGACCTCGCAGACCGCGACGAGGTCCGCGACCTCGGGGAGGTGCAGCAGCCCGGACAGGCCGACGACCTCCACCGGCACGTCCCGGTCCACCAGGACGGCCTGGATCCGCGCGAAGTCCCCGGCCGAGCGGCACAGGACCGCGATCTCGCGCGGCTCCGTGCCCGTGCGGACCAGGTGGGCGACGGAGTCGGCGAGCCAGTCGAGCTCCTGGGCGTGGGTCTCCAGCAGGGCGCAGCGGACCTGCCCCGCGCCCTCGGCCCCCGGGCCGGGGCGCAGCGCCTCCACGCCCTCGTGCAGGGCGCGCAGCGGGGCGGCGAGGCCGTTGGCCAGGTCGAGGAGCCGGCCGCCGCTGCGCCGGTTCTCGCTGAGGGAGAGCCGGGTGGCGGGGCTCCCGTCGGCGTGCGGGAAGTGCTCGGGGAAGTCGTCGAGGTTGGCCACGGAGGCACCGCGCCAGCCGTAGATGGCCTGGCAGGGGTCGCCGACGGCGGTCACGGCGTGGCCGGAACCCGCGCCGAAGAGCCCGGACAGCAGGAGGCGCTGGGCGACCGAGGTGTCCTGGTACTCGTCCAGCAGCACGACCCTGAACTCCTCGCGCAGCAGCGCGCCGACCTCGGGGCGGGTGGTGGCGAGCTGTGCGGAGAGGGCTATCTGGTCGCTGAAGTCGAAGAGGTCGCGGGCGCGCTTGGCGGCGCGGTAGCGGACGACGAGCTCCAGCAGTTCGAGGCGGCCGCGCACCGCCTCGGGGACCTTGCGCAGGTCCTCGTTGGTGAGCTTCGTGCCGGCGAGCACGTCCAGCAGTGCGGTGTCGTGGAGGCGCAGCCGCTCCGGCTCGACCAGGTGCTCGGAGAGCTCGCCGTCGAGCGCGAGGAGGTCGCCGACCAGGTCGGGGACGGACTTGGTGAGCGAGGGGTACGGGCCGGGGGCCTCGCGCAGCACCTTCGCGGCGAGCTGGAAGCGGGTGGCGTCGGCGAGGAGGCGGGAGCTGGGCTCCAGGCCGATGCGCAGGCCGTGGTCCTTCAGGAGCTGGCCGGCGAAGGCGTGGTACGTGGAGATGCGCGGCTCGCCGCCGGCCGCGTCGGCCCCGGCGTCGAACCCGGCCCCGGGCCCGGCCGGGGAAGGGTCCGGGTCGGTGATGCCGGCCCGCGCGAGGGCCTTCCGTACGCGCTCGGACAGCTCGCCGGCGGCCTTGTTGGTGAAGGTCAGGCCGAGGACCTGCTCGGGTGCGACCGCGCCGGTGCCCACCAGCCAGACCACGCGGGCGGCCATGACGGTGGTCTTGCCGGAGCCGGCGCCGGCGACGATGACCTGAGGGGCGGGCGGGGCGGTGACGCAGGCCATCTGTTCGGGCGTGAAGGGGATCCCGAGGAGCTCTTTGAGCTGCTCGGGATCGGTGAGGACGGACGCACGCGCGGACACGTAAAAAGGCTAGCCGCCCCCACCGACAGCCCCGACCGCCCCGACTGCCGCGGCCGCCCCGGCCGCCGAGCTCACTCGACGGTCTGGCGGCCCTCGGGGCGGGCGCTGCACGCGTTGCGGAAGGAGCAGTGGTCGCAGTGCTTGCCCGTGGCGGGCGCGAACCGCTCGTCCAGGACCCGGCCGGCGGCGGTCGCGAGCAGGTCGCCGACCCACTCCCCGTCGAGCGGCTGCTGGGCCTGGACCTTGGGGACCGTGTCGCCGCCGTCGCGCTGGGCCGCGCCCTGGCGGAGCTGGACGAGCTCGGCGCCGCCGGGGGCGGGGCGCAGGCCGTCGAAGACCTCGTCGACGGCGCCCTCGCGGACGGCGAGCTGGTAGACGGCGAGCTGGGGGTGGCGCGCGACCTCGTCGCGGGTGGGCGCGGACTTGCCGGTCTTGAAGTCGACGACGTACGCACGCCCCTGCGGGTCCGATTCGACCCGGTCCATGGATCCCCGGATGCGGACGGCGACCTCACCGGCTTCGAGTGTGACGTCGAATTCGTGCTCCGTGGCGACGGACGCCCGGCCTCCGCGGTCGGTGGTGTGCCAGCGCAGGAAGCGCTCCAGGGCGGCGCGGGCGTTGTCCTTCTCCTGGCGGGACTTCCAGGGCGCGTCGAAGGCGAGGGCGTCCCACACCGAGTCGAGGCGTTCCATGAGGACGGCCAGGTCGGCGGGGGTGCGGCCGGAGGCGACCTCGTCGGCGAGGACGTGGACGACGTTGCCGAAGCCCTGGGCGGCGGTGGAGGGGGTGTCGGCCTTGACCTCACGGCCGAGGAACCACTGGAGGGAGCAGGTGTTGGCGAGCTGCTCCAGGGCGCTGCCGGAGAGGGCGACGGGCCGGTCCCGGTCGCGGAGCGGGACGCTGCTGCGGGTGGGCTCGTACAGGCCCCACCAGCGCTGCGGGTGCGCGGCGGGGACCAGCGGGCGGTCCTCGTCGTCGGTGAGCGCGGCGAGGCGGGCGAGGCGGCGGGCGGCGGCGTCGCGCAGGGCGGGCGAGGCGTCGGGGTCGACGGTGGTGGCGCGCAGCTCGGCGACGAGCGCGGGCACGGCGAGGGGGCGGCGGGGGCGGCCGGTGACGTCCTTGGGGGTGACCCCGAGCTCGGTGAGGAAGCGGGAGGGCTGGTCGCCGTCGTCGGCGGGGGCCTTGACGGCGGTGACGACGAGGCGGTCGCGGGCGCGGGTGGCGGCGACGTAGAAGAGTCGGCGCTCCTCGGCGAGGAGGGCGCCGGGGGTGAGGGGCTCGGCGAGGCCGTCGCGGCCGATGCGGTCGGCCTCCAGGAGGGAGCCGCGGCGGCGGAGGTCGGGCCACAGGCCCTCCTGGACGCCGGCGACGACGACGAGGGACCATTCCAGGCCCTTGGAACGGTGGGCGGTCATCAGCCGGACGGCTTCGGAGCGGGTGGCGCGGGCCGTCAACGTGTCGGCGGCGATGTCCTCCGCCTCCAGTTGTTCGAGGAAGTTGAGCGCGCCGCGGCCGCCGGTGCGTTCCTCGGCGCGGGCGGCGGTGTCGAAGAGGGCGCAGACGGCGTCGAGGTCGCGGTCGGCGTTGCGGCCGGCCGCGCCGCCGCGGCGGGCGCTGCGCTCCAGCCGCTGGGGCCAGGGGGTGCCGTCCCAGAGGATCCACAGGGCCTCTTCGGCGGTGCCGCCGCCCTGGAGCAGCTCGCGGGCCTTGCGCAGGAGCAGGCCGAGGCGCTGCGCGCCGCGGGCGTAGACGGGGTCGTGCGCGGTGAGCCGCTCGGGCTCGGCGAGGGCGCGCGCGAGCAGCACGTCGGAGGGCGCGGGCACCTTGACGCCGGCGGCGCGCTCCTCGTCCCGCAGGGCCCGGCCGAGCCGCCGCAGGTCGGCGGCGTCCATGCCGCCGAGGGGGGAGGTGAGCAGGGCAATGGCCGCCTCGACGCCTCCGGCGGGGTCGGCTGTGTCAGGGCCCGGCCCAGATCCCGCCTCGCCTGCGGCAGCTTCCACTTCGGCGGATCCGGGGGCGGTCGCCTCCGAGCCCGGCCCAGGTCCGGCCTCGCCTGCGGCGGTCGCCTCGGGGCTCGGCCCCGGTCCCGCCTCGCCCGTGGCGGCGGACGCGTCCGCGGTGCCTGCGGCTTCCACTTCGGCGGAGCCGGAGGCGGCCGCCTCGGAGCCCGGCCCCGATCCCGCCTCGCCTGTGGTGGCGGTCGGCTCGGGCGACGGGTCGGGGGGCAGGGTTGCCGTGGCGGTGAGGCGGAGGGCGGTGAGGAGGGGGGTGATGGCGGGTTCGTGGCGGAGGGGGGTGTCCGTGCCGTCGGTCTCGGTGGGGACGCCGGCCGCGATCAGGGCGCGGCGCATCGCCGGGAGGGTGCGGCCGCCGGCGCGGACCAGGACGGCCATGTCCTGCCACGGGACGCCGTCCTCCAGGTGGGCCCGGCGCAGGATGTCGGCGATGTTGTCCAGCTCGGCGCCGGCCGTCGGGTACGTGAAGACCTCCACCCGGCCGCCCTCCCGAACGGGTGCGAGATTCCGGTGGGCGCGTACCGCCGCGGCCGGCAGCCGCGGGACCGGCATCCGGGTGGTCAGGAGACGGGTCGCCGTCAGCAGGGCCGCGCCGGAGCGGCGGCCGACGGTCAGGGCCTCGACCCGCGCGCCCGGGAAGGCGGACTCGAAGTCGAGGACGTTGTTGATGTCCGCGCCGCGGAAGGCGTAGATCGACTGGTCCGGGTCGCCGAAGGCGACCAGCGTGCCGCCCCGGCCGGTCAGGGCCCGCAGCAGCCGCAGCTGCGAGGCGTCCGTGTCCTGGTACTCGTCCACGAAGATCGCGTCGTAGGCGGAGGCCAGGGCGGGGGTGCTCTCCGCCAGGAGGACCGCACGGTGGAGGAGTTCCGCGTAGTCCAGGGTGCCCTGCAGGTCCAGGACGTCCAGGTACTCGGAGAGGAAGGCCGCCGCCGCCTTCCAGTCGGGGCGGCCGATGCGGTCGGCGAAGGAGGAGAGGGCCTGCGGGCCGAGGCCCAGTTCGCGGGCGCGGGCCAGCACCGCACGGACCTCGTCGGCGAAGCCGCGCGTGGTCAGCGCAGCCCGCAGGTCGTCGGGCCAGCGGATGGAGCGGATCCGGCGCTGGCCTTCCAGCAGGGTGCGGACCATCACGTCCTGCTCCGGGCCGGACAGCAGCCGCAGCGGGTCGGCGAAGAGGTCGGTGTCCTGGTGGGCGCGGACCAGGCCGTAGCAGAAGGAGTGGAAGGTGGTGGCCTGCGGAGCCCGCGCACCGCCCAGCCGCAGGGCGGCCCGGTCGCGCAGTTCCGCCGCCGCCTTGCGGCTGAAGGTGAGGATGAGGATGCGGGCGGGGTCCGCCCCCGCCTCCACGCGGGCGGTGACCGCCTCTACCAGCGTCGTCGTCTTCCCGGTGCCCGGTCCGGCCAGGACCAGGAGTGGTCCGCCGGTGTGGTCAACCACCGCCCGTTGCGCTGCGTCCAGCACAGGGGGATCCACCCGTTCCGGCCCGGTGCGCACGAGGCGGTACGCGTCAGGGGTCCGCGTACGCCGCCGCTCGGCGCGGTGGCTTTCGGAGGAAGAGGTGATCACGTGGGGTGCCGGTCCTGGTGGGTCTGCGGGTGTTGCCGTGACGGCTCGCGGAGAAGCCGAAGAGGCAACGCTACGGCAACCGGCCGACGCCGCGCAGTCCCCCCGGGTACCCCGGACGGACGTTCGCGCCGTCGCCCGATCGCCCGTCCGGGCCGCGCATGGCCGAAGCTGTCAGGTGTGAGACTCGTCGCGCGTGCCGTCCCGTCCGGGTCCTCCCGGGGCGCCGTCCCAGCGCGCCCGCCGCATGTCCAGACGCGGCTCGCCGCCCGCCGTCAGGCGCAGCGGGGTGGCCTCGGCCCGGTAGCGCTCCAGGGCGCGCAGCTCGTGGCCGGGCAGGGGTACGCCGTCCGCCCGCACCACGCGCCACCAGGGCACGGCTCCCCCGTACAGGGCCATGACACGCCCGACTTGGCGCGGACCTCCCTCGCCGAGCCATTCGGCGACGTCCCCGTATGTCATCACCCGGCCGGGCGGAATACGCTCGGCCACCTCAAGCACGTGCTCCGCGTACGCGGGCAGCTCCTCACTCATTCAGCACATGGTGCAGTACACCGGAGGCCCGCCGACGGAAGTCGGGGTTCCGGACCGGCGCGCACCCTGATGCCCCGCTGGCCCGTCGGTCCGTGCCACCATCTTCCGGGCGGTGACTGGTGATACGTGATCAAGAAGAGACGGATGTGACGACGAAGGAGCAGGGTGTGAGCCCTCCGAACGGCGCGGCGACCGACGACGGCGCGCGCCCAGACGACGGCGCCGCCTCCCGCCCCGAACCCGTTCCGGCGACCCGCCCGGAGGCCACACCGGAGATCTCGCCGAAGGCCACGCCGGAGATCCCGTCGAAGACCCCGCCCGCCGAGGGTGCCCCCGGCACCTCCGACGGCAGCGGTACGGACGGCGCGGGCGAGGACGCGGAGGGGCCGCACGGCCACGCCCCCACGGCCGCCGACCGCGTCGAGGTCGACGAGCCGCTGCTCGCCGCCCGCGTGCACCGGCCGTCCGACCTCGTACGCCTCCTCGTCGGCGTCCTCGGCATCGCCGTCCTGCTCGCCATCGCCGCCTTCGCCCACGGCACCACGGTCGGTCTCGAGGAGGACATCAACAAGGGCACCGGCCAGGCGCCGGACCTGCTGATCAAGGTCGCGGCGCTCGTGTCCAGCATCGCGGTGCTGCTGCTGCCCGTCGCCTTCGCCATCGAGCGGCTGATCAAACGCGACGGGCTGCGCATCGCCGACGGCGTGCTCGCCGCCGTCCTCGCGCACGGCGTCACCCTCGCCACCGACCTGTGGGTCTCCCAGGCCGCCCCCGACACCATCCAGGACGCCCTGACCCGCTCGGCGGGCGGCGGGGCCCTGACCGACCCGGTGCACGGCTACCTCGCGCCCGTCATCGCGTACATGACCGCCGTCGGCATGACCCGCAGACCCCACTGGCGCGTGGCGCTGTGGGTGGTCCTGCTGCTCAACGCCCTCACCATGCTGGTCAACGGGTACACCACGCCCTTCTCGATCATCCTCACCGTGCTGATCGGCTGGAGCGTCGCCTACGGCACCCTGTACGCCGTCGGCTCTCCCAACGTGCGCCCCACCGGGCAGAACCTCCTCGCCGGACTGCGCCGGGTCGGCTTCCAGCCGGTCAGCGCGATGCGCGCCGAAATGCCCGAGGGCCCCGAGGCGTCCGAGGTGAACGACCGGGGCCGGCGCTACCACGTCACCCTGGAGGACGGCCCGGCGCTCGACGTGACCGTCGTCGACCGCGAGCAGCAGGCCCAGGGCTTCTTCTACCGGGTCTGGCGCCGGCTCACGCTGCGCGGCATCACCACGGGACGCAGCCTGCTGTCGCTGCGCCAGGCGCTGGAGCAGGAGGCACTCCTCGCGTACGCGGCCATCGCGGCCGGGGCCAACGCGCAGAAGCTGATCGCCACCTCCGAGCTCGGTCCGGACGCCGTGATGCTCGTGTACGAGCACCTGGGCGGCCGGACCATGGACTCGGTCCCCGACGAGGAGATCACCGACGAGCTGATCGGCAACGCGTGGGAGCAGGTACGGGCCCTCCAGTCGCGGCGGATCGCGCACCGGCGGCTCACCGGGGACGCCCTGGTGGTGGATCGTTCCGGCAACGTCATCCTCACCGACCTGCGGGGCGGGGAGATCGCCGCGGGCGATCTGGTGCTCCGGATGGACATCGCCCAGATGCTCACCACGCTCGGCCTGCGGGTCGGCGCGGAGCGGTCGGTGGCCTCGGCGGTGTCGGTCCTCGGCCCGGACGCGGTGGCGGACTGCCTGCCGCTGCTCCAGCCGATCGCGCTGAGCCGTTCCACCCGGGCGACGCTGCGCAAGCTGGCCCGGGAACGGGCCGAGCGGGAGCGGGAGGCCGTACTGGAGTCGTCGCGGGCGGCGAAGGCCGCGCGCGAGGCGGAGGCCGCGGCCTCCGCGTCCGCCGCCCCGACCTCGGCGGCGGCCGACCGCAAGGCCGAGAAGAGGGCACTCGACGACGCCCTGGACGGGGCCCGCGAGGAGGACCTGCTCAGCCAGATCCGCCAGCAGGTGCTGCTGATCCGCCCGCAGGCACCGGTGGAGCCGGCCCGGCTGGAGCGGATCCGGCCGCGCACGCTGGTCTCGTTCATCGCGGGCGCCTTCGGCGCGTACTTCCTGCTGACGCAGCTCGCGCACGTCCCCCTCGCCGAGACCGTCGCGGACGCGCAGTGGGGCTGGGTCGGCGCGGCCCTCGCCTTCTCGGCGCTGACGTACTTCGCGGCGGCGATGAGCCTGCTCGGCTTCGTACCCGAGCGGGTGTCCTTCCTGCGGACGGTGATCGCGCAGGTGGCCGGCTCGTTCGTGAAGCTGGTGGCCCCGGCGGCGGTCGGCGGTGTCGCACTGAACACGCGCTTCCTGCAGCGGGCCGGGATCCGGCCGGGGCTCGCGGTGGCGAGCGTCGGCGCATCGCAGCTGTTCGGTCTGGCCAGCCACATCCTGCTGCTGCTGTCCTTCGGCTACCTCACCGGGACCGAGAAGACCCCCGAGATGACCCCGTCCCGGGCGGTCATCGCGGGGCTGCTGACGGTGGCGGTGCTGGTGCTGGTGGTGACGGCGGTCCCGTTCATGCGGAAGTTCGTCGTGACACGGGTACGGGCGCTGTTCGCGGGTGTGGTGCCGCGCATGCTGGACGTGTTGCAGCGGCCGAAGAAGCTGGTGACCGGCATCGGCGGGATGCTGCTGCTGACGGGCTGCTTCGTGATGTGCCTGGACGCGTCGATCCGCGCGTTCGGGGGCGGCGAGGCCATCAGCTACGCGAGCATCGCGGTGGTGTTCCTGGCGGGCAACGCGCTCGGTTCGGCGGCGCCGACGCCGGGCGGCATGGGCGCGGTGGAGGCCACCTTGACGCTGGGCCTGGTCGCGGCCGGGCTGGAGAAGGAGGTCGCGATCTCGGCGGTGCTGCTGTTCCGCCTGATGACCTTCTGGCTCCCGGTGCTGCCGGGGTGGATCTCGTTCAACTTCTTGACCCGCAAGGAAGCCATCTAGCCGGACGGGCTGGATTTTCCAGCCCCGCCGGCGTTTGAGGCGCGGGGTTCGGGGCGGAGCCCCGGGAAGCGGCGGCGCGCCCGGCCGGCGGCGGCGCGCCTCAGAAGATGAGCAGCAGGGCCGCCAGCAAGGCACACGCGCAGGCGAGTTCCGTCGCGCCGACCAGCGGGACGCGGAGGCCTCGGCCCGGGAGGGCGGCGGCTCGGGCGAGGTAGGCCGTGAAGGGGAGGGCCAGCCAGGGCGAGAGGCAGGCGGCCACCGCCAGGGCCACCGCGTGGTAGGCCACCGAACCGGCCCGGTAGGCCCGGGAGTTCCGCTCCCGGATCATCGTCTTCACGTACGGCACGGTCCCCGCGAAGTACAGGAGGCACGCCACCGCCGGCCGCCACGCCGCCCCCGGCTCCGCGCCGCCCAGGCGGGCCGCCACCAGCAGCATCCCGCACGCCGGAACCACCGCCGCCAGGCCGTTCACCAGCGCCCGCTCCCGGCCCCGCCACGCGTAGTACGTGTTGATCCCGAGGAACGGCGTCGCGATCAGCGCCGCCACCACCAGCCAGGGGTGCAGCAGCACCAGCGGCGCGGCCGCCACCGCGAACGCCGCCCCGGACACCAGCGCCGGCCGCCCGTGCCGCCGCGCCGAGCGCAGCCCGCGCGTCCGCAGCCGGAGCCACTGCTGGGCGTGGAACACCGCGACGTAGCCGAGCAGCCAGGCCGCGAACAGCTCCGCGTGCGCCCACCCGGGCCGCGGGGCCAGGAACGTGCCCGCGAGGAACGGCACCGCCAGCATCGCCCACGCCCCGTGCTGGTCCGGTATCCAGCGGTATTCCCGGTACTTGCCGTCTCCCCCGGCCTTCGGCGCCATTCCCGCCCTCCTCCTCAAATTGGCATTCCTTCGCGTGATTCGCCTCCGCCGGCGCGGAGTTGGGCGCCTTCCAGCCTTGCATCCCATCGGCCCGCGAAAGAGCGGAAGGAGGTCATGCACGTACGGGACCTTTGTCACCGGATTCGTGCATTCCGCGGGCGTAGCGTCGAAAACGCACCATTGATTTCGGCCTGGAGGGTCGCCGTGCAAAAGCGTCAGGACGCCGCGGATTCGCTGATCAAGGCGGGCCGCTTCTTCACCCGGGCCGAGATGTCCGAGGACCTGCGGACGGTCCACCGGACCGGCGGCCGGGCGGCGGAGGCCTTCTACCGGGACCGATGGAGCCACGACAAGGTGGTGCACTCCACGCACGGCGTGAACTGCACCGGTTCGTGCCGCTGGAAGGTGTACGTCAAGGACGGGATCATCACCTGGGAGACCCAGGCCACCGACTATCCCTCCGTCGGCCCGGACCGCCCCGAGTACGAGCCCCGCGGCTGCCCCCGCGGCGCCTCCTTCTCCTGGTACTCGTACTCCCCCACCCGCGTCCGCCACCCGTACGTGCGCGGCACGCTCCTCGCCATGTACCGCGAGGCCCGCCGGCGCCTCGGCGACCCGGTCGCGGCATGGGCCGAGATCCAGGGCGATCCCGAGCGCCGCCGCGCGTACCAGCGGGCCCGCGGCAAGGGCGGGCTGGTCCGGGCGACGTGGGAGGAGGCGACCGAGATCATCGCCGCCGCGCACGTGCACACGATCGCGGAGCACGGCCCGGACCGCGTCGCCGGCTTCTCGCCGATCCCGGCGATGTCGATGGCCTCGCACGCGGCGGGCGCCCGCTTCCACTCGCTCATCGGCGCGCCCATGCTGAGCTTCTACGACTGGTACGCCGACCTGCCCGTGGCCTCCCCGCAGGTGTTCGGCGACCAGACCGACGTGCCGGAGTCGGGCGACTGGTGGGACGCCGCGTACCTGATGATGTGGGGCTCCAACGTCCCCGTCACCCGTACTCCCGACGCTCACTGGATGACGGAGGCCCGCTACCGGGGGCAGAAGGTCGTCACCGTCTCCCCTGACTTCGCGGACAACACCAAGTTCGCCGACGAATGGATGCACCCGCACCCCGGTACGGACGGGGCGCTGGCCCTCGCGATGGGTCACGTGATCCTGAAGGAGTTCTTCGTCGACCGGCAGACCCCCTTCTTCACCGATTACGTACGGCAGTTCACCGACCTGCCCTTCCTCGTATCGCTGAAGGAGACGGAACAGGGTCTGGTCCCGGGGAAGTTCGTCACCGCCGCCGATCTCGGCCGGGACACGGAGAACGCGCAGTGGAAGACCGTCCTCGTCGACGACGCCACGGGTGAGGCGGTGGTCCCGAACGGCACCCTCGGCCACCGTTGGGGCCGCAGCGAAACCCCCGAGTGGAACCTCGACCTCGGCGACACCGTGCCCCGCCTCTCCCTCCTCGGCGAGGGGGAGGCCGCCCTGATCACGCTGCCGCGCTTCGAGGACGACGAGCGGGGCTCCACCGTGCGCCGAGGCGTCCCCGTCCGCCGCCTCGGCGGCCGGCTCGTCACCACCGTCTTCGACCTGATGCTCGCCCAGTACGGGGTCGGCCGCGAGGGCCTGCCCGGCGAGTGGCCCACCGGCTACGAGGACGCCTCGCAGCCCGGCACCCCCGGCTGGCAGGAGTCGCTGACCTCGGTGCCGGCCGCGCAGGCCGCCCGCGTGGCGCGGGAGTTCGCGCAGACCGCCGAGCGCTCGCAGGGCCGTTGCATGATCCTGATGGGCGCGGGCACCAACCACTGGTTCCACTCCGAGACCATCTACCGCTCGTTCCTCGCCCTCCTCACCCTCACCGGCTGCCAGGGCCGCAACGGCGGCGGTTGGGGCCACTACGTCGGCCAGGAGAAGTGCCGCCCGGTCACCGGCTGGGCCACCCTCGCCGCCGCCTCCGACTGGTCGCGCCCGCCCCGCCAGATGATCGGCGCGGCCTGGTTCTACCTGCACACCGGCCAGTGGCGCTACGACACCCTGCCCGCCGAGGCCCTGGCCTCGCCGCTGGCCACCGGGGCCTTCACCGGCATGACCGGCGCGGACTGCCTGGCCGCGAGCGCCCGGATGGGCTGGATGCCCTCCTACCCGACCTTCGACCGCAACCCGCTGGAGCTGGGCGAGGCCGCCGACCCGATTGCCGAAACGATTCGTCAGCTCAAGGACGGCAGCCTCGGCTTCGCCGGCGAGGACCCGGACGCGCCGCGCAACTGGCCGCGCGTGCTCAACGTGTGGCGGGCCAATCTCCTCGGCTCCAGCTCCAAGGGCAACGAGTACTTCCTCAAGCACCTCCTCGGCACCCACTCCAACCTCGCCGAGGACGGCCCGCGCTGCACGCCGAAGGACGTCACGTACCGGGAGGAGGACGTCGAGGGGAAGCTGGACCTCCTCATGACCATGGACTTCCGGATGACGTCCACGACGCTCCTGTCCGACGTGGTCCTCCCGGCGGCCACCTGGTACGAGAAGCACGACCTGTCCTCCACGGACATGCACCCCTTCCTGCACGCCTTCACCCCGGCCGTGGACCCGCCCTGGCAGGCCCGCTCCGACTACGACGCCTTCCTGGCGATCGCCCGGAGCTTCGGCGACCTCGCCGGGACCCGGCTGGGCGTGCGCAAGGACCTGGTCGCCACCGCCCTCCAGCACGACACCCCGGGCGGTGAGATGGCCCAGCCCGGCGGGGTCGCGCTGGACTGGTCCAAGGGCGAGTGCGAGCCGGTGCCCGGCCGGACCATGTACGACCTGACCGTCGTCGAGCGGGACTACGGGGCGGTCGGCGAGAAGTTCGCCGCGCTCGGCCCGCTGGTCGACGAGCTGGGGGTCACGACGAAGGCCGTCACCTACGACGTGGCCGAGGAGGTCGCGTACCTCGGAGCGAAGAACGGCCTGGTCCGCGGCGGGACCGCCGACGGCCGCCCGCGCCTGGACACGGCGCAGCGCGCCTGCGAGGCGATCCTCTCCCTCTCCGGAACGTCCAACGGGCGGCTCGCCACCCAGGGTTTCCAGACCCTGGAGAAGCAGGTCGGCACGCACATGGCCCATCTGGCCGCCGAGGCCGAGGGCAAGCGGATCACCTTCGCCGACACCCAGGCCCGCCCGGTCCCGGTGATCACCTCGCCCGAGTGGTCGGGCAGCGAGGCGGGCGGCCGCCGCTACACCGCCTTCACCGTCAACACCGAGCACCTCAAGCCCTGGCACACCCTCACGGGCCGCCAGCACTTCTTCATCGACCACGACTGGCTGCACGAGGTCGGCGAATCGCTGCCCGTCTACAAGCCTCCGCTGAACATGCACACGTTGTACGGGGAGCCGGAGCTCGGCGTCGTCGACGAGAAGACGAAGTCGGTCGCCGTCCGCTACCTGACCCCGCACAACAAGTGGGCGATCCACAGCCAGTACCAGGACAACCTCTACATGATGACCCTCGGCCGGGGCGGCCAGACGGTGTGGATGTCCCCGCAGGACGCCGAGGCGATCGGCGTCGCGGACAACGACTGGATCGAGGCGGTCAACCGCAACGGCGTGGTCACCGCCCGCGCGATCGTCTCCCACAAGATGCCGCCCGGGACGGTCTACATGAACCACGCCCAGGAGCGCACGGTCGGCGTCCCCAAGACCGAGAAGACCGGCCGCCGGGGCGGCATCCACAACTCCCTGACCCGGGTGATGCTCAAGCCCACCCACCTCATCGGCGGCTACGCCCAGCTCACCTGGGCCTTCAACTACCTGGGCCCGACCGGGAACCAGCGCGACGAGGTGACGGTCATCCGCCGCCGCGACCAGAAGGTGGAGTACTGATGCGCGTCATGGCACAGGTCGCGATGGTCATGAACCTCGACAAGTGCATCGGCTGCCACACCTGCTCGGTCACCTGCAAGCAGGCGTGGACCAACCGGCAGGGCACCGAGTACGTCTGGTTCAACAACGTCGAGACCCTCCCCGGCCAGGGCTATCCGCGCCGCTGGGAGGACCAGGAGAAGTGGAAGGGCGGCTGGGAGCGCACCCGCTCCGGCAGGCTCCGCCTCAGGGCCGGCGGCCGGCTGAAGAAGCTCGGGAACATCTTCGCCAACCCCCACCTGCCGGAGATCGACGACTACTACCAGCCCTGGACCTACGAGTACAAGAACCTCACCGAGGCGCCGGCGGGCGACGACATGCCGACCGCCCGGCCCGTCTCCCAGGTCACCGGCGAGCCCATCGACACGATCGAGTGGGGTCCGAACTGGGACGACAACCTCGGCGGCGCCCCCGCGCACGCGCCGAAGGACCCGATCGTGGAGAAGATCCGCGAGGAGGTCGGGGAGCGGATCCGCTTCGAGTTCGAGCAGAGCTTCATGTTCTACCTGCCCCGGATCTGCGAGCACTGCCTGAACCCGGCGTGCGTCTCGTCGTGTCCCTCGGGCGCGATGTACAAGCGCGAGGAGGACGGCATCGTCCTCGTCGACCAGGACCGCTGCCGCGGCTGGCGCATGTGCGTGACCGGCTGCCCGTACAAGAAGGTGTACTTCAACCACCGCACCGGCAAGGCCGAGAAGTGCACCTTCTGCTTCCCGCGCATCGAGGTCGGCATGCCGACCGTCTGCTCCGAGACCTGCGTGGGCCGCATGCGCTACCTCGGTGTGATGCTCTACGACGCCGACAAGGTCGCCGAGGCCGCGGCCGTCGAGGACGAGCACGACCTCTACCCCGCCCAGCTGGAGTGCTTCCTCGATCCGAACGACCCGGCCGTGGTCGCGGCCGCCCGCGCGGCCGGCATCACGCACGAGTGGATCGAGGCGGCGCGCAACTCCCCCGTCCACGACCTGATCGCCACCTACCAGGTCGCCCTCCCGCTCCACCCGGAGTACCGGACCATGCCGATGGTCTGGTACGTGCCCCCGCTCTCCCCCGTCGTCGAGGCGGTCGCCGCCACCGGCAGCGACGGCGAGGACGCGGGCAACCTCTTCGGGGCCATCGACGCGCTGCGCATCCCCGTCGAGTACCTCGCCGCGATCCTGACGGCGGGCGACACGTACGCCGTCGAGGCGGTGCTGCGCCGGATGGCCGCGATGCGCGCGTACATGCGCCGGATCAACCTCGGCGAGGAAGCGGACGAGTCCATCGCCGCGGCGGTCGGCCTGACCGGCGCCGAGATGGAGGACATGTTCCGCCTGCTCGCCATCGCCAAGATCGAGGACCGGTTCGTGGTCCCGAGCGCCGCCCGCCCCGAGGCGGAAGCCCTCGCCTCGTCGCACCCGCTGGACGACGCCTGCCCGGTGGGCACGGCCGGCGAACCGCGCGTGATGCTCGACCTCAGCCCCACAAGGAGGAGCTCGTGACCCCCGACGCCCTGGTACGACTGGTCGCGGGCTGCGTCCTGCAGTACCCCGGAGACCACTTCCACGACGAACTCCCGCGGCTGCGCGCGGCCCTCGCCGGGGCGCCCGCCGAACCGGCCGCGCTGCTCGGCTCCTTCCTCGACGAGGCCGGGGCGAGCACCCCGATCGAGCTGTGCGCCGCGTACACCTCCACCTTCGACACCCGCAACCGGCGCTGCCTGTACCTGACCTGGTGGACCGACGGCGACACCAGGCGCCGCGGGCTGTCCCTGGTCCGGCTGAAGCGGATCTACCGGGACTTCGGGCTGGAGTTCACCGGCGAGGAACTGCCCGACTTCCTGCCCGCGGCCCTGGAGTTCGCCGCGCTGCGCGAGCGGGCCGGCACCGAACTGCTCCAGGAGCACCGGGCCGGGCTGGAGCTGCTGCGGCTCTCGCTCACCGAGTCCGGCTCCCCGTACGCCCGGGTGCTGGAGGCCGTCTGCACGACCCTGCCCGGTCCCTCGCCCGAGACCAGGGCCGAGGCGAAGGCCCTCGCGAGGAACGGACCGCCGCAGGAGCTGGTGGGCGCGGGCTCCCCCCTCGAACCCTTCGGCCCCGGGATCGACCGGCCCTCCGATCTGCCCTGGCCCACCCTCGCGGAAAGGCGGACGGCCTGATGGACCTCATCCTGTGGGGCGTGCTCCCGTACGTCTGCGTCGCCCTGCTGATCGCGGGCACGCTCTGGCGGGCCAGGTTCGACGCCTTCGGCTGGACCACCCACTCCTCGCAGCTGCACGAGTCGCGGCTGCTGCGGATCGGTTCGCCGCTGTTCCACTTCGGCATGCTGTTCGTGGTGCTGGGCCACGTGGTGGGCCTGCTGATCCCGATGGGCTGGACCGACGCGGTGGGCCTGAGCGACCACGCGTACCACCTGCTGGCCGTTTCCACCGGCGCGGTCGCGGGCGTCGCCGCCGCCGCGGGCGTCGGCATCCTCGTGTACCGGCGCCTCAGGGTCCCCGCCGTGCGCCGGGCGACGCTGCGGAGCGACCACCTGATGTACGCCTTCCTGCTGGGCGCGATCGTGCTGGGCCTGACGGCCACCGTCCTCAACTCGACGGGGCGGACGGACGGCTACAACTACCGCGAGGGCATCTCGGTGTGGTTCCGCAGCCTGTTCACCTTCACCCCGGACTACCAGCTGATGGCGGGCGCCCCGCTCGCCTTCAAACTGCACGTGCTGTTCGGCTTCACGCTGTTCGCCCTGATCCCGTACTCGCGCCTGGTGCACACGTTCTCGGCGCCCCTGAAGTACCTGTTCCGGCCCTACGTGGTCTACCGGCGGCGCGATCCGCGGCAGCCGGCCGAACGCCCGGACCGGCGCGGCTGGGAGCGGGTGTCGTGAAGCCGCCCGCCGTCGTCCGCCGGCCCCGGCACTGCGTCTGCGAACGGCCGTTCCTCGTCATCTGGGAGGCCACCCGGGCCTGTCCGCTGGCCTGCCTGCACTGCAGGGCCGAGGCGCAGACCGCCCGGCACCCCGATGAGCTCGACGGCGACGGCGCCCGCCGCGTCATGGACCAGGTCGCCGCCTTCGGCCGGCCGGGCCCGCTGTTCGTCATCACCGGCGGGGACCCCTTCCAGCGGGCCGACCTCACCGACCTGATCGCGTACGGGACCTCGCTCGGGCTGCGGGTCGCGGTCTCCCCCTCCGGTACGCCGACCCTCACGCGGGCCGCTCTGGCCGCGGTGCGCGAGGCGGGCGCGGTGGCCCTGTCGCTCTCCCTGGACGGTTCGACGGCCGAGCGGCACGACGCCTTCCGGGGCGTGCCCGGCGTCTTCGACAGGACCCTGGACGGCTGGCGGGCCGCCCGCGAGCTGGGGCTCAAGGTCCAGGTCAACACCACCGTCACCCGGCACGGGCTGGAGGACCTGGCCGATGTCGCGGCCCTGGTCCGGCGCGAGGGGGCGATGCTGTGGTCGGGCTTCCTGCTCGTCCCCACCGGGCGCGGTGAGCAGCTGGAGCCGCTCACCGCGGACGAGATCGAGGACGTGCTGCACTTCCTCCACGACTGCGGTTCCGTGATGGCCGTGAAGACCACCGAGGGCCACCACTTCCGCCGGGTCGCGCTCCAGCGCGCCGTCCTCGACGCTCACGGGCAACGCCCGCGGCTGGGACCGCTGTACGGACGCCTCACGGCGCGCGCCGCGGAGCTGGGGCTCTTCGACGGGGAGCGCCGCGCGGTGCGCCGCCCGCCGATGGACGTGTCCTCGGGGCGCGGCTTCGTCTTCGTCTCGCACACGGGCGAGGTGCATCCCAGCGGCTTCCTGCCGGTGTCGGGCGGCAATGTGAAGGACCGTCCGCTGACGGAGATCTACCGGGAATCGGAGCTGTTCACGCGGCTGCGCAACCCGTCGCTGCTGGGCGGGAAGTGCGGGGCGTGCGAGTTCAGGTCGGTGTGCGGCGGCTCGCGCTCGCGGGCGTACGGCTCCACCCGGGACGTGCTGGCGGCGGATCCGTACTGCGCGTACGAGCCGGGCAGCTTCCCGTACCAGGAGGAGATCCGGGCTCTGGCCGAAAGCACGAAGCGCTGACACCGGGGAGCCGCATACATTCCACAGGGGGCAGGGGGACATATCGGTCGCGGGAGAAGACAATGCGTTCAGTGATCGTCATCGGTGGCGGCATCAGCGGGCTGGCCGCCGCGTGGGAGTTGCGCGGCCGGGCCGAGGTGACCGTACTGGAGAGCCAGGGCAAGGTCGGCGGCAAGCTCCGCACCGGCACCATCGCCGGGATCACCGTGGACGAGGGCGCGGAATCCCTCATGGCGCTGCGGCCGGAGGCCGTGGAACTGGCAACCGCCGTCGGCCTCGGCGACGCCCTGTGCGACCCGGCGCCGTCCCCCACCGCGATCTGGACCGACGGCGCGCTGCGGCCGCTGCCGGCCGGGCACGTCATGGGCGTCCCGGCCGATCCCGCGGAGCTGGCCGGCACCGGGCTGCTCTCGCCGGCGGGCCTGGCCCGGCTCGCCGCCGAGGAGGCGCGCGCGGCGCAGCCGCTGACCGAGGACTGCTCGGTCGCCGGCTACCTGGCCGGGCGCTTCGGCCAGGAGGCCGTGGACCGGCTGATCGAACCGCTGCTGGGCGGGGTGTACGCGGGCCGCGCGGACCGGCTCTCGCTGCGGGCGGCCATGCCGAGGATCGCGGCGCTGGCGGAACAGGGCGGCCCGCTGCTGCCCGCACTGCGCCGCATGAAGGCGGAGGGCGCCGCCCGGCCGGCCCCCGCGGCCGTCCGGGGCGTGAGCGGCGGCACGGGACGCTTCCCGCAGGCGGTCGCCGAGGCGTCCGGGGCGCGCATCCTGACGGGGACGGCGGCGCGCTCGCTCGAACGGATCCCGGGCGGCCGCTGGCGGGTACGGGCCATGACGGGTGACGGGGCCCTGACCATGGAGGCCGACGCGGTGATCCTCGCGCTGCCCGCGTTCGCGGCGGCGGAGCTGCTGCGGCCGCACTCGCCGCTCGCGGAGTCCGAGCTGTCGGCGATCCCGCACGCCTCGACGGCGGTGATCACGATGGCGTTCTCCCGGGCCCGGGCCCGTTTCCTCCCGGAGGGCAACGGGTTCCTCGTCCCGCCGGTGGACGGGCGCGTCCTGAAGGCGGCGTCGTTCCTGTCCAACAAGTGGGGCTGGCTGCACGCGTCGGCGCCGGACACCTTCGTACTGCGGGCCTCCGTCGGCCGGATCGGCGAGGAGGAGCTGCTGCGCCGCCCGGACCGGCACCTGGTCCGGGCGGCGATCGCCGAGCTCCACCACGCGGTGGGGCCGATGGGCGAGCCCCTCGCGGCCCGCGTGACCCGCTGGGACCGGGGCCTGCCGCAGTACGGCGTCGGCCACCGGGAGCGCGTGCGGCGCATCCGCGAAGCCGCGGCGAAACTGCCGGGGCTGGCGTTGTGCGGCGCCGCGTACGAGGGCGTGGGCATCGCCGCCTGCGCCGCCACGGGCCGCGCCGCCGCCGCCTCCCTCCCCTGAGGGCAATGTGGCTCCTCCCGCTCCGCCGGGCCATTTCAGCCCCTCCGGCGTTTGAGGAGCGGGGTCTGGGGCTGAATATGCGCGGCGCAGCCGAAGGGGCTGGGTTTGGCGCAGCCGGAGCAGGGGGCGCGGGGGACCCGTTTGGGTCAGCGCGGGGGCGGGGGCGGCGGAGGGCGCACAGGATGGAGGCATGCCGAGAAACGCCTGGCGGGTCACCGCCGCCGCCGCACTCGCCGCCGCTCTGCTCTCCACGGCCGCGTGCTCCGACGACGGCGAAGGGAGCCGGCCGCAGGCCGACGGCACCAAGCCGGCCAAGCCCCTCAAGTGGGGCGACTGCGACGCCCCCACCCCGGCCCAGGGCAGCGGCCCGGTCCCGCCCAAGGACTGGCAGTGCGCCACCCTCGACGTCCCCCTCGACTACGCCGACCCGGGCGGCGAGACGATCCCGATCGCCCTGATCCGTGCCAAGGCGCGCGACCAGAAGAATCGTCTCGGCTCCCTGGTCTTCAACTTCGGCGGCCCCGGCGGCTCCGGCGTCGCCACCCTCCCCGGCGCCGCCAAGGAGTACGAGGCCCTGCGCGCCCGGTACGACCTGGTCAGCTTCGACCCCCGCGGGGTGGGCGCCAGCGCCCCCGTCCTCTGCAAGGACGACAAGCAGCTGGACGTGTACTACTCCCAGGACTCCTCCCCGGACACCCCGCAGGAGGAGAAGACCTACGTCGACAACATCAAGAAGTACCAGCAGGCCTGCAAGGACAAGTCCGGCAAGCTCCTGCCCCACGTCGGCACCCCGGACGCCGCCCGCGACCTGGACCGCATCCGCCAGGCCCTCGGCGACGAGAAGCTGAACTACTTCGGCGTCTCCTACGGCACCGAGCTCGGCGGGGTCTACGCCCACCTCTTCCCCAAGAACGTCGGCCGGGCCGTCTTCGACGCCGTCGTGGACCCGACCAAGAACTCCGAGGAAGGGGCGATGGGCCAGGCCAAGGGCTTCCAGCTCGCCCTCGACAACTTCGCCCAGGACTGCGTGGACCGCGGCGACGAGTGCCGGCTCCAGGGCAGCACGCCCAAGGAGATCGAGGCCAACATCATCAAGCTCCAGAAGGAGCTGGCCGCGAAGCCCATCCCGGGCATCGGGGCCCGCCGGCTCACCGAGACCTCCGCCACCAACGGCATCGCGCAGGCCCTGTACTCCAAGGAGCTGTGGCCGCTGCTGGAGCAGGGCCTCGACGAGGCCGAGGGCGGCCAGGGGCAGCTGCTGATGGCCCTGTCGGACGCACTCAACGGCCGTGATCAGCAAGGGCGTTACAGCAACATCGGCGCCGCGAACACCGCCGTCAACTGTGTGGACTCCAAGGACCGTTACACCCTGGAGGAGACCAAGGCCCGCCTGTCGGCGTTCCGTTCGGCCTCGCCCGTCTTCGGGGACTTCCTCGGCTGGGCGATGATGAGCTGCACCGACTGGCCGGTGCCCGGCACCTGGGAGACCCCGGACGTGTCCGCCCCCGGCTCCGCCCCGATCCTGGGGATCGGCAACACCGGCGACCCGGCCACCCCGTACGAGGGCGCCCGCAACATGGTGGAGCGGCTCGGCCCCGGCGTGGGCGTGGAGCTCACGTACAAGGGCGAGGGCCACGGCGCGTACAACAGTGGCGACGCCTGTGTGCAGGAGGCCGTCAACACGTACCTGCTGGACGGGAAGACGCCGGCGGCGGGCACCGTCTGCACCGCGAGCCCGGACGCCACGGGGACGCCCGTCGCGCCGGAGGATCCGGTGGGCGCCTGATCAGGATCCGGAGAACGCCGGAACACCGGAACGCCGGAGGGGCCGTACCGCACGACGCGCGCGGTACGGCCCCTCCGGGCGACTGCTCAGTAGACCGGCTTCTCGGGCTCGATCTGGTGGACCCAGCCGATGACGCCGCCGCCGACGTGCACCGCGTCCGCGAAGCCCGCGGACTTCAGGACCGCGAGGACTTCCGCACTGCGGACACCCGTCTTGCAGTGCAAGACGATGCGCTTGTCCTGCGGCAGGTCCTGGAGGGCCGTGCCCATCAGGAACTCGCCCTTGGGGATCAGCTTCGCGCCGGGGATCGAGACGATCTCGTACTCGTTGATCTCGCGGACGTCGATGATCTCGATGGGCTCGTCGTTGTCGATCCACTCCTTGAGCTGCTTGGGAGTGATCGTCGAGCCGAGCGCGGCCTCCTGGGCCTCCTCCGACACGACTCCGCAGAAGGCCTCGTAGTCGATGAGCTCGGTGACGGTCGCGTTCGGACCGCAGACCGCGCAGTCGGGGTCCTTGCGGACCTTGACCTGGCGGTACTGCATCTCCAGGGCGTCGTAGATCATCAGGCGGCCGACCAGCGGCTCGCCGACACCCGTGAGGACCTTGATGGCCTCGGTGACCTGGATGGACCCGATGGACGCGCAGAGCACGCCCAGCACGCCGCCCTCGGCGCAGCTCGGGACCATGCCCGGCGGCGGGGGCTCCGGGTAGAGGCAGCGGTAGCACGGGCCGTGCTCGGACCAGAAGACCGAGGCCTGGCCGTCGAAACGGTAGATCGAGCCCCATACGTACGGCTTGTTCAGCAGCACGCAGGCGTCGTTGACCAGGTAGCGCGTGGCGAAGTTGTCCGTGCCGTCGACGATGAGGTCGTACTGGCTGAAGATCTCCATCACGTTCTCGGCTTCGAGCCGCTCTTCGTGCAGGACCACGTTCACGTACGGGTTGATCCCCAGCACGCTGTCGCGGGCCGACTCGGCCTTGGAACGGCCGATGTCCGCCTGGCTGTGGATGATCTGGCGCTGCAGGTTCGACTCGTCGACCTCGTCGAACTCCACGATGCCCAGCGTGCCGACGCCGGCCGCGGCCAGGTACATGAGGGCGGGCGAGCCGAGGCCGCCCGCGCCCACGGCCAGCACCTTGGCGTTCTTCAGGCGCTTCTGGCCGTCCATCCCGACATCGGGGATGATCAGGTGGCGGGAGTACCGACGGACCTCGTCAACGGTGAGCTCAGCAGCTGGCTCGACCAGGGGTGGCAGCGACACGGGGACTCCGTAGATGGTGACGTCTTAACGGTGGTTCTCTCCGTAACACTGCCACGGCCGTCTTCATTCCAAGACACCTGTCCCAATTCTTGAGACGATTTCGTCCCAGTACCCGGGCATCGAGGCCCAGGGGTCACGGTCGCCGACCGCGCGCCGGTCCGTGAACCAGATGGTGCCCGCGCCCTGCCAGCGGGCGATCCGCATCGCCTCCTCCAGGTGCGTGCGCGGCACCCCGTGGACCAGGTGGCAGAACCGCTCCGCCGGATGGTCCGCGGTCCACTCCGCCACCTGCGACCACCGGTAGTCGGCCCAGGGCCCGGAGAAGGTGACCAGCTGGTCGGCGGCCTCCGCGTAGCCCTCGTACGGGTGCGTGCCGTGCCCGAGCACGATCCGCAGGTCCTCGCCCAGACCGCGCAGGGACTCGACGACCCGGCACACCGAGGCCAGGTCCGCCTTGTCGGCCGGGGTGTCGGCGAGGTAGAAGCCGCCGACCCCGTACCAGTCGCGGAAGCGGTGGGCGTCGGAGACCAGCTCCCCGAACGACCGCGATCCGTCCCGCATCGCGAGATGGCCGAGGACCGTGCCGTCCGCGCCGCGCAGCTTCGCCGCCGCTTCCGTGCAGTGCGGGTCGGGCCGCCCGCCGGGACCGTCCGTGACGTTGAGCACGGCCCAGTGCAGCGGGGTGCCGGGGCGGGTCAGCTCGGCCCATTCGACCGGGGCGAGCAGGGGGTGCGCGTAGCCGGGGATGCCGAGGCCGAGGCGGCCGGCCTCGGCCGCGGCGGCGGTCACCGACCCCGGCGGCGTGGTCAGATGCGGCACGCCGCCTCCATCCAGATGTCCGCGAGGGATTCCTCCAGGTTGATCCGGGGCCGCCAGCCGAGCCGGTCGCGGGCGGTACGGACGTCCGCCTGCTGCCAGGCTCCGCAGCCGTCGGGGTACGGGTACGGCTGGGGGGCCGCGCCGGAGAGCTGCTCCGCGGTGGCCTCGGAGCGGGGGGCTCCGATGGAGGCGAGCCCGGCCGGCCGGCCCGGGTGGTGGCCCTGCTGGGAGCCGCCGTGCGGGACGTCCAGCTCGTGCAGGGCGCCTGCGTACCCGGCGACCCGGGCCAGGACGGCGGCCGCGTCGCGCAGCCGGACCGCGCGGCCGGTGCCGATGTTGACGACGCCCTGGGCGGCGGACAGGGAGGCCGCGTGCACGGCCCGCGCCACGTCCCGTACGTCCACGAAGTCGCGCTGCACGCCGAGCCCGCTGAGCTTGAGCTCGCCGTCGCCCGCCTGCATCGCGCGACGCATGGCCTCGGCCAGCCGGCCGAGCGGGGATCCGGCGGGGGTGCCGGGGCCGACGGGCGAGAAGATCCGCAGGACGACGGCGTCCAGGCCGGAGCCGAGCACCAGCTCGGTGGCGGCCAGTTTGCTGACGCCGTACGGCCCGCCGGGTCTCGGCACGGCGTCCTCGGCCGTGGAGGACCCGGGCTGACTGGGCCCGTACTCGGCGGCGCAGCCGAGCTGGACGAGCCGCGCCCCGCAGCCGCTGCGGCGCAGCGACTCGCAGATCGTGGCGACGGCGACGGTGTTGTGCCGGGTGAGTTCCCGGGCCCCGCCCCGGGTGGCGCCGGCGCAGTTGATGACGACGCCCGGGTGGACGGCGTCGAGGAAGCGGGTGAGCGCGCCGGGACTGCCGGTGGCGAGGTCGAAGCGGACGTCGGCGTCGTCGCCGCGGCCGAGCGCGGTGAGCTGGACGGCGGGGTCGGCGAGCAGCCGGTCGGCGACGTAGCGGCCGAGGTATCCGTTGGCTCCGATCAGCAGCACCCTCATCGCGTGACCCCTTGGTTGGTTGGCTGGCCGGTCATGTCTGTTTCTCCTTGCGGACGGGTGGGTGGATGGGGCGGGGTACGGGTACAGCGCCTCGGCGTCGGCTCCGAAGGTCGGTGGTCGTCCCTGCCGCGTCAGGGCCGCGCATGCGCGGATGCACGGGACAGGGCGAGGACGGCGTGTACGAGGAGTCCGGCCGCGGCGGCGATCGCCGCCGCCGGGACCGGGATCAGGGCGAGGACGAGGGCGGCGCCGACGGGGCCGCGGTGGGCGCCGTGCCGGAGCAGGAGCCGGGTCAGGAACAGCAGCAGGGCCAGCGGCACGGCCACCGGGAGCGCGGTGCCGGCGAGCGCGGCCGCCCCCGCGGCGGCCGCGGTGAACACGGCGACGGCCGCGATGAGCAGGGGCCGGGCCCGGTCCGCGAAGTCCTCCAGGGCGCGGCTCCCGCCGAGCCGGGCCCGGGCCCCCGCGGCGAACGCGGCGGCGGCCAGGTGCCCGGGGGCGACGGCCAGCGCGAGGCCGACGGCGAGGGCGGCGCCGTGCCGGTGCGCGGCCCAGGCCACGAGGGCCGCGGCCAACAGGTGCGCGGCGTACGGGAACCGGCCCCCGGCGGCCCGCCCCGGCCACACCAGGGCGGCGACGGTGGCGGCCACGGCGACGGGTCCGGCCCACGTCGGCGCGACGGCGGCCGCGCCGAACGCGAGGGCGCCGGGCAGCAGCGCGTAGCCGAAGCCCCGGAAGGCCGGGGCCCCTGCGGGGGCTCGGCCGGGCCGGGCGGCGGGGTGCTCCGCCAGCTCCCCGCGCGGGCTCCGGGCGTACAGCTCCTCGGCGAGGGAGAAGACGTCGCGGTGGCGGAAGCGGGCGGCGGTGCGGTCGGTGATGCCGTGGGCCTCCAGGCCGGCGGCGATCTCCAGCGGGTCCACGGCCCGCTCGCACAGCTCCTGGTGCCGGTGCAGCAACGCCTTGACCGGATCCCCACCGGCCCGCCGCCGCACGGTCCTCCCAGCCGCCTCTGCCGCGCGCAGCCCGGCCCCACTTTCACCCCTGCCGGCGGCAAGCTCGGCCTCGCCGGCATTTGAGGTGCGGGCGCCCGCACTTTCAGCCACGCCGGCGTTTGAGGCGCGGGGGTCCGGGGGCAGCGCCCGGGGCTGACGACACCTCGGATGAAGACGGGCAGGGTGTGGGTGGCGACGAAGCGGGCGGTCTCGGCCAGG
>NZ_JBEZKE010000025.1:0-105465 GCF_040651555.1 Streptomyces sp. NPDC048424 | reverse complement strand
CAGACCCTGCGCGCCGTCGTCGACTGGTCCTGGGACCTCCTCGACGAGCCCGAACGCACCGTGCTGCGCCGGCTGTCCGTGTTCGCGGGCGGCTGTGACCTCGCCGCCGCCGAGGCCGTGTGCGCCGACCCGTCCTACGACACCGCCGACGTCCTCGGCTCCCTCGTCGACAAATCCCTCGTCGTCGCCGCCCCCGGACCCGACGGCTCCGGCATGCGCTACCGCCTCCTGGAGACCGTCGCCGAGTACGCCGCCGAGCGCCTCGCCACCGCCGAGGGCGACCGCGAGCACACCGAGCGCCGCCACCTCGTCCACTACCGCGAACTGGCCCGCACCAACGAGCCGCTGCTCCGCGGCCACGGGCAGGGGGCCGCCACCGAGCGCCTCGTCACCGAGTACGAGAACATCCGTACCGCCCTGCGCCGCGCGGTGGCCGCCCGCGACGCCGACGAGGTGCTGTGCCTCGTCCACTCCCTGGGCTGGTACTGGCACATGCACGACCTGGCCACCGAGTCCCGGCACTGGTCCGCGGCGGCCGCCGCGCTCGGCCCCAACCCCTTCGCACCGCCCACCGCCCCCGCCGAGCCCGTCTACCAGCGGATCGTCGACACGCCCCCGCCGTACACCGGCGAACTGCTCACCGAGGCCTGGCGCGGCATCCAGCTGATCCGGCTGGCCGCCCGCGACCAGAACAGCGACACCTGGGACACCCCCGAGGTCCGTGCCCAGATCGAGGGCGTGCTCGCCGCCTACCGGCCCGGGCTGCCGCAGACCTGCCGGTCGCCCTCCTTCCTCTGGATCTACGCCGTCATGATCGCGGGCGACCCCCGGCTGCTCCAGAGCGTCGTGGACGACACCGTCGAGACCGCCCGGTCCTTCGGCTACCGCTGGGAGCTCGCCTCCGCCCTCCAGCTCCGCGCCAACGTCCTCGCCAACCGGGCGGACTGGGCCGGCGACGCCTCCCGCGACGCCGAGGAGAGCCTGGACCTCTTCCGCGAGCTCGGCGACGACTGGGGCTGCGCCGAGGCGCTGTCGGCGCGCGCCGAGTCCCGGGAGAAGCGCGGCATGTACGCGCTGGCCGCCGAGGACTTCCGGGCGGCCATCGAGCACGCCGAACGCCTGGGCGCCAAGGCCCAGGTGACGGTGTTGCGCGTACGGATGGCCGGGACGCTGGTCGAGAACGGGGAGGCCGAGGAGGCCGAGGCGATCCTCACCGAGATCACGGCGAGGTGGCAGGGGTACGGCAACGAGGCCATGCCGGCCGCCCGGATGTTCCTCGCGAACCTCCTCGGCCGCACCGGCCGGATCACCGAGGCCCGCGCCCAGCTCCAGGCGCTGCGCGAGGACTTCGCGCTCGGTGCGTACGCCGTCTTCGACGTGTTCCTGCTCGCCACGATGGGCTGGCTGGACAACCGGGACGGCCAGTACGCGCAGGCGCTGGTGCGGATCCGCGAGGCCACGAACCGGGTCCGGGACCCGCTGGTGATGATGGTCGCCCCGCAGCTGCCCGCCGTGTACCTGCTGACCGGAGCCGTCTCCCTGGTCTCGCTCGGCGGTCCGCGGCGCGCGTACGACGCCGTCCGGCTGCTCGGCGCCTACCGCACCCACCTGCCGCCCGGGCACTTCCCGATCACCATCGAACGGGAGGACGGCGCCCTCGTCGAGGAGATGGGGCGGGCGGCGCTCGGCGACGCGGCCTTCGAGAAGGCGTACGCCGAAGGCGGCGGCCTCACCATGGAGGAGGCCACCGCCCTCATCTGACCCGGCCCCCGGCCGGTGCCCGCCCGGGACGCGATCCGGAGTGGACCGGCCCGCGGGTCAGGTCTTCTGGCGGAACTTGCGCACCGCGAGCGGCATGGTGACCGCCGTGATGGCGACCGACCAGGCCAGGGTCATCCACACCGAGTCGCCCACGGGCGTCCCGTTGATCAGGGCCCGGGCCGCGTCGGCCAGGTTGGACAGCGGGTTGTAGTCCGTGAAGGTCTGCAGCCAGCCGGGCATGGTGGACGGCATGGCGAAGATGGAGCTGCCGAACTGGAGCGGCATGAGGACCATCATGGCCATGCCCTGGACAGCCTGCGCGGAGCTCAGGGTGAGACCCAGCAGGATGAAGATCCACATGAGCGAGGCGCCGAAGACGACCGACAGGCCGATGGACAGGAACAGGTCCAGGATCGAGCCCTTGATCGACAGGCCCAGGATGAAGCCCATGCCCAGCAGGATCGTGATCGCGACGAGCATCCGGCCGATCTCGACGACGATCTTGGCGAGGAGTACGGACGACCGGGCGATCGGCATGGACCGGAAGCGGTCCATCACGCCCTTCTTGAAGTCGTCGTTGACCCCGGTGCCCACCGCCATGGCGATGTTCATGCCCATCATGGCCATCAGGCCCGGGACCAGGTAGCTGACGTACTCGCCCTGGTTGCCCTTGCCGGAGACGGCGCCGCCGAACACGAACACGAACAGCAGCGTGAAGATGACCGGCATGAACAGGACGTCGAACATCGACTCGGGGTCCTGCTTGATCTGGAGGGCGTTGCGGCGCACCAGGGCGCCGATGTGCCGCAGATTGGCCCGCAGGCCGATCCGGCCCTCGCCGGGGTACGCGGCCACCGAGGCCGGACCGGGCGCGGTGGGCGCGGGCTTCGTCGTGGTTACGGTGCTCATGCCGCGACCTCCTCGGTCTTCTCGGTGGGAACGGAGTCCTCGACGACGGTGGGCTTCTGGCCGGTGATGGCCAGGAACACCTCGTCGAGGCTGGGCAGGTAGGTGCCGAGGTCGGCGATCGCGTACCCGCGGGCGGCCAGCAGGCCGACCACGGCGGTCAGCTGCTCGTCGCTCAGGATCGGGACCAGCAGCACGCCCTCGTCCGGCACGGCTTGGGCGCCGGCCACGCCGTCCAGTCCGGCCTCGGCCAGCGCGCGGGCCATGCCCGGCAGATCGGCGGAGGCGACGGGGCGGATCTTCAGGGTGCGGCCGCCGACGCGGGCCTTCAGCTCGTCGACCTTGCCGTTGGCGATGACCTTGCCGCGGTCGATGACCGTCAGCTCGCTGGCGAGCTGCTCGGCCTCCTCCATGTACTGGGTGGTGAGCAGCACGGTGGCGCCCTCGGCGACCAGCCGCTGGACCTCGTCCCACACCTCGTTGCGGGTGCGCGGGTCGAGACCGGTGGTCGGCTCGTCCAGGTAGAGCACGGCCGGGTTGCCGATCAGGGAGGCGGCGAGGTCGAGCCGGCGGCGCATGCCGCCGGAGTAGTTCATGGCGGCCTTCTTGGCCGCCTCGGTCAGGGAGAACCGCTCCAGCATCTCGTCCGCGCGGCGCCGGGCGTCCTTGCGGGAGAGGTCGAGCAGCCGCCCGATCATGTAGAGGTTCTCCCAGCCGGAGAGCTTCTCGTCGACCGAGGCGTACTGGCCGGTGAGGCCTATGGTGCGGCGCAGCTGCCGCGGCTGGCGGACCACGTCGAACCCGGCGACGACGGCCGTGCCGGCGTCGGGGGTGACGAGGGTGGAGAGGCAGCGGACGAGGGTGGTCTTGCCGGCTCCGTTGGGTCCGAGGACTCCGAGGACCGTGCCCTCGCGGACGTCCAGGTCCACGCCGTCGAGTGCTTTGGTCTCGCCGTAGTGCTTGACCAGCCCCCGTACCTCCACGGCGTTGGGCTTCGTGTTGTTTCGCGTCATGTCCACCATGGGACCACCCGCCACTGACAAAGCACCGACAGCCGACCGACAGCCCGCCGACGAGCAGCCGACGGACCGGCGGCGGAGCGGCGGCGGACACGCGACGGCCCGCCGGCGAAGGATCGCCGGCGGGCCGTCGCGGCCGTTCACCGGATCAGTGGAAGGCGTGCTCCGCCTGCGGGAACGTTCCGCCGACCACGTCCTCGGCGAAGGCCTTCGCCGCGTCGCCCATGGTCGCGCGGAGGTTCGCGTACTGCTTCACGAACCGCGGCAGCTTCCCGCCGGTCAGGCCCATCATGTCGGTCCACACCAGCACCTGGGCGTCGCACTCCGAGCCCGCGCCGATGCCGACCGTCGGGATGTGCAGGGACCGGGTGACCTCGGCGGCCAGCTCGGCCGGGACGAGCTCCAGCACCACCGCGAAGGCACCCGCGTCCTGCGCCGCCTTCGCGTCGCGCAGCAGCTGGTGCGCGGCCTCGTCGCCGCGGCCCTGCACCCGGTAGCCCATGGCGTTGACCGACTGCGGGGTCAGGCCCAGGTGGGACATGACGGGGATGCCGGACTGCACGATCAGCTCGGTCTGGGCCAGCGAGCGCTCGCCGCCCTCCAGCTTCACCGCTCCGACCCCGGCCTCCTTCACGAGACGGGTGGCACTGCGCAGCGCCTGCACGGCGCCTTCCTGGTACGAGCCGAACGGCATGTCGCCGATGACCAGGGCGCGGCTCGTGCCCCGTACGACGGCCGCCGAGAGCATGGTCATCTGGTCCATCGTCACCGGGACGGTGGAGTCGTAGCCGAGGTGGCAATTGCCCATGGAGTCGCCGACGAGGATGACCGGGATGCCGGACTCGTCGAAGACGGACGCGGTCATGGCGTCGTAGGCGGTGAGCATGGGCCACTTCTCGCCGCGTTCCTTGGCGAGCGTCAGGTCGCGGACGGTGATGCGCCGGGTGCCCGTGCCTCCGTACAGGGTGGGGGAGGCCGCTGATGCGGGTTCGCGGGCAGGCGAAACGGCATGCGTCATTGCAACTGCTCCTTGTGTCATCTCGAGGCGCCCTCACGGCGTCCCCGGACTCACCCACCATGGTGGCATCCGTGGGGCCGAAGGCGGAAGTGGTGTGGGGGTAAGCCCGGCGCGCGGGATCCAATGTGCGCGTTTCGTGACAAGCGGAACCCCGTGCGCACGGCCGTTCGTCCTCCCGGACGTACGGCCGCGACGGACGGTCGTGACGTACGACACGGAAGGCTCCGTGCATCGCCTAGGGTCAAGGGGCGGGGACGGAGCGCGAGCACGGCAGTGAGGGCAGTGGCATGGCACAGGCGTACATGACGGAATCGGGGAACGGCGGCTCGGAGCCCGAGCCCTCCGGATCCCGCTTCCGGCGCCGGCTGGCCGAACTGCGCCGGGACCCCGGGATCTGGCGGCGGGGATGGGTGCTCGCCGCGATCTCCCTGCTGATCGCGCTGGTGATGATCTTCCACGCGGAGCTGCCCAACGACGTGGGCAACCTCGGCAGCCTCACCGAGACCTTCCTGCCCTGGCTGGGCCTGGCCGTCCCGCTCCTGCTGGCCGGCGCCGTCTTCCGCAGGTCCGCGACGGCGCTCATCGCGCTCGTGCTGACCGGCGCGGTCTGGGTGAACCTCTTCGGCGGGCTGGTCACCGACAAGTCCGGCTCCGGCGGCAACCTCGTGGTCGCCACCCACAACGTCGACGCCGACAACCCCGACCCGGGCGGCACCGCCGAGTCCGTGGCCAGGTCCGGGGCCGACGTGCTGGCCCTGACCGAGCTCAAGGGGAGCGTCGTCCCCGTCTACGAGAAGGCCCTCGCGGGCACGTACAAGTACCACTCGGTCGAGGGCACGGTCGGCCTCTGGAGCAAGTACCCGCTGAGCGCGAGCGCGCCCGTCGACATCAGGATGGGCTGGACCCGGGCCATGCGCGCCACCGTCGACACCCCGCACGGCAAGGTCGCGGCCTTCGTCGCGCACCTGCCCTCGGTCCGGGTCAAGCTGAAGGCCGGCTTCACCGCGAACCAGCGCGACGACAGCGCCGACGCGCTGGGCGCCGCCCTCGCCGCCGAACCGCTGAAGAAGGTCATCCTGCTCGGCGACCTCAACGGCACCATGAACGACCGCGCCCTGTCCGAGGTCACCTCGCAGATGCGCTCCACCCAGGGCGCGGCGGGCGACGGCTTCGGCTTCAGCTGGCCGGCGCAGTTCCCGATGGCCCGGATCGACCAGATCATGGTCCGCGGGATCCGGCCGGAGGCCTCCTGGACCCTGCCGCGCACGGGCAGCGACCACCTTCCGGTCGCCGCCCGGGTCACGGTCAAGCCCTGACGCACACGGCTGCCAGGCACGGGTGCCGGGCACGGCCTGCGTGCCCGGCAGCCGTGCGCGGTGGCTCGCCGCCCGCGGCGGTTACGCCTGCTCGCGCCAGCCGTTGGTGATGGGCAGCCGGCGGTCCTTGCCGAAGCCCTTCGCGGAGATCTTCGTGCCCGGCGGGTACTGGCGGCGCTTGTACTCCGCCGTGTCCACCATCCGCAGGGTCCTGGCGACCAGCTCGCGGTCGAAGCCGGCCTCCACGATGGCCTCCATGCCCTGGTCGCGGTCCACGTACAGGGCGAGGATCGCGTCGAGCACCGGGTAGTCCGGGAGCGAGTCCGTGTCCACCTGGCCCGGGCGCAGTTCGGCGCTCGGCGGCTTCACGATGGAGTTCTCCGGGATCGGCGGGGTCTCGCCGCGCTCGGCGGCGGCCCGGTTGCGGTACTGGGCGAGCCGGAAGACGTCCGTCTTGTAGACGTCCTTGATCGGGCCGTACGCGCCCACCGAGTCGCCGTAGAGGGTGGAGTAGCCGACGGCCAGCTCCGACTTGTTGCCCGGGGCCAGCACGATGTGGCCCTCCTGGTTGGAGACCGCCATCAGCATGGTGCCGCGCAGCCGGGACTGCAGGTTCTCCTCGGCCAGGCCGGTGAGGCCGAGCGAGCCCATGTACGCGTCGAACATCGGCTCGATCGGCACGGTCCGGAAGTTCAGGCCGGTCCGCTCGGCCAGGTCGGCCGCGTCCCCCTTGGAGTGGTCCGAGGAGTACTTCGAGGGCATCGAGACGCCGTACACGTTCTGGGCGCCGATCGCGTCGCAGGCGATGGCGGCGACGAGCGCGGAGTCGATGCCTCCGGAGAGTCCGATCAGGACGGAGCGGAATCCGTTCTTCTTGACGTACGCGCGCAGTCCCACGACCAGCGCGTCGTAGACCTCCTCGTCGTCGTCGAGGCGGTCGGCGTAACCGCCGGTGACGACGGGCTCGTACGCCTCCACGGGTTCCTCGGACAGGATCACGCGGTCGATGCGCAGTCCGTCGTCCACCACGCCCTCGGGGGCGTCGGCGCGCGCGGCGGGCAGGTCGAGGTCGACCAGGACGCAGCCCTCGGAGAACTGCGGGGCGCGGGCGATGACCTCGCCGTCGGCGTCGACGACGATCGAGTCGCCGTCGAAGACCAGCTCGTCCTGGCCGCCGATCATCGCCAGGTAGGCGAGGGTGCAGCCGGCCTCCTGGGCCCGCTTCCGGACCAGTTCGAGGCGCAGGTCGTCCTTGTTGCGCTCGTACGGGGAGGCGTTGACCGAGATCAGCAGTCCGGCCCCGGCGGAGCGGGTGGCCGGGACCCGGCCGCCCTCCTGCCAGAGGTCCTCGCAGATGGCCAGGGCCACGTCGACGCCGCGGACCCGGATCACCGGCTGGGTGTCGCCCGGCACGAAGTACCGGAACTCGTCGAACACCCCGTAGTTGGGCAGGTGGTGCTTGGCGAAGCGCAGGACGACCTGCCCGCGGTGCAGCACGGCCGCCGCGTTCTCGGGGGAACCGGCCGGCTTGCCCAGCCGGGGTACGGCCTTCTCGGTGCGGTCGAGGTAACCGACGACCACCGGCAACTCGCCGAGGCCCTCGGCCGCCAGCCGCTGCGCGAGCTCGCGCAGCGCGGCGCGGGAGGCCTCGACGAAGGAGCCGCGCAGGGCGAGGTCCTCGACGGGGTACCCGGTCAGCATCATCTCCGGGAACGCCACCAGGTGGGCACCCTGCTCGGCGGAGTGCCGGGTCCAGTGGACGACCGAGTCGGTGTTGGCGGCGATGTTGCCGACGTGCGAGTCGATCTGATTCAGAGCGAGGCGTAGTTGAGGCACGGGGCCCAGTCTAATCGTCTTTCTGACGCGATGTCCTGGGCCCCGGCCATCCGGTGTGCCGGAGTCAGCCGACCGAACCGCTGAACTTCGCGTGGGGCAGCAGGATTCCGGGCGAGATGTCGGCGCTGATGCGCTCGGTGCCCTCCGGGACTTCGAAGGCCACGACCCCGCTCGCGGACTCGCCCGGCAGGATGTCGCCCTTGATCATCTTCGGGACGTCGCCGTCGAAGACGAGCTTGGCGGTCATCCCGTTCGCGTCGCGGACGTTGGGCATCGCGTAGATGACGTTGTGCGTGGCGGACGAGCCGTTGGTGATGGTGAGCGTCATCTCCACCGCGTTGCCCACCTTGGAGTACTTGTTCTTCGTGACGTACTTCTTCGGCGCCGAGAGGCTCACCTTGAGGCCGTTCGGGTAGGTGACGGTCTCGCCGAACGGCACCGCGCTGCTCAGGCCCGGGACCTGGGAGGGCGACGGGGACGCGGACGGCCAGGGCTCATCGCTGGGGTAGAGCCCCTCCAGGTCCAGCTCGTCCTCGTCAATGTCGATCCCGTGCTCGTAGCGGCTGGAGCCGTCGTCGAGGACGGTGGCCGTGAAGTAGAGGCCCGCGCCGGAGGCGGCGAGGCCGAGCACGCCGAGGACGGTGCCGACGACGGACATCGTCTTGTTCGGGGCGCCCTTGCCGGCGCGGACGATCCCGCCGATGCCGAGGCCGATGGCGACGAAGGCCAGCAGGGTGCCCGCCCAGAAGAAGAAGGGCAGGAGGCCGACCAGGACGGCGAAGGAGGCGACGATCACGGCGGCGACGGCCAGGCCGTTGGTGGTCGGGGGGCCCTGCGGGTAACCGGCGTACGGGACTCCGCCGAAGCCGGGCTGTCCCCACGCGGGGGCGGGCCCGCCCCAGGCGGGGGCCGGTCCGCCGGGGACGGTCGGCGGGCCCGGAACCGGGGTGGGCGGGGCGAACGACGAGGGGCCGGGGGCTCCCGGGGTGCCGAAGGCCGCGGGGTCGGCCGGTGCTGTCGGTGCCTGGGGGGTGGACGGGGCCGCGGGTGCCTGGGGGGCCGAGGGGTCGGGTGTGGCCCACGGGTCTGCGGGGGCGGGCGCAGGGACAGTTGCGGGGGTGACGGGCGCGTCGGCGGGGGCCGGGGCCGTGTCGGCGAGGGTCGGGGCCGGGGGCGTGTCGGCAGCGGCCGGGGCCTCGGGCGTTCCGGCGTCGGCCGGGGCCTCGGGGGTCTCGGGGGCCGCCGGACTCTCCGGTGCTGCTGCTGCCGGGGACTTCTCGAGCGACAGCGGCTGTGCGGGGGCTTCCGCGGTCTCCGGGGGCTCGGGGGCCGCCGGGGCCGGGGTCTTGTCGAGCGACAGCGGCTGTGCGGGTGCGGACGGCGCCGGTATGGAGGCAGCCTCGGGCATCGGGGTGCCCGCCGGCTCCGCGGGCGGGCCGGGAGGGGTGCTGGGCGGGTTCGGCGTGGTGCTCATACCGGCGGGGGCGTCCTTTTGTCGCAGCTGCTGTGATCACCGCAAGGGTGCCACGACCGCGGCTCGCGCCCGTCCGTATTTCCGGCCTGGTCCCGGACCGGCCTGGTCCCGGACCGGACCCGGACCCGGGCCGGCCCGCCGAGGGGCCGGCCCGGGACCGTACGGCCGCCGCCTACAGCTGGTAGCCCAGCACCGTCATCATTCCGGACTCCGAGTGGTAGACGTTGTGGCAATGGACCATCCACAGCCCGGGGTTGTCCGCGTCGAAGTCCGCCGTCAGCCTCCCGCCCGGCAGGACGATCGCGGTGTCCTTGCGTGCCCCGCCGCCCTCTCCGGCCAGCGCGAAGGTGTGGCCGTGCAAGTGCAGCGGGTGCCACATCGGCGTCGCGTTGCGGAACTCCAGCCGGACCCGCTCGCCCGCCTTCACCGGGTGCCGCTGGTCCGGTGTGTACGGCTTGCCGTCGAAGGCCCAGTTGTACCGGGTCATGGAGCCGGTCAAGCGGATCTGCACCGTCCGGTCCGGCTCGCGCGGGGCCAGTACGGCCGCACCGGCGGCCCTGAACGAGTCCGCGGACGGCGGCGGCACGTCCAGTTCGGCCGGCCGGGTCGCGGCCGTGGGCGCCGTACCCGTCCCGGTGCGCAGCACCGCCAGTGCGGACTGCCCCTTGCCCTCGGCCAGCGCGGTGAGCGGGAACACCCCGTCCTCGGCGGTGACGAGGACGTCGTACCGCTCGCCCATGCCCAGCAGCAGTGAGCCCGCCTTCGTGTGCTCCACCGGGTAGCCGTCGGTATGGGTGACCGTCAGCTCGTGGCCGCCGAGGGCGATCCGGAAGGCGGTGTCCCCGCCGGCGTTGATGATGCGCAGCCGGATCCGGTCCCCCGGGCGGGCGGTGAAGACCGACGGGTCCTCCGCCACCCGGCCGTTGATCAGGTAGCAGGGGTAGGCGACGTCGCCCGCGTCCTTGCCGAGGATGTCGCTGTCGGCGCCCATGAGGAGGTGGGAGCGGCCGCCGGTGCCGGCGGCCCCGGGAGCGGACGGGGTGGCCGGCGCGCCGTGCCCGGCGTGGCCTCCGCCGCCCCCGCCCCCACCCCTGTTCCCGTCCCCGTTCATGCCCTTGCGGAGCTCGGCGAGGACGGCGTCCGGGGTGGCGCCGTCCACTCCGTCGATCCAGTCGTCCAGGACCACCACCCACTCCTTGTCGTAGGAGAGGGGCTCCTTCGGGTCCTCGATGATGAGCGGGGCGTAGAGGCCGCGGTCCTGCTGGACCCCGGTGTGGGGGTGGAACCAGTACGTCCCCGGCTGGGCGACGGCGAACTTGTACGTGAAGGATCCGCCCGGGGCGATGTCCCGCTGGGTCAGCCCCGGGACCCCGTCCATGTCGTTGCGCAGCGCGAGGCCGTGCCAGTGCAGGGAGGTGGCCTCGGGGAGGTTGTTGGCCAGGGTGAGGGAGAGGGTGCCGCCGGCGGTGGCCCGGATCTCCTGGCCCGGCAGCTTGTCCCCGTACGCCCAGGAGCGGACGGTCCGCCCGGCGCCGAGGTCGAGCGGGGTGGCGGTGGCGGTGACCTTGGCCTCGGTGAGCGGGCCGGTGGCCTTGCGCGCCGCCTCGGCGGCGCGGACCTCGGGTCCGGCCGGGTCCACGTACCCCTCGGGGCCGTCGGCGGCGGAGCCGCCGTGGTTCATGGAGCCGTGGCCCGGGCCCGAGGAGCGGGAGGAGGAGCCGGAGCAGGCGGCGAGCAGTCCGGAGCCGGCGAGGGCCGCGGATGCGCCGAGCACGGCGCGACGGGTGGGAAGAGAGCGCATGGGAGCACCTCGTGGGTCTGGTGGTACGGATTCATGGGCGCGGTTCGGCGCCGCCTCGCGGGCGTACGGGTGTGCATGCGTACGGGCAACCGGGCACGCGGGCGTGCGGGCATGCGGGGAGTGGGGCACCGCGGCATGCGGATGTCCCGGCGTGCGTACGGGCACGGAGGCATGCGGGCGCACGGACGTACGGGAGTACGGACGTAAGGGCATGCGGAGGCGACGGCCGGGGCCGGGCCTATACCCGCAGGACCGCCAGCCGGGTGAGGAGCTCGCGGGGCGAGGGCGGATCCGGGCCACCGGACCGGCCCGGTATGCGAGCTGCGCCCCCGAGCGGCGCGGTGTCGCGGGAGCCGGCCGGTCCGGCGCCGAGGTACAGCAGGACGAGCCCCGCGAGCACGGCGGAGCAGACGGACATGGGATCCATGCCGGTGCCGGGCCACTGCGCCCCGGCGGCCTGCGCCGGGCCCGCGGCCGGTCCCATGGCCGCTTCCACGGCCGGATCCGCCGCCGGTTCGAGGGCCGGCAGGGGGTCCTGCCCGGTGTCCGGCGCCGTCGGCGGGGGCGCCGGAATGTGGTGCGCGCCACCGTCCGCGGCCGGGCCGGGTGACCCGGCCGAGGCAACGGAGTGGGCCGCGGACACGTCCTCCATGGCATGGGAGTCAGCCGGATGGCCGAGGGTGTGCATGGTGACGATGCCCAGCAACAGCGCGGCGAGCAGCAGCAACCGGGGTCCCGGGGCGGCTCGCTCAGCACTACGCGTCATGATCGGAACCCTACCCGGGGTGGGTATCCGATCATAGGACCGACCCCCGGGTCTGCTTAGGATTAGTCACACTATGTCCCCACATGGCCTCTCTCCGCGGACCGCCTGGCCGGTCGTGGTGCTGATCGGTCTCGCCGGCGCCGCCTACACCGCGTGGGTGCTCGAAGTGGTGCTCTCCACGGGCCTCAACCCCATCGAGACGTACGTCAGCGAGCTCGCCGCCCAGGACCAGCCGCTCGGCGGCCTGTTCCGGGCCACCGACTTCACCGCCGGGCTGCTCGCCTTCGCCGGTGGACTGCTGGCCCTGTTCCGGCTGCTGAAGCACGCCGAGTCGCGCCGCCTCTGGGCGGTCGTCGGCTGGGCCGGGGTCACCCTCTTCGGCGCGGCGACCGCCGCCGACGCCTGGCTGCCGCTGAGCTGCACGCCCACCGTGGACCCCGAATGCGCCGCCCTGGAGACCGCCGGCCTGGTCCCCGCCACCCACCGGGCCCACGCCGTCAGCAGCAGCCTCGCCATGACCGGCGCCCTCGTCGGCCTGGTGGCCCTGACCGTCGCCGCCCGCCGCTACGGCTGGTTCGCCCCGCTCGCCCGCTACGGCCCCGCGCTCGTCGCCCTCGAACTGCTCGCCACCGCGTGGACGCTGACCGCGATCGCGCTGTTCACCGCGGGGCGCGGGACCTGGGCCCTCGGCGCGGGGCAGCGGCTCCAGGTGCTGCTCGTGGCGCTCTGGCTCGGCCTGCTCGCGTACTCGGTCCACAAGGAGGGCCGTACGTGACGCCGCGCGTGCCGCCGTACGCGGACCCGTACGGGGAGGACCCGCACGAGGAGCCGCGCGGGGGCCCGTACGCGGCTCCGTACGCGGCTCCGTACGGGAGCGGCGCCGGCCGGTTCGTCCGCGTGGACGGGGTGCCGCTGCACGTCGTCGTCGAGGGCCGGGGTCCCGTGTGCGTGCTCAGCGCCGGGCTCGCCATGGCCTGGTTCGACTGGGACCCCGTCGCCGCGCTGCTCGCCGCCTCGGGCCGCACCGTCGTCCGCTTCGACCGCCCCGGCCACGGCCTCAGCGGCCCGGCCGGCGAGCCGCCGACCACCGCCGGGGAGGCCCACCGGATCGCCGGCCTGCTCGACGCACTCGGCTTCACCGGCCCGGACGCCGCGGGCCCGGACGCCGCGGGCCCTGGCGCCACCGGCCCGGTCACCGTCGTCGGGCACTCGATCGCCGCGTTCCACGCCGAGGCCTTCGCCCGCCTGTACCCGCGGCGCACCGCCGCCCTGGTCCTGCTCGACGGCAGCGTCGAGGAGGACCCCCGTACGGTGCTGCCCGCCGCGCTGCGCACCGGCGCCGCCCGCGCCCTCGGCCGGGCGGTGACCGCCGCCGGGCTGCCGGCCGCCCTGGGGCCACTGGCCCGGCGGGCCGCCGTACGGGCCTCCCGCACCGGCGGCTCCGACCCGGCCGCACGGGACCTCGTACGCCGCTGCTACCGCACCGGCCGCGTCTGGCGCGGCGCCCTGCTGGAGAACTCCCGCTACCCGGACATGGCCGCCGAGCTGCTCGCCCTGCGCGGGACGCACCCGCTGGCCGCCCCCGCCACCGTCCTCGCCGGCCACGACGGCTCGGCCGGTGCCTGCGCCCTGCGCTGGCTGGCCCGCCAGGCGGACCTCGCGGACGTGCTCGGCGCGCGCTTCGAGGTCGCCGAGCCCGCCGGGCACCTGGTCATGCTCGACCGCCCGGACCAGGTGGCCCGGGCGGTCCGCAACGCCGCCGGTCAGCTCCTCGCGTAGACCTTCTCGGCCCAGCCCGCGATCTGCTCGTCCGAGAGGTGCTTGGCCAGGTCGGCCTCGCTGATCATGCCGACCAGCTTCTTGTTGCTGATCACCGGCAGTCGGCGGATCTGGTGGCTCTGCATCTCCTCCAGTACCTCGGAGACGTCCGCGCCCGCGTCGATCCAGCGCGGGGTGCCCCGGGCCATGTCACCGGCCGTGATCTTCGACGGGTCGCGCCCCTTGGCCACGCAGCCGACCACGATGTCGCGGTCGGTCAGGATCCCGCAGAGCCGTTCCTCGCTGTCGCTGATGGGCAACGCGCCCACGTTGAGCTCGCTCATCAGCTGGGCGGCCCGGTCCAGGGTCTCGGTGGCGGGGATCCACTGGGCCCCCCTGTGCATGATCTCTCCAGCGGTGGTCATCGCATCAACCTCCTGAGCGCCGTACGAGCGGCGGGGCGCGGCTGCGCCCGCCTCGGCGTCCCCCGCCCACGGACCGCGGTGCGACTCCACGCGACTCCACGCACGGGAGTGCACGCCCGTACGGGTGAGAGGGCGCCCTCCCACCACCGTACGGGCGTGTCCCGTCACCCGCGCGGCGCATGTCCGGCCCTCCGCGTCGGGTGGGGCCGGTCACCCGCGTGGCGCATGCGCGGCAGGTGCCACGGAGCATGCGCGGCGGGTGCCACGGAGCATGCGCGGCGGGTGCCCGGTCAGCCGCGCGGGGCGGCTCCGCGCTTGCCGAGCATGTCCGCCATCAGCGTGAGCTCCGAGCGCTGCGCGTCGACCATGCCCTGGGCCAGCGCCCGCTCGACCGGGGTCACGCACTGCCGCGCGCAGCCCTCGGCCATCGCGACGCCGCCCTTGTGGTGGTCGGTCATCAGCTGGAGGAAGAGCACCTCCGCGTCCCGGCCCTCGGCGGAGCCCAGCCGGGCCAGCTCCTCCTTGGTCGCCATGCCGGGCATCAGCGCGCCGGGCTGGGCCGCGCCGTGCTCCGCATGGTCCCCGTGGCCTCCGGAAGCCCCCATCCAGGACATCGGGGGCTCGTCGGCCACCACCTTCGGCAGCCCCCACAGGTCCAGCCAGCCGAGCAGCATGCCCCGCTGGTTGGCCTGGGTGTTGGCGATGTCGAAGGCGAGGGTGCGCACGTCCTCGTCCCGGGTGCGGTCCCGCACGATGAAGGACATCTCCACCGCCTGCTGGTGATGCACCGCCATGTCCCGGGCGAAGCCCGCGTCCGGGGAGTGCAGCGCCGGGGTGGCGGGGGCGGCGGTCCGGGGCGGCGCCCCGGGATCGCCGTTCGCGGCGGCGACCGTGGCCGCCGCCGCGAACAGCAGCGCCAGCAGGACGGCCGTGCCCGCGGCCCAGTACGTACGGGGCGTGCGGGGCGTGCGGTCGCTCACTTGTCGGCCAGCCCGCTCGTGCAGGCCGCGCCCGGCTCGGGGGTCTGCTCGCCCTGCACGTACTTGGTGAAGAACTGCTTCACCCGCGGGTCGTCCGCCGTCTCCACGGTCAGCTGCTTGCCCCACGCGCTGAGCATGATCGCGCCGGTCTGCTCCTTGACCGGGCTCATCAGCGTGTACGGGGTCTTGCCGACGGTCGCGGCGAGCTTGTCCACGTCCGCCTTGGCGGCCTTCTCGTTGTAGGTCACCCAGACGGCCCCGTGCTCCAGCGAGTGCACGGCGTTCACCTCGGGCAGCGGGTTCTTGTAGACGTCGCCGTTGCAGTTCGTCCAGCGGGGGTGGTGGTCACCGCCGACCGGGGGGTTCATCTCGTACTTGACCGGGGTCTCGACGTGGTTGCGGCCGAGCTTCTTCGCGTCCCAGACCTGCTCGCCCTCGACGGGCTTCTTGCGGACTTCCTCGGCCTCCTTGCGGATCTGCTCCGCGGCTTCCTTCTTGCGCTGCTCGGTCTGCTTCTGGTCGATCAGCACCCATGCGCCGAAACCGACCAGACCTGCGACGATGACCGTCGAGACGGTGATCGCGATGGCCTTGTTGCGCCGCTCCCGGATCTTCTCGGCGCGGCGCATCTCGGCTATGCGCGCCTGGCGGGAGTGCGGGTCGGTGTGCTGCTGGGTCCTGCCGGACTTGCTGGCCATGTGCCCTGGTTCCTTCTGCTGAGGGGGGTGGATGGAACGCGAAACCGGACCTGTCAGGTCCGCAGCACCTGGAGGGCATGCAGGTCGGGGGCGCGCGCGAGCGGCCCGGGCGGCCGGATCCGGCCCGCCCCGGAGACCTCGGCGGCGAGCGGCGGCTCGCCGCCCGGCACGGTCACGGCGGGCGGCGGCACGGGCAGTACGCCCGGGGTCACGTGCGCGAGGGGTGAGCAGCCGGGGAGGTCGTACGGGGACACGCAGACGGCGTGCGCCGTGCCGTGCGCCTGCGCTTGCGGCTCGGCCCGCGCGCCCGCGGGCGCTGGCGCGGATGCGGGCGCGGGCGCGGGTGCGGAGACGGACGACGCGCCCGACCGGGACGCGCACAGGAACAGCGCGCCGGCCAGTACCCCGACGAGTACCGCGACCAGCGCCCCGACCAGCGCCCCGAAGACCGTCGGCAGAAGGCCGCGCCGAAGCCCGGGACGTCCCCGACGCCCCGGCCGTACGTACTGCAGGCCCCCCATGGGCGCAGATGGTAATGCTCATGACGGCTCCGAGGTCAGTGCGGGGGTGCCGCGAGCTTTCCCGGGTGCGTAATGTGGCGGAAACCACCACTGGCGATACTGGGCCGGCCCGACTGTGCCCCGAACCGTGAGGCGGTGGTGCACAGGCCGTCTGAACTGCGAGGATGAAGGCATGGACAAGCAGCAGGAATTCGTCCTCCGGACGCTTGAGGAGCGCGACATCCGCTTCGTGCGCCTGTGGTTCACCGACGTACTGGGCTTCCTCAAGTCCGTCGCGGTCGCCCCCGCGGAGCTGGAGCAGGCCTTCGACGAGGGCATCGGCTTCGACGGCTCCGCCATCGAGGGCTTCGCACGGGTCTACGAGTCCGACATGATCGCCAAGCCGGACCCGAGCACGTTCCAGATACTGCCGTGGCGCGCCGAGGCCCCCGGGACCGCCCGGATGTTCTGCGACATCCTCATGCCGGACGGCTCGCCGTCCTTCGCGGACCCGCGCTACGTCCTCAAGCGCATCCTGGCCAAGACCTCCGACCTGGGCTTCACCTTCTACACCCACCCGGAGATCGAGTTCTTCCTGCTGAAGGACAAGCCGCTGGACGGCACCCGCCCGGTCCCGGCCGACAACTCCGGCTACTTCGACCACACCCCGCAGAACGTGGGCATGGACTTCCGCCGCCAGGCGATCACCATGCTCGAATCCATGGGCATCTCGGTCGAGTTCAGCCACCACGAGGGCGCCCCCGGCCAGCAGGAGATCGACCTCCGCTACGCCGACGCCCTCTCCACGGCCGACAACATCATGACCTTCCGCCTGGTGATGAAGCAGGTGGCCTTGGAGCAGGGCGTCCAGGCCACGTTCATGCCCAAGCCCTTCTCCGAATATCCGGGCTCGGGCATGCACACCCACCTCTCCCTCTTCGAGGGGGACCGCAACGCCTTCTACGAGTCGGGCGCCGAGTACCAGCTCTCGAAGGTGGGCCGCTCCTTCATCGCGGGCCTTCTTCGCCACGCGGCGGAAACGGCGGCGGTCACCAACCAGTGGGTCAACTCCTACAAGCGCATCTGGGGCGGCTCCTCCCGCAGCGCCGGCGCGGGCGGCGAGGCCCCCTCGTACATCTGCTGGGGCCACAACAACCGCTCCGCCCTGATCCGCGTCCCGATGTACAAGCCGGGCAAGACGGGCTCCTCCCGCGTCGAGGTCCGCTCGATCGACTCGGGCGCCAACCCGTACCTCACCTACGCCGTCCTCCTCGCGGCCGGCCTCAAGGGCATCGAGGAGGGCTACGAACTCCCCGCGGGCGCCGACGACGACGTCTGGGCCCTCTCCGACGCCGAACGCCGCGCGATGGGCATCGAACCCCTCCCGCAGAACCTCGGCGAGGCCATCTCCCTGATGGAGCGCAGCGAACTGGTCGCCGAAACCCTCGGCGAACACGTCTTCGACTTCTTCCTCCGCAACAAGAAGCAGGAGTGGGAGGAATACCGCAGCGAGGTAACGGCCTTCGAACTCCGCAAGAACCTCCCGGTCCTCTAACCCCAGTTCAGCACCCCTGCGGCCCATGCGCGGCACTCCGGGCCGGCGGTCACCGACCGCCGGCCCGAAGTCGTCTCACCGGCCCTGGGCCGTCTGTGGGCTCTCCGGCGCGGAACCCGAGGTCTTGTAGACCCGTCAGGTGAGTGTCTTCTGCACGCCAGCTGGGTGAGAGAAGGAGACCGTCTACGATCACCTCTGCCACTCTCTAGCTTGGCGTCGTCGGAGACACCACCGTCGAAGCCCGGCAGGTGCTCGGCATCCGGCCCGATCACGATGCGCCCCCACTTCACATCCACCAACCAGGGGGATGCCGTGAGGATCCTTCTACCTCGGATCGACTTCATCGTGCCGGAGACCGATGCGGACGAGAAGTCCCTGAGCTGGTCACTGGTGACCCCTCCGCGCAGAACAGGGCGAGGCTCTCGGGCGGCTACGTGAAGCGGACCGGACTATCCCTGGAGTCCGGCGCGTCCCCGTGCCACCGCGTGGGCTGCGCGCAGCATCTCGCGTTGTTCCTCGCCCAGGCTCCGCGGCTGAGTGGCGTGTGCGCTGATGGCGAAGAAGGAGATAGGCCCGTAGAACGGCCCGTCGTGGCAGTCGAGCAGGCGCAGCATCTCGTCAGCGACGGGGTTGGAACTTTCGGACGAAGCTGTGACCAGCTCTGCCACGTAGGCGTGGACGGTGGATGGGGAGGGCAACCAGATCCTGTCGACGACCCCGGCGCCGGCCGAACCCACCTTGTCGCGCATGCCATCCACTGGGGCGGTGTGGAATTCCAGCTCCCCTTCCGGGGTGACCAGGGCGTAGGTGATCGCGGGACCACTCGGCTCTTGTCTACGGCCGGCCCTCAAGTCATCGAGGCAGGAATCCATGCTGTGGTCGTTCTCGTTGCCCTGAAGGTCGGCCATGTCGCCATCGAATTCGGCGTTCTCCAGTGGCCAGGCTTCGGTGCGCTGCTTCAGGGTAAGGAAGCGGCTGAGTGCCTCGATCTCCGCGTCGTGCTGTTCCAGGAGTCGCAGGGCAGTGCCCAGAGTCGCTGGGCGCGCAACCCAATTCGGCAGGTCGTACTCCTCAATGCGGCGGTCGTGCAGGAAACCGATACGTCGACCGACGTTGGTGACAGCAGCGGCCGACACGTTGCCGGGCTTCAGCCCGGGCGTGCGCTGACCCCATGCGACCGCTGCGGCCGCAGCGCTCCACGCAATGGCGATGAGCTGTCCGAGTGTGAAGCCCTCCCGCAGTGCTCCCTGGAACGTCTCGTAGGCGTCGGGCAGACGATGTTCCGGGATGGGCTCCTCCTGATAGGTGCGGATCAGCAAGCCGTCGAGGTAGGTCACAGCCATGCCGGCCTGAAGGTTGTGCACCTGATGCCGCACTTCGTCTGCCCGGCTGATCAACATGCGGCCCAGCAGGGATGTGATCTCACGGCGCGCCGCTGTCTTGCTGCCCAGGGCGGGCGCCAGAGACCACGGGATCTGCTTGATGTACACGCCGCGGACGGTGCCGTCGTCGTCAAACGCGAAGTCCCCTGTCGTAGCCGGCAGTGTCGGACAGATCCATCGCTCTTGGTGCAGGCTGCGGAAGACCTCCACGTCCACCTCCGCGGACGCCGTTAGCGAGTAACTCAGGGTCTGCAACGGCCCGATCGTCTCGGTTTTCTTCCGCTGCATGATGTCCACCATGGAGACCAGTGTTAGCGCGTTCACCACACTCGGATAGCCGCTTGGGAAGGCTCGCCCCTCCTGCTCCTGCAGCCACGACGAGGCCGCGTCCACGCGCGCTTGGTTCTGCTGGCGATGCTCTTCTGCGACCCGCTGAGCCTTCTGGGCGTCTTCCTCTGCCGCAGCCGCCTGACAGTCGCGGCACGAGCCGCCCGAGACGGTCTCCTCGTGCGGGAAGAGGTCTGGTGCCCACCTCCGAGTCGCGGCCATGTCCGAACGGCTGTGAATGCTCTTCGGTCCGGCGCAGTCGGGGCATACCATCGTGAGCAGATCCGCGTGGCAGGACTCCTTCACCGTCCGAAGGACCGCAGTGGTGGGCCCGATCTCAGCGACCTTGTACGCCCAGGTTCCGGGTTCGGCGAAGGACCAGTAGTCCAGGCAGATGGCCTTGTCCTCGTCGGACACGTCCGGCTTGAACACCACCTCAAGCAGCGGATGCTCCGTATTCGGGATGAGATGCCGACACTGTGCCTGTTGCTTGGGCGTGGTCCTGGTCTGCTTCTGCTGACGATTGCGCCGCCGTTGACGCTTGCCCATGGCGCCCCCTCCCTGGTGGATCGTCAGAATACGGCGGCGAACGACGCTAGGAGACGAAATCCGGCATACCTGACAGCGGTCCGGTTGGTCAGCTCGGCCGGTCAGCCCGGCACGTTGCTGGATGCCAGTGAGGCGGGAAGCCTTCCGGGTCAGCTCCCCGGCCTGCCTTCGACTGCTGGGGTCGCCGGAGTGCCCAACACGCCCTGCGCACCCCGTGGGCCATGTGTGGGTCAGCGGGAGCCAGGAAAGTCTCCGATCGGACCTCGCATGCAGGTCAGACCCTCAGCTGGTGCGGCGAGCGGAACCCTCTTGAAGCCGTCGCGGTTCGTGTTGGTGAGAGTTTCCCTGCGCCAGCAAAGCCCGCGCCCGGCGCGGGCGCGCGCCGCCTCTGCGGCGTGCTCGGCGGCTGCGGGCATGAAGGGGGAGACACCCTCTGTGGCTGGGGCGGTCGGCTCCGCGGCTTTAGGCAGCCACTTTGGGGCGAGCCTCTAAGATCATGGCCCCAACGTCGTGCTTCAACGGGCAGGTCCACAGACTGCCCGACGCGCCGGAAGCTTACGGGGTCATGATCACTCGCCCTAAAGCAGCTCCAGTCCAAAGCCGCCCTACGCCCGCCGCAGCGCCCGCAGACGCACCCCGCCACCCCGGCAGGCCCCGCTCGGCACGGTAATACACCGCCGCACGCTGACCGCACGCCGCCGGGCCCGGATCTAGGTCGGTGACGCTCGATCTGTTTTCAATATTCGCATCGTCAACCAATTCTGTCGGCGGGAGAAACAACGAGACTCATGGGATAATTGCCACGAGGAGGCGTCAGGGCGCCAACATTCCTCAGGGCGACTAGGGCTAGTACGCTATAGAAAGTGACCTGGGGTCGGAGGCCATGACGTCATCGGATGCAACTTCGTCCAGTTGCGCGATCCAGGTGTCGGCTGGGTGAACGCATAGCGAACCGACTTCACGCCAAACCGCTGAGCTGCATGAGCCAACGAATTGTGGGAGGTGCGATGGCCACTCAAGCCAATTGGCGCCGCTGTGAAAGATGCCACGTTCTCTTCTTTAACGGCCATCCAGGACCGCCGGGTAAGTGCATAGACACGCCAACTCCTTACGGGGTTCACGGACAGCACACGCTAGACATACCCAACAACTACAACATGGTCCACGATGATCCCGTCACTGCTATATTCGTGGAATATCAGACAAACTGGCGAAATTGCCACAAATGCCAAGCCATGTACTTCGCAGGCCACAGTGGCAACGGAGCATGCCCGGCCCCCTATACCGAAGAAACCGGCTGGGGGCACTATGGAGGGGAAAGGCCGGACAGCACCTTCCCCAAAGGCACGTTTGATTTCTACCTACCGACCAAAAACGTATTTACTGGTGGCGTAGAGAACGGCTGGCGCGCTTGCTGGGCTTGTCTGGCTCTCGTGTATGACGGCCCCGACAAGAAGTCCTGTGCTGCAAACGACGGCGGCGTGCACGACTGCCACGGCGACGAGGCCGGCGTCTACAACTTCGTCTTGCTCAAGGTGTAGGCGCGATCACCTGACAGGGGGCCCAGGCCTTCGACCGCGAGGCCTTCAAGCAGCAGAACACGGGCGAGCGGTGCATCAACAAGGTCAAGCAGTGGCGTGGCCACCCGATACGACGAGACCGCCACCATCTACCTCGCCCGACTCCACCTCGCCGCCATCTTCATCGGGTCAGCCAGCCGATCCGCAGGAAACGCCTCCCGATGCGGTGCGCACGAACGAGCGCCCTCCCGGGCCGTTCTGGGGCCATGGAAGGGCGCTCAGACGCGGCAACCGTCACATGGCATGCGCGGCCGGGAGGGTTGCCGACTGCGGCCGGGGCGGGGTGTCAAAAGACGGCCAGCGGCGAGGATGGGCGGCCCCCTGCGCAAGGTCGGCCGACTGCCGGGCCTGAGTTGGGCCGGGCGCCATACCCCCGCCGTCACGGTTGCCTCGTGCGTGAGGGGGGACGCACCATCGGGGAGGGCGGGCGGGGAGCAGCTGCTGCTGCGATGTGGCGGCGGCCGGTGTGGTCCCTCCGCGTCTGTACCGGTCTCGTCGTGGCCGATGAGTGCGTCGTCTCAACGACCTGCCGAGAGCCGGCTAGAGCTACGGAATCAGAAGGTTGCCGGTTTGATTCCTGCTCAGTGCGTACACAGCAGAGGTCCTGGAGAGACCCAGGACCTCTGGTGTTTCAGAGGTTAAGGCTCTCGGTCACGTCGCTGCACCGACCTCTCTGTAGCGGTGCGGCACGCACAGGGATGGCGTAGCTGAGGGTGCCCGAGCGGAGCTGGATGTCGTGCTGGAGGTAACCGGTCGCGGGGAGCAGCCTCGCTCCTCCCTCACTCAGCGGTCGCGATAGCCATTGAGCGTCTTCCCTGCGCCGCTGGCAGACTTCAGGTAATCGTTCTCCGTTGCCAACTCCGCTACCTGTACTACCAGTCCGGCGGCCAGAGACTGGAGTGCTTTGTACTTCCAGCCGAGGACCCCAGTGGCGACGATGAGAAGGCCGGCGCCGAGCCCAGCCACGGCCCGGCCCTTGCCGGGCTTGCCTCCGGTTGGCCCGGTCGAGTCGTGGCCCGACTGGATCCAGTGCTGTCGAAGATCATCGAGGTCGTCGCTCCCATAGGAGCACGACCCGCATCGGTAATCGGTCACGGGTGAACCCTCTCCCCTTCAGGGAGACGACACTGCCACAGCGCTCGCGCTTCCGGCAGCCACTTGGGTCAGCTCCGGCCGGTTGTGTGGACGGTCCGTCTGGTGGCGCTGTGTTGATGAGCTGGCTGAGCGGCTGGAAGCATGACGGCCTCTCAGGTGCCGGTTGAGGTGAGATCGGTAGCGGATCCGCTTGGCGGGCCGAGGCGGGCATGGCTTCCTCCGCAACAAGGGGCAGGAGTGGGAGGAGTGCCGCTCGGAGGTCACGGCCTTCGAACTCCGCAAGAACCTCCCGGTGCTGTAACCCCAGCTCAGCGTCCCCTGGGGGCCGCAGACAAAACTCCGGGCCGGCGGTCATCGACCGCCGGCCCGGAGTCGTCTCATTCCCCCTGGGCCGCTCGTCGGCTTATGAGTCGACGGTGGCGGGATCGTGCCCGAGGATCAGCCGTTAATTGGCTGTGAGTAATACCCGTAAGGGCCGGCCAAGAAAAACAGTCACTTCGACTCCTCGGGGGTAATTCCTCCACGGAGAATTTTCACCTTGGAGAGCGCCAGGGCGTAGATTCCACCCAGGAGGAACGTTGCCAGGTATTGCGCCCAGGTGGCGTCTTCGAGGGCCCGGTTGGTCATGACGAGCACGACACCCCAGACGAGAGTGAATACAATCTTGGCCATGGCCGTCCTGCCTTAGGCGAGAGCCGCGAGGCAGCCAGTGGCCCCGGCGACAACGGTCTTTGCGGCTATGTCCTTCGCGACGTCCTTGCTCACGAAGCGTCCGATGATCAGGGCGCCTGCACCGCCGATGGCGCCCTTGACCAGGCACTCCCTCACCATGTCGTTCATCTTGGTGTGGGTCATCAGGTACTCACAGTCCCGCTTGCTCTTGGACATGATGCACATGGAGCGTGCTTCTTCGAGCGGGTTCACCTGAGCGGACTGCACCACGGGACGCGGACCTGAGTCGGCATGTGCAACGCCGACCCCACCCGCCATGACGATGGTTCCGGCAAGGGCTACCGACAAGATGCGCGAAGTGATGTTCTTCATTTTTAAAATTCCCCGATTCGTTAATTGCGCGACGTGGGACTGGTCAGGACCCGCGCCTTCGAACAAGGTGAATGTACTCATCCGCTACGTTGCCGGGAACCCTATTTGAGGAAACCCTGAGCTTGATCAACTGTGTGCTCGGGTGGCATGAAGAGCGAATTCTCGCCAATCCTGCGAAATTCAGCCTTTGGGTATTCGGGCGACGTGGCTCCCGCTCCCGGGGCCCGGGTGGCGCGTCCCGGCGGTTCTTTGGCCATCGGCCGGGCGTCAGTGGACTGCGCGGTGCCAGGTGGGGTGGGTGGGGGTGGTGGTTGTGTGGAGTTCGGCGTCCAGGCCCAGGACCGTGGTCGTGGTGGTGCCGGTGGGTTCGAGGACGGCCGAGGGGGCGCCGGCGAAGAGCATGCGGGATTCCGCCCAGGCAGGGGGGCCGCCGAGGCCCGTCGTGCCGATGGTGCCGCTCTCCGCGCGGCCCGCCACGAGGCGGCCCGCGGCGCCGACCGCGCCGTAGCCGGCCCGGCCGCCCGCCTCCGCGACGCTGGAGACCTGGGGCCTGGCGGTGGGGCCCGCCGTGACGAGGGCGGTGCGTACGACCCCGGAGTCGGGGCGGCGGAAGTACAGGCGGACGCCCGCGCCCTCCGGGGAGGCGGAGAGGGGGACCGTCGTGGCGGGCAGACCCGTCGGTGAGGGCCCGGCCAGCGTGGTGCCCGCGGCGGACTGGGTCCAGGCCAGGACGGACTTGGTGGTGGTGGCGTACACGTGCCGCCGCCCGGCGGTGTCGACCGCGGTCACCGGGTCGCCCTGCAGGTCCTCGCCGCCGAGGCGCTGCCAGGGGGAGAAGCCGCCGTCCGGCAGCTGGGTGGTGGCGCGCAGGGTACGGCGGGAGTCGCGCAGGTAGACCGTGAGGAGGCCCTGCCCGTCCACGGCGGCCGCCGGGGCGCTGATCGCCGAGGTGCCCTCCTCGTCGGCCCGTTCGGGGGTGCCGAGCGACTGCCACGGGCCGAACGGCCCGTCGGGCGCGGACTGGACGGCGTACACGACGTCGCGCCGGTAGTCGGTGGGCGCGGAGCCGAAGGCCGTGCGGGTGGCGAGGACGGCGATGCGGCCGTCGGGGAGGCGGGCGGTGTTCGCCCCCGGGTCGATGCCCGTGCCCGGGAGGAGGACCGGCCCCGCCCAGTCGCCGCCGGGCCCCCGTGTCCAGTACGCCATCTGGCCGTCGAGCGCGGCGAACGCCCAGAGGCGGCCGGGCGTTCCCGCCGTCAGCCAGGAGGTGCTGTCGGCGCGGGTGTAGCGCAGCGACTGGGCCCAGTTGCGCCCGGTCGGATTGCCCGCCACCTTGCGGTCGCCGCACCCGGAGGGGCTGCCGCAGTGGTCCTGGTGGTCCTGCCAGGCGTAGGTGCGCAGGTAGTTGGTCTTCGTCTCGGCCGTCTGCGGGTCCAGCGAGTGGGGCAGGGTGCTGTTGTGGTAGCCGAGGTAGCTCTGGACCGAGAAGCGGGGGCGGCGCTGGACCCGGGCGGCGTAGGCGGCGGTCGCAGCCTGCACGAAGCGCGCCCCGTACATGTGGTCCTGGTGGTCGGTGTACCGGCCGCTGTCCGCGTACCGGTTCGGCGTCGGGTCCTGCATCCGTATCGTCGTCGGCCGGTACAGCTCCAGGACCCCGGCTATCGACTGGACGAGCTGGTCCTTCGTGTACGAGAACGGCTGCTTGACCGGGGTCCCGGAGGTCAGCTGCGCGTCCAGCGAGGCTATCCGGCCGTTCCACAGGCCGCGCAGGCTCTCGGGGGTGTCCCCGCCCGTGCTGCGGGCCTCGCGCAGCATCAGCCACACCAGGTTGACCTGCGGCTTCGCTATGAGGACGTCAAGCTCGGCCCGGCCGCCGCCGGCGGTGGGTATGACCGTGCGCTTCCATGCGCTGGTGCGGTCGCCGGTGGCCATCTGGGCGTACGCGGAGCGAATGCCGTTCTGCCGGGCCTCCGCGTAGTGGGTGCGGTCGGCGGGCTGCTCGGGGTCCTTGGCCGCGCCGCCGCCGGCCTCGTTGCGCCCGTCGGACTCGCCCGAGGTGAGGTACGCGGTGGTGACCTGGGTGCCGGACAGCAGCGAACGGCTGAGGTCCGGGTTCATGAAGAAGAGGTCGTCGTCGGGGTGCGCGACGACCTGGACGACGGACCCGGAGGTGACGCTCGCGGGCAGGACGGCGGTCGGGCCCTTCTCCTGGGTGGCCTCGGCCGAGGTCTGCTGGCCGGTGGCCACGGAGAGCACGCCGGTGGCGCCGGCTGTCAGCACGGTGAGCAGAGCCGCGAAGCGGCGACGGGTCACGGGCATCGGGTCACGCCTTGGGTCGTTCCGGGCGGAGAAACCGCTGAGCAGTCAGAGAGAGGCCAAATCAGGGAACTTGGTTCACCGATTCGGCCGATGACTGCCACTTTTCGGAAGCGTCCGGGTGTGATGGTTCCTTGTGGGATTTTGATCCCGCTATGTGACCGGGGTGTGGCTGCGATGTGGAGGCGCTTCGTCCGCCTCTGGACCCCTTTCTGCGGGCCGTGCCCTACGAGGCCGTGCCGCTACGAGGCCGTGCGCTACGGGCCGTGCCCCTACGAGCCGTGCCCTACGGCGCCGTGTTGCGCGGGCCCACCGGCTGCCACGGCGCCAGGTACGCGTCCGGCGCGTCGGCCGAAGAGGTCACGTACAGCCGCGCGTCGAGCCCCACCACCGCCAGGCTGACCATGCTCTTCCCGAGCATCACGGAGGACGGCGCGCCGACGAACATCAGCGGGGACCGCTCCCACGGCCGGCCCGGGCCGACCTCCGAGCCCAGCTGCCCGCCCGCCGAACGGCCCGCCAGCACGTGACCGCTCGCCGTCACCGAGCCGAAGCCCTGGAGCCCGCCGAGGTCGGTCATGTTGTTCAGCTTCAGCCCGCCGTCACCCGTCATCAGGGCCGTACGGACGTTGCCCGACCCGGGCTTGCGGAACCACAGCCGCACCCCGCCCTCCCGGCCCTCCGCGGTCAGCGGCAGCGTGGTGTCCGGCAGTCCCGTCGGCGTGACCGGGCCCAGCGGGGCGCCCGGCTTCGGCTGCACCCAGCCGACCACCGTCTTGGAGGTCGCGGAGAACACCATGCGCCGCCCGGCGCCGTCGGTGGCGGTGGCCGGGCTGCCGTGCAGATCGGCGCCGCCGTACTTCTCCCAGGGCCCCCAACTGCCGTCCGCCTGCTGCACCCGGCCGCGCAGCGTGTACGAACCGTCGCGGACGTACGCCGCCGGCTGCCCGGTGCCGTCGACCGAGACGGCCGGGGAGCTGATGTCGGAGGTCCAGTTCTCGTCCGCGGCCTCGGGGGTGCCGAGCGACTGCCACTCCCCGAACCGCTCCGCCCCCGCCCGCTCCTGGACGGTGTAGACGACCTCGCGCTTGTAGTCGGTGGGCTTCGCGCCGAAGGAGGTACGCGTGCCGAAGGCCGCTATCCGGCCGTCCTTGAGGGTGACGGTGCTCACGCCCGGGTCCATGCCGGTGCCGGGCAGCAGGTCCGGCCCCTTCCAGCGGCCGACCAGACCGGGCCGGTGCCAGACGGCGACCTGGCCGTCGAGCACCTTGAAGGCCCACAGCCCGTGCTCCTTGTCGGAGGTCAGCCAGGTGGTGCTGTTGCCGCGGGCGTAGTTGATGGAGTCCGACCACCGGTTGCCGCCCGGATGGTCGGAGATCTTGAGGTCGCCGCAGCCGGCGTCGCTGCCGCAGTGGTTCTGCCGGTCGAGCCAGGCGTAGGTGTCCAGGATGTCCAGCTTCTCCTTGGCCTCGTCCGGGTCCAGCGCGCTGGGGAGGGAGCCGTTGAAGTAGCCGAGGTAGTTCTGCGCCGCGAAGTGCGGGCGGTCCTTGACGTCCTTCGCGTAGGCGGCGGTGGCCAGTTGCACGAAGCGGGCGCCGTAGAAGTGGTCCTGGTGGTCGGTGTACCGCTTGGTGTCGGGGAACCGGCCGGGGGTCGGGTCCTGGGAGCGGACGGTCGTCGGCTTGTACTGCTCCAGCACGCCGACGAGGGTCTGGACGACCTGGTCCTTCGAGTACGCGAACCTCTCCTTGACCGGGGAGCCGGAGGCGAGCATCGAATCCAGCCGGGCGACCTTGCCGTCCCACAGGCCGTGCAGGCTCTCGGGGACGTCGGCGTAGACGTTGCCGGCCTCGCGCAGCTGTAGCCAGACCAGGTTGACCTGGGGCTTGGCGACGAGGACGTCGACTTCGGCGTGGCCGCCGCCCTTGGTCGGTACGACGCTGCGCTTCCAGGCGCTGCTGCGGTCGCCGGTGGCCATCTTGGAGTAGGCGGCGCGGATGCCGTTCTGGCGGGCCTCGGCGTACGCGGACTTGTTGGCGGCGGTGCCGGCCTCCTTGCCGGCGACCGCGTTGATGCCGTCCGCCTCGCCGGAGGTGAGGTAGACCGAGGTCACGGGGTGGCCGGCGGATATGGAGTAACGGAGGTCCGGATTCATGAAGTACAGGTCGTCGTCGGGGTGCGCGATGATCTGGAGCACCCGGCCGGGGTCCGGCGCGTCGGCGGCGGCCGCGGGGGCGGTGACCGCGCTGTCGGGGTCGTCGGGGGCGGCGAGGCCTTCGAGGGCCTCGTTGCCGCGGAGCACGAGCATGCTGCAGGCGGCGGTGGCGGCGCAGAGGGCGACGGCCTTGACGAGGCGGGCCCGGCGGTGGCGCGGGTTCGGGCGCGGCCCGTCGCCGTTGCCCTTGCCGTCGGTGGGGCGGAGCCCGCGTGCGGCTTGCGGCGTGGCGGGGGCGTCGGCGCGGCCGCGGCGGCCGCCACCGGTACCTTCGGCCTCACGGGCCAGCCGCGCGGCCTTCCGTCCGCCGGCCGGACCGTCCGCCTCGGGTACGTCGCCCTGCCGAGCCTGCCGAGCCTGCGGGCGCTGGTCGGACGGGACTTGCTCGGTCCGGGGAGAGGGGTGGTCGTGCTGGACCGGCTCGGCCTCGTGAGACGGATGGACCCGCCGGGCCCGGGCCTCCCCGGCCTGATGGGCCTGTTGGGCCTGCTCGGCTTCGTGCGTCGGGTGGGCCTGGACTTCCCCGATCTGGTGGGGGAGGTAGGCGTGTTGGACCTGCGGGTCCCCGTGCGACGGGTGCGACGGGTAGGCCGGCGCGGATCCGTGAGCCGGGTGGAACGGGTGCGCCTGCGCGGTGTGTTGGGCCTGCTGAGGCCCGTGGGCCCAGGCTTCCCCGCCCTGCTGGGGCGCGTGCGGCGGGTGGCCCTGCTCGGCCTCGTGGGACCGGTGGCCCTGGTGGGCGTGCTGGGCCGGCTCTGCCTGGTGGGACGGGTAGGCCGGCGCGGCCTGATGGAACTGGTCGACCTGGTCGGACGGGTGTGCCTGCGGGGCGTGTTGGGCCTGCTGAGGCCCGTGGGCCCAGGCTTCCCCGCCTTGCTGGGGCGTGTGCGGCGGGTGGCCTTGCTCGGCCTCGTGAGGCCAGTGGGACGAGTGGGTCTGGTAGGCCTGTTGGGCCTCGTGCGCCCCCTGGGGCAGGTGGGCCCGCTGGGCCGGCCCCGCCTGCTGCGGCGCGTAGGCCCCGCCGGCCTGTTCGCCGTGCTGGGCAGGCCCCGCCCCGCGGGACGGGTAGGCCCGCTGGGTGTGTTGGGTCTGCTGAGGCCCGTGGGTCCAGGCCACCTCCCCGGCCTGGTGAGCCTGCACGGGTGCGTGCGGCGGGTGGGACATGTGGGCCGGCTCCGCCTGCTGCGGCGCGTAGGCTCCGCCGGTCTGTTCGCCGTGCTGGGCAGGCTCCGCCCCCTGGGACGGGTGGGCCTGCTGGGCTTCGTACGTGCCGTGGGCCTGCTGGGCCGGCTCGGCCTGCTGTGGTGAGTAGGCCCCGCCGGTCTGGTCGCCGTACTGGGCACGATCCGCCCCGCGGGACGGGTAGGCCCGCTGGGCTTCGTACGCGCTGTGGGTCCGCTGCGGCGCGTGGGTCATCCACTCGGCTTGCGGCGCGTAGGCCGCCCCGGGCTGCTGGGTCTCGTACGCGCCGTGGGCCTGCTGGGCATCGTGCGGCGCGTGGGGCCACTCGGCCTGCGGGTCCTGGTGCGGGACGTAGGCCGCCCCGGCCTGCTGCGGCGCGTGGGCCCCGCCGGCCTGTTCGCCGTGCTGGGCAGGCCCCGCCCCGCGGGACGGGTAGGCCCGCTGGGCTTCGTACGCGCTGTGGGTCTGCTGGGCCTGCTGCGGCGCGTAGGCCGCCCCGGCCCGCTGGGCCTCGTACGTGCCGTGGGCCTGCTGGGCATCGTGCGGCGTGTGGGGCCACTCGGCCTGCGGAGCGTAGGCCGCCTCGGGCTGCTGGGACTCGTACGGAGCGTAGGCCGCCCCGGGCTGCTGGGCCTCGTGCGGGGCGTAGGTCGCGCCGGGGTGTTGTAGCGGGTGGGGCTGGTGGTTTTTGTGAGGCTGGTGAGTGGGATGGGGGTGGAGGGGCTCGGGGTGGTAACCCTGGTGGTGCGCCGCGTCGAGGGCGTCGGGCGGGACCCAGGCTTCGGCGTCGCCGGGGTGTCCGTCGGACATGGGGCTCCTCGTGGCCGGTCGGCGGGGAGCGGGCCCCATCACGCACTAAGTATTCGGATAATCCGATAATCCCCGTCATGGTACTGCCGGTGAGTCGAACGCCTGCTCCGGCTACGCTCACCACAGGCACGCCAGGGCAGTGGCAGCGACAACCGCAGGAGGCGGCGGGATGACAGTCCCGGGACGCAGGAGCAGCACCTTCATCCGGCTGCTCCGCAGCGGTTTCACCGACCCCTCCACCGCCGCCCGGCTGCTCGACGCCGACGCGCTGGCGGCCGTGCGCGCCGATCCCGTGCTGCTCGACGCCCTCGGCGCGACCGCCGACCCCGACCTCGCCCTCCTCGGCCTCGTCCGCCTCGCCGAGGCGCAGCCGCCCGGCGAGCTGCCCGGCTTCCTCGACACCCTCGTCAGCGCCAAGCCGCTGCGCGACCGCCTCCTCGGCGTGCTCGGCGCCTCCGAGGCCCTCGGCGACCACCTCGCCCGCCACCCCGGCGACTGGCTCACCCTCGTCACGTACGAGGCCGCCGACCTGCACCCCGGACTCCCCGAGTTCGAGCGGGGGCTCGCGGACGCGCACGACCCCGTCGCCCTGCGCGTCGCCTACCGCCGCTGCCTGCTCTCCATCGCCGCCCGCGACGTCTGCGGCACCATCGACGTCGCCCAGACCGCCGCCGAGCTCGCCGACCTCGCCACCGCCACCCTCCGCGCGGCCCTGCGGATCGCCTCCGCCGCCGCCCCCGAGGACGCGGCGCAGTGCCGCCTCGCCGTCATCGCGATGGGCAAGTGCGGCGGCAACGAGCTCAACTACGTCTCCGACGTCGACGTGATCTTCGTCGGGGAGGCGGCAGTGGGGTCTCCCCACGGCGGAGCCGTAGGGGACGGCACGGACGAGGGCAAGGGCATCCAGGCCGCCACCCGCCTGGCCTCCCACCTCATGCGGATCTGCTCCGAGACCACCGTCGAGGGCGCCATCTGGCCCGTCGACGCCAACCTCCGCCCCGAGGGCCGCAACGGCCCGCTGGTCCGCACCCTCGCCTCCCACCTCGCCTACTACCAGCGCTGGGCCAAGACCTGGGAGTTCCAGGCCCTCCTCAAGGCCCGCGCCGTCGCCGGCGACCCCGACCTCGGCGCCGGGTACATCGCGGCCATAAGCCCCCTCGTCTGGCAGGCCGCCGAGCGCGAGAACTTCGTGCCCGACGTGCAGAAGATGCGCCGCCGCGTCGTCGACAACATCCCCGCCGCCCAGGTCGACCGCGAGCTGAAACTCGGCCCCGGCGGCCTGCGCGACGTCGAGTTCGCCGTCCAGCTGCTCCAGCTCGTGCACGGCCGCAGCGACGCCACCCTGCACTCCGGCACCACCCTCGACGCCCTCCACGCCCTCGCCGCCGGCGGCTACGTCGGCCGCGCCGACGCCGCCCAGCTGCACGACGCGTACCGCTTCCTGCGCGCCATGGAGCACCGCATCCAGCTCTACCGGCTGCGCCGCACCCACCTCGTCCCCGAGGACGAGAGCGACCTGCGGCGCCTGGGCCGGTCCATGGGCCTGCGCACCGAGCCCGTCGCCGAACTCAACAAGGCCTGGCGCCGGCACGCCTCCGTCGTCCGCCGCCTGCACGAGAAGCTCTTCTACCGGCCGCTGCTGGACGCCGTCGCCCAGCTCACCCCCGGCGAGACCCGGCTCTCCCCGCGCGCCGCCGGCCAGCGCCTCGAAGCCCTCGGGTACGCCGACCCGGCCGCCGCCCTGCGCCACCTCGAAGCGCTCGCCTCCGGCGTCACCCGCAAGGCCGCCATCCAGCGCACCCTGCTGCCGGTGCTGCTCGGCTGGTTCGCCGACTCCGCCGATCCGGACGCCGGCCTGCTGGGCTTCCGCAAGGTCTCCGACGCCCTCGGCAAGACCCCCTGGTACCTGCGGCTGCTCCGCGACGAGGGCGCCGCCGCCGAGAACCTCGCCCGCGTCCTGTCCGCCGGCCGCCTCGCGCCCGACCTGCTGATGCGCGCCCCCGAGGCCGTGGCCCTGCTGGGCGACCCCGAAGGCCTGCAGCCGCGTACCCACGAGGCCCTCGAACAGGAGGTCATGGCAGCCGTCGGGCGCGCCGAAACCGCCGAGGCCGGCGTCGCCGCGGCCCGCGGCGTGCGCCGCCGCGAGCTCTTCCGTACGACCGCGGCCGACATCATCGGCTCCTACGGTACGGAGGACAACCCGGCCGAGGAGGACCACGGAGCCCTCGTCGACCGGGTCGGCGGCGCCGTCTCCGACCTCACCGCCGCCACCGTCGCCGGAGCCCTGCGCGCCGCCGTCCAGAGCCACTACGGCGACACCCTGCCCACCCGCTTCGCCGTGATCGGCGTGGGCCGCTTCGGCGGTCACGAGCTCGGCTACGGCTCCGACGCCGACGTCCTCTTCGTCCACGAACCCCGCGAGGGCGTCGACGAGCAGGAGGCCGCGAAGGCCGCGCAGACCGTCATCGCCGAGATGCGCCGGCTGCTCCAGCTGCCCACCGCCGACCCGCCGCTGCTCATCGACGCCGACCTGCGCCCCGAGGGCCGCTCCGGCCCGCTGGTGCGCACGCTCTCCTCCTACGCCGCCTACTACCGGCGCTGGTCCCTGACCTGGGAGAGCCAGGCCCTGCTGCGCGCCGAACCCGTCGCGGGCGACGCCGACCTCGGCGGCCGCTTCATCGAGCTCATCGACCCGCTGCGCTACCCGATGGAAGGCCTCGGCGAGGACGCCGTACGCGAGATCCGCCGGCTCAAGGCCCGCATGGAGTCGGAGCGGATGCCGCGCGGCGCCGACTCCACCCTGCACACCAAACTCGGGCGCGGTGGCCTCAGCGACGTCGAGTGGACGGTCCAGTTGATCCAGATGCGGCACGCGTGGGCCGAACCGGGCCTGCGCACCACCCGTACCCGCCAGGCCCTCGCTGCCGCCCACGCGGCCGGACTGATCCCGACCGACGAGGCGCAGATCCTCGACGAGGCCTGGGTGCTGGCCACCCGGGTCCGCAACGCCGTGATGCTGGTCCGCGGCCGCGCCGGGGACACCTTCCCCTCGGAGGCCCGCGAACTCGCGGCGGTCGGCCGCTACCTCGGATACGCCGAAGGCACGGTCGGGGAGATGCTGGACGATTACCGTCGCATCACCCGCCGTGCCCGGGCGGTGGTCGAGGAACTGTTCTACGGGGGCTGAGCCGCGGGGGCCGAGCCGCGGGGCCGAGCCTCCAGGGTCCCCGGCGGTGGCGTCAGCGCGCCGTGCCGAAGTCCTGGGTCCAGTAGTTGTTCGGCTGGGCCTGACCGATGCCGATCTCCTTGAAGGAGCAGTTCAGGATGTTCGCCCGGTGGCCGGGGCTGTTCATCCAGCCCTCCATGACCTTCTCGGGCGTGCTGTAGCCGTAGGCGACGTTCTCGCCGTACGAACTCCACGTGTATCCGGCGCGCGTGATGCGGGCACCCGGGTCGGAGCCGTCGGAACCGGTGTGGGACATGTTGCCGTGGGAGGCCATGTCCGCGCTGTGGTCCTGCGCGGCCTTCGTGAGCTTCGCGTTGAGGGTGAGGTTCGGGCACCCGGCAGCGGCGCGCTCCTGGTTGACGAGCGCGAGGACCGCGGCGACGGCACCGGAGGCCGCCGGGGCGGACGGGGCCGAGGTCTGCGGGGGCTGGGGCGCCTGCGGCTTCTTGGTGGCGGCCGGCGGCTTCGCGGGCTGCGGCTGCTCCTGCGCCGGCGGGGGCGTGTCCACGACGGGCTGTGCGGGCGCCTCGACGGGGCTGCTCGGCTCGGCGGCCGGGGGGCTGCTCGGCGCGGTCGGGACGACGTCCACGGGGGCCGCGGTGCTCGGGGTGGCCGAGGGCGCGTACTGCCAGGGGCGCCGCTGCTGGTGGCTCGCGTTCTGCGTGCGGCCGCCGTCCTGGGTGTCGAAGCAGGCCATCGCGGCGGTGGGGACACCCACGATTCCCAGAACGCCGACGGCGATGACTATCTTCCGGTACGGCTTCTTCTTCCGATGCTTCTGCATGCATGACCTCATTCGGTGATCGCGAAGCTTCCGGCGCCGGAACTGCGGGACGCCGGAATAGCGCCATTCTTAGAAGGCCGCCAATGGCCTGGCAAGTTTCTGCTTCGCGTTCACGCGGGGCATTCGAATCCCGGCTTGAAACGGGCCGATGATCGTGCATGGTCACGATCAGGTCACTTGCACAACCATGTGACGTGTTCTCAGGAGCGCCCGTGACCAGGGAAGTCGACGAGGGGTTCGGCGGTAGCTCTGATTCCGTTCCTGCCGGAGAGGGGAATGTCGAATCCAAAAGGGACAAATGGCGAAATGTCGAGGGTGTGGAACGCCTCGGGAGGTGCCCGACATTGAGGTCCGTGCTGTGACGCATGTCACGCAACCGTGCGTCGGGTCGCGGCGTCCGGGGGCGCGGCGCAGTGCACGCCGAAAGCGTGCCCATTTCCCGTGACCCCATTCGGAGGAATTGCCAGGGCTGGATCACCGTCGCGTTCCGCGACTGCCTCGGCGAGATCACTTCGCGCGGAACCGCGTTCGGGGGCCGCATTGCCCGGTGGCACCGGCCGAGCGGGTGGTACTGCCGGGTTGGCGCGCAGAGAGTGCGAAAACCTTTCCCCTCAAGGGGTGTGCGGGGAAGGCGCGCGGGAACGCCGTTCACCGGCCAGGGAGTCACCCGGATGGTCGGCAGCCCGGGCAGTGGGGGATTTGCTTGGGTTTTCGGTGTTCGCCCGTTCGTGCCTTCCTCAGGGAGATCCCCGTGTCCTACCGTTCGAGCCTCCGCGGCGTGGTCGTCGGAGCCTGCACAGCCATGCTGGTGGCCGGTTCCGGCCTGCTCGCCCTTCCCGTCCAGGCCGAGGGCCACCCGGCGGCGACCGCTGCCTCCGCTTCCTCCTCCGCCCGGCAGACCGCGGCGGAGCGCACGGTGGACGCCTTCATCCGCAAGTACCAGGATGCAGTCCTGGAGCAGGAAGCCGAGGGCAAGTCCCCGATGCAAGTCCGGGAGGAGTACCTCTCGAAGGAGCTCGACACGGCCCTCGACGCGTGGTCGGGTGAGCACCAGGTCGACCCGATCATCCGCCGGGCCGAAATGCCCGAAACCTATGACGTGAACACCGCCGGCGCCGGTGACCCGGGACAGGAGAAGGTGGTGCTGACCTTCAACTGGAAGGACGGCACGAGGAATGACTACTCGTACCAGGTAGGCCTGTCGGACATGATCATCAAGGGCATCTCCTAGGCCACGCGCTGATCTCGGTCCTGCCGTACGGCCTAGGCGGCGGCGGTCGCCGCCCCGGCCGTCGGTGGGGCGCAGTCCCGGCAGAGGCCGGGCGTGGGCGAGCGGAAGGCACGGTCGCAGTCGTCGCACGTACGGAGGGGATGGACGGTGTGGTCCGGGGGCGCGGAGCGCGCCTCCCACGGGTCGGCCAGGCGGGGCGGGAGCAGTTCGCGCAGGCGGTGGGCGAGCAGGGCTGCGGGGGAGTGGATCGCCGTCGTCGGGAGCGAGCGCGTCAGGGCTGCCGTGACGGCGCTCGGGGACAGCCCGCGCTCCAGCCAGACGGCCGCGGCGGGCGCCAGCCGTACCGTGTCGCGCGTGGACAGCGTCAGCCGCGGATCCCGCAGTCGCAGCCGGGCCAGCAGCTCCCGCGCCTGCAACTCGACTTCAGGGGCGACTGGTTCGGGCTCCGGGCCCGGGTCGGCCTCCGGTTCGGGGTCCGGGTCCGCGTCCGGCTGAGGGGTCGGCTTCGGCTCGGGCCGGGTGGGCGGGAGGCGGAGCCCGCGGGCCGCCTCCGCCATCGCGGGCGGGTTGTTGTACGAGACCGTCGAGGTCACGACGTGCCCCGTCGGGAGCCGCTCCTGGAAGCGGGCCAGGTAGCCGTACTGCTCCAGCTCGCGCAGGGCGGCGGCGATACGGACCTCGCCTTCGGGGAAGCGTTCCGCGAGGGCCTTGATGGTCACCTTGGACCCCGCCGGGAGCGACTGGATGTGCGTGGCCAGACCGATCGCCGTCATGCTCAGCCGGCGGTGCTGGGCGAGGTGGTTGCCGATCTTGACGTAGCCGCGGCGGTGGTCGTGGTTGACGTGTCGGATCCCCGACGGAACGCGCGCGGGAGCGCTAAGCTGCTGATCAGCCATGGGAAGGTTAAGGCCCTTCTCTGGTCAGGCCCTCGGTGGGATTGCCGTCCCATGCGGGGGCCGATTGCGTTTTTTGGGGTGACCGAGAGTCAGAGTGCCCGGTGAATTGTCATATGCGCCAGCCAGGTTGGGGTGATTCACCCGACCGAGTGAGAGGGGGAGGGGGGAGGTGGGGAGAGGTCATTTCCCCCGGTTGTTAGTCCTTATGCGTCGTGCTGAACCGGTCATTGCCCCACCGGGTCGTGGAAACCTCGATCCGGTGAAATCGGACTCGCCAAATCCATTTCAGCCCACACGGTTTTCAGCGGTGCCGGCCCGTGATCCGTCCCCCACCGCGCGGCGAGCGCGGACACCAGGGCAATCCCCCGCCCCGACTCGGCCTCGACGTCCGGTACCTCGGCGACCAGAGGCGGCCCGAACTCCCGCCGGGTGTCGGACACTTCGATACGGAGCGTGGCGCCGGGCGCGATGCGCAGCACGAGCCGGAAGTCCCGCCCGCGCACCCTCCCGTGGGTCACGGCGTTCGCGGCGAGCTCGGCGACGACCTGCGCGGCGGCCTCGAACGGAAGCTTCTGTTCCACGAGTTGGGCCACCGTGAGCGCGCGGGCGGCGCGGGCGCCACGCGGGGTGGAAGGGAGCGTGGCGACGAGGGAGATTTCCTGATTCACGTGACTCAGCGTGGCCATCCGTGCGTAACCTGAACAGAGTTGAGGGCGCGGTGTACGACGGCTGTCCAAGGCGGTCCGGTGGTGTCCTCGCGGTCCAAGGGGAGGCGGATGTGAGTACGGACGGCGCCGACGAGTCGAGCTGGGAACTCGACCCGGAAGACGAATCCGGGGCGGTCATCGCCGCGGTGGGACGCCAGCTGAAAATGTGGCGCGAGGCCGCGGGACTGGACCGTTCCAAGTTCGGCGAGCACATGGGGTACGGGGCGAACCTGATCTACAAGATCGAGCGCGGAGCCCGTATTCCGCGCCCGGAGTTCCTGGACAAGGCGGACGAGGTCCTTGGGGCGGGCGGGAAAATCGCCGTGATGAAGGAGGACATCGAAAGGGCCCGCTATCCGAAGAAGGTTCGGGATCTGGCCAAGCTGGAATCCCAGGCCGTGGAGATCGGCTCGTACGACAACGTCGTGGTCACGGGGCTGCTCCAGACCGAGGAGTACACCCGTGCGCTCTATGGGGTGAGGCGGCCGGCCTTCTCGGAGGACCAGGTTGAGCGCCTGGTCATGGCGAGGGTGGCCCGCAAGGCGGTCCTGCATCAGCAACCACCGCCGCTGTTGACGGTCGTCCAGGAAGAGACCGTGCTTCGCAGGCCCATTGGCGGCAGGATGGTGTTGCGCCGCCAGCTGGAGCATTTGCTGGATGTGGGCAGCATGCGGCACGTCGAGATCCAGGTGATGCCCATGGCCGTCGAGGAGCACGCCGGTCTTGCGGGATCCCTCAAGGTCATGCGCCTCAAGGACGGAACAACGGTAGGGCACAACGAAGTTCAGCTGGTCAGTCGCTTGATCACTGAACCGAAAGAGGTCCAGATCCTGGACATGCGCTATGGCATGATCCGAGCACAGGCTCTGACGCCTCGCGAATCGCTGACTTTCATCGAGAAGGTACTGGGGGAGACATGACCATCAAGCCGTCGGGCGAGGGCTTCTCCGCACTCACGTGGGTCAAGAGCAGCTACAGCACCAACGACGGGCCCGATTGCGTCGAGGTTGCCCGGACCACCGGCACCGGCACAGGCATGGTCCTCGTCCGGGATTCCAAGCGGCCCGAGTACGCCCGCCTCGCCGTCACCCCGGCGGCCTGGACGGGGTTCGTCGCCCACGCCGTCACTTCGTGAGACCACTGGATCCCGCCGTCAAGGCCGTGTTCCGGCAGCGGCGGCCGGATCCGGCGTGCTGGGACGTCGTCGTCGACGCGGTCTGTTCCCGGGAGTCGAGCTACGACGCCGACCTCGCGTTGGTCCAGGCGGGCCGGGCCGTCGCCGGGCACGCGGACCGGATCGCCGGGTCCCTCGCCGGGCCCCTCACCGGCCACACCGCCCAGGCGCACGCCTTCGCCCTCGCGGGGCTGGGCGACGTCCGGGCACTGCCCGCCCTGCGGCAGATGGAGGCGCACGCTCTTCCCTTCGGCCGCCTGCACGCGCACACCCTGGCCGCGCTGCCCGCCGCGGAGCTGCTTCCCGTGGCGCGCAGGATGCTCGGGCAGGTCCCGGTGGACTACCACGCGAGCACGTTCATGCTCGACCTGCTCGCTCTCTGGGGTCCGGCCGCCGCGCCCGCCGTGCCCGAGGTGGTCCGGATCCTGGAGACGCCCTACGCCTACGACGCCTTCCGCGTCCTCGGCGGGATCGGGCCCGCCGCGGCCGGGACGGCGGACCGGCTGGCCGCGTACGCGACCGGGCGTGATCCCCGCACGCGCCGCCACCACCCACGACGCGCCGCCTGGGCGCACTGGAAGGTCACCGGGGACCCGGCCCTCGCCCTCGACGCGTGCGGCACGGCCGTGAATTCGGGGAGCGGCAGCCACGGGCTGCCCTTCCTCGCCGATCTCGGCCCGCTGGCCGCAGCGCACGCGCAGACCGTGCGCGGTCTGATGGAGTCGCCCGGCGGGTGGACCCGGGTCGCCGCCGCGCACGCGTACTGGCGGATCACCGGCGATCCGGAGCCCGTCGTACCGGTGCTGCTGGCGGCCGTGGACCCGGACTGGGACGGCCAACCGGCGCTGCCGGTGCAGGAGGCCGTACGCCGCCTCGGAGACATCGGGACCCCCGCCGTACGGGCGGCGCCCCTGCTCCGCGGGATCCTGGCCGGCGGAGAACGCCTCACGCACCCCTTCACGGGCGTGCGGATCCTGGCGGACCAGGCCTACGTCCGCACCCTCACCGAGGCGCTGGAACGGATCGCACCCGGAGCGGCCGACCCCGTAGCGCCGCCCGCACCCGCCGTCCGTCAGGGACCGCTGCGCAGGTGGCTGCGCCCCGGGGACGCGGTGCGGACAGGCTGACCGGATGTTCACCCTGCGCCGTGCCGGCCGGCACGACGGGGGCGTCCTCGGCGGGAGCAGTTGCCGGCCGGGGCGTCCGGCCCCGCTGCACCTCCGCTCGAGCGAGGCCCGAGCAGCGGTCCATAGAGAGACGGCAGCCGGCCGTCAGGAGGAAGGCCGCTCTCCCCGCGCGAAGGACGGAAGACTGTGCAGCGATACCCCCAGGCAGGCCGGGCCGAGGACGCGTTCACCGACGTCGTACGCGCCTTCGAGGAGAACTTCGCGTCCGGTGAGGAGGTGGGCGCGGCCGTCTGCGTCTACCACCGGGGCCGTCCGGTGGTGGACCTGTGGGGCGGCTGGGCCGACCCCGAACGCACCGACCCCTGGCGGGCCGACACCCTGGCGGTGCTCGCCTCGCCGACGAAGGCGCTGGTCACCGCTGCGTTCCTGCATCTGTGGGAGGAGCAGGGCCTCGACCTGGACGAGCCGGTCGCCGCGCACTGGCCGGAGTTCGCGGCCCACGGCAAGGCCGCCATCACGCCCCGCATGATCCTCACACAGCGCTCCGGGATCGTCTGCCTGGACCACGCACCCCTCACCCCGTACGCGCTGCGTGCGCACACGCCGGTGGCGGAGGCGCTCGCCGCGGCCCGACCGGAGTGGGAGCCGGACACGGCGCACGGTTACCACGCGACCACCTACGGGCACCTGCTCAGCGAACTCGTGCGGCGCCGGACCGGCCTGACGGTGGGCCGCTACTTCGCCCGCCACCTCGCCGGACCGCTGGGCCTGGACGCCCACATCGGGCTGCCCGCCGGCTCCGACGCCCACCTCGCGACCATGCTGGAGTCCAAAGCGGAGGCCCTCATGGACGGCGCCGACCCCGGTACGGAGCTGGACATGCTCCGCGCGCTCGGCGACCCGGGATCGCTCACCCACCGGGCCATGATCGGCAGCATGCGGCTGTACGACGCCCTGGACCCCGCCGTCGAGGACCCCTCGTACGGGGGCGTGGCCAGCGCCCGCTCCCTCGGGCGGCTCTTCGCCGCCCTGGTCGGCGAGGTCGACGGCATCCGCCTCATCGGCCCCGACCGCACCGTCGAGCTCGCCCGCCCGTACTCCCGCGGCACGTGCCGGGTGGTGCTGCTGCCCAGCACCTGGGGCCTCGGCTTCATGCTCCCCGACAGTCCGGTCTTCCCCTCCTCCGCCGGCCTGGGCCCGCGCGCCTTCGGCTTCGACGGAGCCAACGGCACGTTCGTCTTCGCCGACCCCGACCGCGAACTGGCCTTCGCTTACGTCCAGAACGCCGGCTCGCGCACCATCGGCCGGATGAACGACCGCGCCCACCGCCTGGTGGAGGCCGTGCACCGCTGCGTCGAGAAGGTCCCCGCACGGGCCCGGTGACACCGGTCGTCCGGGACGGCGCCGGTGGACTGCCGCTCTAGCGGTTTTCCAGGGCACGTGGAGAGCACTTTGAGCGGCCCTTGCGAACTTGGCGCCTCCCAGCCGACCCTTCGGGAGGAAACATGGCCGGCGCCACCGCCGACGTACGCACTGCACTTGTCACCGGAGCCACCAGCGGGATCGGCCTCGAGATCGCCACCCGGCTGGCCCGCGCGGGCCACCGGGTCTTCCTCGGTGCCCGCACCGCCGACCGGGTCGCCGAGACCGTCGCCGCCCTGCGGGCCGAGGGGCTGGACGTGGACGGCCGGAGCCTGGACGTGACCTCCCGCGAGGACATCACCACGTTCGTCCGGGCCGCGACCGAGCGGTTCGGGCCCGTGGGGATCCTGGTCAACAACGCCGGCCGCTCCGGCGGCGGGGTGACCCGCGAGGTTTCCGACGAGCTCTGGTTCGACGTCATCAACACCAACCTGAACAGCGTGTTCCTGATGACGAAGGACGTCCTCAACCACGGGGGCATGCTGGAGCAGGGCTGGGGCCGGATCATCAACATCGCCTCCACCGGAGGCAAGCAGGGCGTCCTGCACGGCGCCCCGTACTCGGCCTCCAAGCACGGCGTCGTCGGTTTCTCCAAGTCCCTGGGCCTGGAGCTGGCGCGCACCGGAGTCACCGTCAATGCCGTCTGCCCGGGCTTCGTCGAGACCCCGATGGCCGCACGCGTGCGCGAGACGTACGCCGGCCTGTGGGACGTCACCGTCGACGAGGCCCACGCCCGGGTCAGCGCCCGGGTGCCGATCGGCCGCTACGTGCTGCCCGAGGAGGTCGGCGCGATGGTCGACTACCTCGTCGGCCCGGGGGCGGCCTCCGTCACCGCGCAGGCCCTCAACGTCTGCGGCGGCCTCGGCAACTACTGACCGACCGCACCGCACCGCATCCCGCCGCACACCCGGAAGGACACACTCCCGTGGAGAACACGACAGAGCTGTACCTGGACCTCCTGGAGAAGGTCGTCACCAACCTCGTCTACGAGGACGCCCCGATCCCCAACGAGTGGTTCCCCGAGCGGGACTTCCGCCCCGAGAACCGCGAGACGGGCACCGACTGGCCCAGCGTCGCGCACACGATGGTCGGCCTCAAGCGCATCCGCAACATCCGTACCCTCCTCGACCGGGTCGTCGCCGACGGGGTGCCCGGCGACTTCATCGAGACCGGCGTATGGCGCGGCGGCGTCTGCATCTTCGCCCGCGGCTACCTCAAGGCCCACGGGATCACCGATCGCACCGTCTGGCTCGCCGACTCCTTCGAGGGCATCCCGGACACCGGGGAGGAGGGCCACCCCATGGACCGGGAGATGGCCCTGCACCGCTCCAACCACGTGCTCGGCGTCGGCGCCGACACCGTCCGGGAGAACTTCGGCCGGTACGGGCTCCTCGACGACCAGGTCCGCTTCCTGCCGGGCTGGTTCAAGGACACGCTGCCGACCGCCCCCGTCGAGCGCCTCGCGGTCCTGCGGCTCGACGGCGACCTGTACGAGTCCACCCTCGACGCGCTGGACAACCTCTACCCGAAGCTCTCCACCGGCGGCTTCGTCGTCATCGACGACTACTTCATCCCGGCCTGCCGCAAGGCCGTGGACGAGTTCCGCGAGAAGCACGGCATCACCGACGAGGTCGAGGCCATCGACGAGTACAGCGTCTTCTGGCGCCGCTCCGCCTGAGCCGCCCGCCCCTACGCCATCGGCCTCCAGGACCCGTCCGGGTCCTGGAGGCCGATGGCGTCGTGCGGTCGTGCGGTCGTGCCGTCAGGCGGAGGTACGGGCCGCCGCCAGCTCCAGCGTGGTGCGGCTGTTCCCGCCGAGGGCATCGCGCAGGTACCGGCGCGCGTCGGCGAGGGTGGCTCCCGCGCCCAGCACCTGCGGTACCGCGGCGGGGTCGATCACCACGGTGTGCTCTGCGGTGACCTGCGCCCCCGCGCCCGAGCCGGTGAACTCCCAGACCCCGCTGTGGCCGAGCAGCAGCCGCGGCGGGACCAGTTGCTTGTACGCGATCCGCTCGCCCGGCCGGCAGACCCGCACCGAGCGGGTGGTGTGCGCCGAGCCGTCGGCGGTGACGGTGTCCATCTCCATCTCCTGCACCCCCGCGGCGTCCTCGCTCAGCTCCACGCGCCGCACGTGCGGCAGCCGCTCGGGCCACAGGTCCGCGCGGTGCACGAACGCGTACGCCTGCTCGGCGGTGCAGTCGAGGGCGACGGTGTCACTGAAGGAGAACATCAGGTCGCCGACGGCCGCGCCGTGTTCCGCGGCGAGCTCGGCGATCCGCGCCAGCGCGGCCAGTTCCACCGGGCTGTTGCGGTCCAGGGCGGCGTTGATCCACTCCACGGTGTCCGGGTCGTCCCCGACCGCCGTGAAGTCGTGCAGCAGCACGATGTCCGTCCCGCCGTCCTCCCGCGGTTCGAAGATCCACTCGCCGCCCATCGAGGCGATGGGCGCCGCGCTCTCCTCCTGGTCGAAGCGGATCCGCAGGTTCAACGGGTCCAGCGCACGGCGCGAGACCCAGGTCTTTACCTCCCCGCCCACCGAGGCCCACAGTCGGAACCGCTCGGTGAGCTCGCCGCGCTCCAGGTAGTGCGCGGCGACACTGGGCGCGAACATGGCCGGCCAGCGACCGACGTCGGCGGCCAGGTCGTACAACGCCTGCGGCTGTGCGGTTGAGGTCAGCGCGTGCCGGGTGTGCCGACGCATGGCTCAGCCCACCGCGGGGAGAGCGCCGTTGACGGAGTCCAGCAGCTCGCGCGGGGTGGCGACCTTGTCCGGGACCTCCACCCCGTACTCGCGCTGGATGACGGCCGAGGTCTCCAGCAGCGCCAGCGAGTCGTAGCCCAGCTCCGTGAAGGCGGTGTCGAGGATGTCGCCGTCGAGCTGGCCGCCCTCGCTGCCGGCGGACTCCGACAGGATCCGGCGCAGGTCGTCCAGGGTCATGGGGGTTGCGGTGGTGTCGTCGCTCATCGTTCCTTCTTCCTCTTCCTTCTTGTGGGTCGGTTCAGTGGTGGTGGTGCGCCCGCACGACGGCGGCCGAGTTGAAGCCCGCCGCGCCCCGGGCGAGGACCAGGGCCGTCGCCAGCCGGGCCTCCCGCGGGGACTTGCGGACCAGGTCGATGCCGTACTCCTCCGGCGTCTCGTCGGTGTTCGCGGTCGGCGGGACCACCCCGTCGCGCAGCGACAGCAGCGCCGCCACCACGTCCAGCGGCCCGCCCGCGGACTGGAGCCGCCCGGTCAGGGACTTGGGGGCCGTCACCGGGACACCCCGCTCGCCGAACACCCCGCGCAGCGCCTCGGCCTCCAGACGGTCCGGGCCGGGCAGGCCCGCCGAGTCCGCGAAGACCACGTCCACCTCGGACGGCGCCACCCCGGCCCGGGCCAGCGCCAGCTCGACGGCCCGGCGCAGCGCCGGCGGTCGCGGGGAGCCGGGCGGCGGGTCGAAGGTGGAGGCCTGCCCGGCGAGTTCGCCGTACACCCGGGGTGCGCCGCGCCGGCGGGCCGCCGCCGCGTCCTCCAGGACCAGGATCGCGGCGCCCTCGCCGGGCACGTGCCCGCTCGCCGTCCGGTCGAACGGCCGGTATTCGCCGGTGGTGACCCGGCCGCCGGACCACTGCGCGGCCCAGCCCCACGGGTCCAGGGCCGAGTCCGCGCCACCGGTGACGACCAGCTTCGCCTCGCCCCGCAGCACGGCGCGCCGGGCGTGGCCGAGGGCGTCCAGCCCGCCCGCCTGCTCGGCGACGAGGGCCTTGCCCGGGCCGCGCAGCTGGTGGCGGATGGAGATCTGGCCGGTGTTGACGGCGTAGAACCAGGCGAAGGACTCGTACACGCTGACGAACTGCGGGCCCTTCGACCACAGCTTCGCGAACTCGCGGTGGGTGAACTCGAAGCCGCCGAACGCATTGCCGGTCATCACGCCCATGTCGTAGTCGACGAGCGCGCCCGGTTCCACACCGCCGTCGGCCAGCGCCAGCCCGGCGGCGGTCAGCGCGAACCGCGTGGAGCGGTCGGTCTGCGGGAGGAGCCGGTTCGGCAGGTGCGCGGCCGGGTCGAAGTCCCGTACCTCGCCCGCCTGCCGGGCCGGGTAGCCGGAGGCGTCGAAACCGGTGACGGCCGCGATGCCGCTGCGGCCCTCCAGCGTCGCGGACCAGAACTCCTCGGTGCCCAGCCCGTTGGGGGCGACGACTCCCAGCCCCGTGAACACTGTGGTCGTCATGACGTTCCTTCCGGCCGCCGCAGCAGCATCGCGCTCTGGAAGCCGCCGAACCCGCTCCCCACGGTCAGCACGGTGTCCACCCGCTGCTCGCGGGCGGTCAGCGGCACGTAGTCGAGGTCGCACTCGGGATCGGCCCGGTGCAGGTTGGCCGTGGGCGGCACCACGTTGTGCTTCATGGCGAGCGCGCACGCGGCGATCTCCACGGAACCGATGGCCCCCAGGGAGTGGCCCACCATGGACTTGATCGAGCTGATCGGGACGCGGTAGGCGTGGTCGCCCAGCGCCCGCTTGAACGCGGCCGTTTCGTGCCGGTCGTTCTGCACGGTGCCCGAACCGTGCGCGTTGACGTAGTCGATCGCGTCCGCGTTCAGCCGGGACTGGTCCAGCGCGGCCGAGATGGCCGCGGCCATCTCCCGGCCGTCGGTCTTCAGCCCGGTCATGTGGTACGCGTTGAGGCGCGTGGCGTACCCGCTGACCTCGGCGTAGATCGTCGCGCCGCGGGCCCGTGCCCGCTCCAGCTCCTCCAGGACGAACACCGCCGCGCCCTCGGCCAGGACGAACCCGTTGCGGGAGGCGTCGAAGGGCCGGGAGGCGTGCGCAGGGTCGTCGTTGCGGTTGGTGGTGGCCTTGATGGCGTCGAAGCTGGACACCACGACCGGGGTGACCGGGGTGTCGGCGGCCCCGGCGAGCATCACGTCGACGGTGCCGTCCTCGATCAACTGGACGGCGTTGCCGACGGCGTCCAGCCCCGAGGTGCAGCCGTTGGACACGAGGGACACCGGCCCCTCCGCACCCACCGTCCAGGCCACTTCGGCCGCCATCACCCCGGGGGTCAGGTAGTCGTACATGTGCGGCGACAGATAGCCGGGGTCGACCTCCCACTGCCGCCCGGCGTCGGACAGCACCAGGTACTCGTTCTCCAGGCTGGTGGCGGCGGCGACGGCGCTGCCCAGGCTCACGCCCGTCCGGGACGGGTCGAGCGCCCCGAAGTCGAGGCGGCTGTCCGCCACCGCGTCGCGGGCGCAGACCACGGAGAACTGCGTCGCCCGGTCCATCCTGCGGGTCTCCCGCGGGGTGAGCCCTTCGGCCCCCGCGTCGAAGTCGCACTCGCCCGCGAGCTGGGAACGGAAGGGGGTGGGGTCGAAGAAGCTGATCCGGCGGGTCGCGGTACGACCCGCGGCCAGCAGCGACCAGAACTCCTCCGTGCCGCTTCCTCCCGGTGCGCGCACCCCCATACCGGTTATCACGACACGACGGGACATCGAATCGGTTTCCTTCTCGAAGAGGTGACTCGGTAGGGCCGGGGGGACCCCCGGCCGGCTCTCTTGGTAGGCGGGGGCGGTCAACCTCCGCTCAAGAGGCACTCGATGTCCGCTCAGGGGCCGTGGGCCGGTCCAGCGGTTCTTGAGCGCCGCCGTGCACCCTCCGTGCGATGAAGATCCTCTTTGTCACCGGCGGGAGTCCCGCGACCGTCTTCGCCCTCGCCCCGCTCGCCTCGGCGGCCCGCCTCGCCGGCCACGACGTCCTCGTCGCGTCCCCCGAGGACATGGCCCCGTACGTCACCGGCACCGGGCTCCCCGTCCTGCCCGTCACCGACGGGACCATGAGCCGGTTCATGCTGGAGGACCGGGCCGGCCGTGCGCTGTCCATCCCCGCCGACCCGCTGGAGCGGATCCGCTTCAACGGGGAGGGCTTCGGGCGGCTGGCCGCCGCGACCCTGCCCCGGCTGCGGGCCCTGGCCGCCGACTGGGCTCCGGACCTCGTCGTCGGCGGATCGCTCTGCTACGCGGCACCGCTCCTCGCCCACGAACTGGGGGTGCCGTGGGTGCGGCACACCTGGGACCTCGGCGAGCCGCCCGGGATGGACGACGGAGCCGCCGCCGAACTGGCGGCCGAGCTCGACGCGGCCGGGCTGCCCGCCCTGCCCGTGCCCGCGCTCTGGGTGGACATCTGCCCGCCCGGCCTGCGCGCCGCCCGCCTGGCCCCGGGCCGGCGGCAGTCGATGCGGTTCGTCCCCGCCAACCTGCGCCGGCCGCTGGAGCCGTGGATGCTGCGCCGGGCCGGCCGGCCCCGGGTGTGCGTCACCGCGGGCAGCCGGGTCACCGGGGCGGACGGGGTGGCCGAACTGGTCGAACTGGCCCGGACCGTGGAGGGCCTCGACGGGGAGCTGGTCGTCGCCGCACCGCAGGACGTGGCGGACGCGCTGACCGCCGCGGTGCCCGGGGTCCGGGCCGGGTGGTTCGCGCTGGACACCCTGCTGGCCACCTGCGACCTCATCGTCCACCACGGCGGCGGGCAGACCGCCATGACGGCCCTGCACGCGGGCGTGCCCCAGCTGCTGGTGCCGACGATCCCGAAGATGCTGGAGCCGTGCCGCCGCATCGAGGAACGCGGGGCGGCCGTCGTGCTGGCCGAGGGCGAGCAGTCCGGCGCGCGCATCGCGCGGGCCGCGGCCGAACTGCTGGCCGGGTCCCGGCCCCGGGAGCGGGCGGCGGAGATCGGCGCGGAGATCGCCGCGCAGCCCTCACCGGACCGGGTGGTGTCCGTACTGGAGTCGCTGCGGGCATGATGCGGACCGCGCACGGCAACGGCCCCGCCCGGACCGGGCGGGGCCGTTCCTCTCGTCAGGACCGGGACACGGCCTCCGCGTGAGCGGCGGCCACGGCAGCCACCGTGCGGTCCAGGGCCTCGTCCAGCGCCCCGTCCCGTACGGCGAGTGCCCGCCAGCCCGTCGCGGCCGAGAACGCCGAGGGGTCCACCTCCAGGCTGCGGAAGTCGGTCGGGTCCGCGTGCGCGGGCGGTTCCACCGACACCACCGGCACCGCGGGGGTTCCCGCGTACCGGGCGACGGCGCGCGCCACCGCCTCGAACACCTCGCCGAGCGGCCGCGCCCGCCCGGTCCCGACCAGGTAGTGCCGGCCGGTCAGCGCGTCCGCGTGGGCCAGGGCCGCCGTGAACGCCCGGGCCGCGTCCTCCACGTACAGCAGGTCACGGCGGACCGTACCGTCGTGCCACATCGTCAGCGGCTGCCCCGCGAGCGCCCGCCGGACCATGGTCGACACCACCCCGCGGTCCTCCGCGGTGGGGGAGCCCGGCCCGTACACGGGCGGCAGCCGCAGGCTCACCGCCCGGGCCAGGCCCGCCGCGGCGGCCTCCTTCAGCACGGTCTCGGCGGCGTGCTTCTGCTGGTCGTACACCCCTGCGGGCCGGTCCGGCTCGGAGCCGTCGATCCGCCCGGCGGTCACCCGTCCCACCTGGGTGTTGCTGCCCGGGAAGACGATCGCGGGCGGGCCCCCGGCGGTCGGCGCCCGCTCGGCGAGCACCGCCACCAGGTCCCGGACCAGGCCCACGTTGACCCGTTCCGCCTCCGTGTCGTCCTCCGACAGCCGCCACCCGGACGCACCGCGGATCCGCGCCGTGAACGGCAGCACGGCGTCCGCGCCGGCCACCGCCCGGTCCAGCGCACCCCGTTCGGTCAGGTCCGCGGTGCACACCTCCACCCGCCCGGCGAGGGACCGGGGGAGCACGGCCGGCCGCCTGGACACCGCACGCACCCGGACACCGGGGTCGGCCGCCAGCGCCCGGACCACGGCCGAGCCGAGGAACCCGGAGGCGCCGAGCACGACGACCTGACGCGGCGCGTTCACCGGCCGCCCCCGCCCGCCACGCAGTCCGAGTACCGCGGCAGCAGACCCCGCGCCCGGGCCTCGGCCAGCGTCGGAGCCGAACGGTCGCGCTCGGACAGCACCGACGCGGGCCCGTCCGGCAGCTCCAGATCCAGCTCGGGGTCGAGCGGGTGCACCGCCCGCTCCTTGTCCGCCCGGTAGGCCGCCGACAGCAAGTACACCATCACCGTGTCGTCCTCCAGCGCGGTGAACAGGTGGCCCACGCCCGGCGGCAGGTAGAGCGCGGTGCCCGCCTCCGGGGACAGCTCCACCCGCTCGCAGTGCCCGAAGGTGGGCGAGCCGAGCCGGACGTCGACCACGACGTCCAGGGCCCGACCGCCCGTGCACAGCACGTACTTGGCCATGGAGCCGGGGGTGGCGGTGAAGTGCACCCCGCGCACCACCCCGCGGTGCGACCTGCTGGTGCTGACCTGGGCGACCGGGAACAGCGGCCCGCCCAGGGCCGCGCCGAACGCCGCCTCCTGGTGCGGGGAGCGGAACGAGCCGCGCTCGTCGTGGAAGACCTCGGGCTCGAAGACGTACGCGCCGTCGACGCCCAGCTCGCGGACCTTCACGCGGAGCCACCGGGGCGGGTGGCGACGAACAGGCCCGGGCCGTACAGCTCGTGGCGCAGGTACTCGACGTCCAGGCCGGCCCGCCGGAACGCCTCCTCGTACTCCGTCCGCTCGAACAGCGTCATGACGTGCGTGTCGGTGAAGTGCTCGACGCCGGTGTCGGAGGCCGCGACGGTGTAGTGCACCTCCATCCGGCTGGCCCGCTCCGCGCGCACCGTGTGGGAGACCCGGGCGATGCTCCGCCCGCCTGCCTGGACGACGTCGGCGCCGACCCAGCCGGGCAGGAAGTTCTCCGGGAACCACCAGGGTTCGACGACGAGGACGCCGCCCGGAGCCAGGTGCCCGGCCAGGTTCGCCACCGCCGCGTCCAGGTCGCCGGTGGTCCCCAGGTAGCCGATCGAGCTGAACATGCAGGTGACGGCGGTGAAGGTGCGGCCGAGCCGGAAGTCGCGCATGTCCCCCTCGGTCAGCGGCACCCCGGGATTGGTGCGGGCGGCGACGGCGAGCATCGGGGCGGACAGGTCCACCCCGGCGGCCTCGGCGAAGAACCCGCTGAGCTCGGCCAGGTGGGAGCCCGTGCCGCAGGCTACGTCCAACAGCGATCCGGCGGCCGGGGCCACCGCGGCGCGCTGCTCGACGAGCTCGCGCACGACGGCGGCCTCGGCCCGGTAGTCCTTGCCGCGGCCCCGGTAGAAGTCGTGGTAGACGTCGGCGCGGTGGTAGATGAGGGTGTCCGTGCTGGCAGGCATGGGTGGAGCCTTTCGATCGGGCGGTGGGGTGGCGGCGTGGTCGGCGTGGTCGGCGAAGAGGCGGCCTACAGGGTCCGCAGGACCTCGCGGAGCGCGTCGATGACCTTGTCCTGCACGGCCTCGGGCAGCGACGGGTACATGGGCAGCGAGAAGATCTCCCCGGCCAGCCGCTCGGTGACCGGCAGGGAGCCGGCCTCCACGCCGAGGTGCGCGAACCCGCGCATCGTGTGGACCGGCCACGGGTAGCTGATGTTGAGCGAGATGTCGTAGCGCTCCTTGAGGGCGCTGATGATCTCGTCGCGGCGCGGGTGCCGCACCACGTACACGTAGTACACGTGCTCGTTGCCCGCGGCCGTGGCCGGCAGGGTCAGTCCGCCCGGCCCGCACAGGTCCGAGAGCCCCTCCGCGTAGCGGCGCGCCACCCGGCGGCGACCGGCCACGTAGGCGTCGAGGCGGGTCAGCTTGCGGCGCAGGATCTCCGCCTGGACCTCGTCGAGCCGGCTGTTGTGCCCGGGTGTCCGCTCGACGTAGTACACCTCCTCCATGCCGTAGTAGCGCAGCCGGCGCAGCGCCCGGTCGGTGTCGGCGGAGCCGGTCAGTACGGCACCGCCGTCGCCGTACGCCCCCAGCACCTTGGTGGGGTAGAAGGAGAACGCCGCGACGTCGCCCATGGTCCCGGCGAGCGCGCCGTGGTGCCGTGCGCCGTGCGCCTGCGCGCAGTCCTCCACGATCGCCAGCCCGTGCTCGCGGGCCAGGCGCCGTAGCGGCTCCATGTCCACGCACTGGCCGTACAGGTGCACCGGCAGCAGGGCCTTGGTGCGCGGGGTGATCGCCGCCGCCACCTGGTCGGTGTCCATCAGGTAGTCCTCGGCGCGGACGTCCACGAAGACCGGGACGGCGCCGGCCGCGTCGATGGCGACGACGGTCGGGGCGGCGGTGTTCGAGACGGTGATCACCTCGTCCCCGCGTCCCACGCCGAGCGACTCCAGGGCCAGCTGCACCGCGTTGGTGCCGTTGTCCACGCCGACGCAGTGCGGCAGGCCGTGGTGGCCGGCGAACTCGTCCTCGAAGCCGCGCACGCTGTCGCCCAGCACCAGCCGGCCGCTGGCGAAGACCTGCTGCACGGCGTCGAGGACGTCCTCCCGCTCCGTCTCGTACTCGGCGAGGTAGTCCCAGACATGGATGGTCACTTGTCGTCCTCCTTGTAGAAGCCCGCGAACGTCAGCAGGCTCCTGGCCTCGACGTTCAGGTGGTTGCCGTACCGCACGAAGTCGGTGAGCTGGCGCAGGGTGATCCAGGCGTAGTCGTCGGGGACCCGCAGCGGGAACCCGTCCCCGACCTCCACCAGCAGGTAGCGGTTCTGCGCGTGGTAGAAGCGGCCGCCCTCCTCCGAGTGGACCCGGTCGAAGCGGATGGCCTCCGTGGGCGCGTCCAGCACCTCCGACAGGAACCGTGGCCGGCGCTCCTCGGGCAGGCCGCGGTAACTGTCCGGCTGGCACTGCACGGTGGGGGCCATCTCCACGCCGTCGAAGGCGCCCGTCTCGGTCCGGGCCTGCATCAGCACGTGCAGTACGCCCCCGATGCGGCGGACCAGGAAGGCGATCACGCCCTGGCTGCGCGGTTCGAACATGGGCTGTTGCCAGTGCGCGACCTCGCGGCTGTCGGTGTCGACGGACACCCCGATGACGGCGAAGTGCTGGTCCCGGTCGTGGACGAGGGCCCCGTCCCGCCGGCTCCACCCGCCGACCTTGGTGAGCGGGATCCGCTCCCGTGTCAGGGTGCAGCGGTTCTTGGCCTCGGTGAACCAGCTGAGCAACTGCGTGGTGTCGTGCAGGGCGACGGTGCCCGGGGCCCAGGACCGGGCCAGCGCGCCCCGGAAGGTGTCCGCGACCAGGTCGGCGCCGCGGTCCCGCCAGGACGCGGCGCCGGCCAGCACCGTACGGGTGTCCATGTTGACCAGGTTCGGCTCGCGCAGCAGCACGGCGATCTGCTCGAAGTCCAGCCAGCAGAAGTCCTCCAGCAGCGGGACGTCCCCATCGACCTGGACGATCATGTTGCGGTTGCGCTTGGCCAGGAACCAGGACGCCTGCTCGGACTGGAGGACGTCGGACAGGATCCGGCCCGAGCGGGGGGCGGCGAAGTACTCCAGGTAGGGCACCGACCGGCCGCCGTGCGCCCCGGTGAAGTTGGACCGGGTCGCCTGCACGGTCGGGGAGAGCTGCAGGCCGTTGACGTTGCCCGGCTCCATCTTGACCTGGAGCAGGAAGTGCGGGACGCCCGCGAACTCCTTGACCAGGATGCCGAGGACGCCCTGCTCGGGCTGGACGATGATCGGCTGCTGCCATGCGTCGACCTCCCGGCCGGAGTCCGCGACGTCCAGCCCCTCGACGCTGAAGAACCGCCCGGTGCGGTGGACGAGGTTGCCGGAGTCGGGGTCGGTGCGCCAGCCGTCGAGGGCATCGAGCGGGATCCGGTCCACCCGGTAGCCGTGCGCGCGACGACGCCCGGCGTACCAGTCGTGGAATTCGGCTATTTCGGAGAACATGTGGCCACCTTCCGTGCGGAAAATCCCCTCCCATTCCCCGGGGGGAATGCTCGGTCTTCGAGGAGAACAGCCTTTGTGCGGAATCGCATGGCGCCGATCCTGCCAGAGGATTTCCATCGGGGTCACCCCGCCCGGGGCTCTGTATTCCCTTACGAGCGGAACATGACCGGCATTCGAGCGGGGCCCGAGTGGCGGCCGCATCATCACAGGTCGAAGCCGACTGCCGAGGCGGTCGCACTCCCCGCGCGAAGGACGGAAGACTGTGCACCCATACCCCCAGGCAGGCCGGGCCGAGGACGCGTTCACCGACGTCGTACGCGCCTTCGAGGAGAACTTCGCGTCAGGTGAGGAGGTGGGCGCGGCCGTCTGCGTCTACCACCGGGGCCGTCCGGTGGTGGACCTGTGGGGCGGCTGGGCCGACCCCGAACGCACCGACCCCTGGCGCGCCGGCACCGTCGGCGTCCTCGCCTCGCCGACGAAGGCGCTGGTCACCGCTGCGTTCCTGCATCTGTGGGAGGAGCAGGGCCTCGACCTGGACGAGCCGGTCGCCTCGCACTGGCCGGAGTTCGCGGCCCACGGCAAGGCCGCCATCACGCCCCGCATGATCCTCTCTCACCGCTCCGGGGTCGTCTGCCTGGACCACGCCCCGCTGTCGCTGGCCGCGCTGCGTGCGCACACGCCGGTGGCGGAGGCGCTCGCCGCGGCCCGACCTGAGTGGGATCCGGACACGGCGCACGGCTACCACGCGACCACCTACGGGCACCTGCTCAGCGAACTCGTACGGCGCCGGACCGGCCTGACGGCGGGCCGCTACTTCGCCCGCCACCTCGCCGGACCGTTGGGCCTGGACGCCCACATCGGGCTGGCCACCGGATCCGACGCCCACCTCGCGACCATGCTGGAGTCCAAAGCGGAGGCCCTCATGGGCGGCGCCGACCCCGGCGAGGTCGTCGAACTGCGCGAACCCACCACGCTCACCTACCGGGCGACCATCGGCAGCATGTCCCAGGACCCGGCCGACCCGGCCGTCGAGGACCCCTCGTACGGGGGCCTCGCCAGCGCCCACGCGCTGGCCCGGCTCTTCGCCGCCCTGGTCGGCGAGGTCGACGGCATCCGCCTCATCGGCCCCGACCGCACGGCCGAGATGGCCCGCCCGCACTCCAGCGGCACCTGCGAGGTCATGCTGACCCCGCTCACCTGGGGGCTGGGCGTGCAGCTCGCCGACAGCGCGGTATTCCCCGCCGACGCCGGACTGAAGAATTCTTTCGGACTCAGTGGAGCGAACGGCGTCTTCACTTTCGCCGACCCGGAGCGGGAGTTGGCATTCGGCTATGTCCCGAATATGGGATCCGCGGTGATGGGCAGTATGGACAGCCGAATCCGCAGGCTCGTCGAAGCGGTTTTCCGAAGCGCCGACCGAATTCTGTGAACCACACCCTCATGCGAATCTGAAGGAGTCCTGCGCCATGCGGATCCTGTTCCCGGCCGCACCGGGGTACGGCCTGATGCTGCCCCTTGTCCCGCTCGTCTGGGCGGCGCGCGCGGCGGGCCACGAAGTCCTGATCGCCACCACCGCCCACATGGCGAAGGCCGCCGCCTGGTCCGGGGCACAGGTCGTCGACGTGTTCCCCGGCCGGGACGTCGGCGAGGACCTGGTCGCCGGCCCGGACGGCCCCCCTCCCGGGGCCGACAGCGCCGCCGACGTGCCCGAGGGGTACTGGGAACTGGCCCGCGCCATGCGCCCGTTCGACCTGTTCACCCTCGCCATGACCAAGGGCACGGTCGACGCCGGCCGCGACTTCGGCGCGGACCTCGTCGTCTACTGCTCCGACCACCAGGCCGGCAAACTGGCCGCCGTGGCCCTCGGGGTACCCGCCCTGGAGGTCGGCAACCGGGTGTCCTGGTCGATGCGCGACCCGGGCGTGCGCGAAGCCGCCCGGACCAACGCCCGTCTCGGCGTCGTCCCGGACGACAGCCCCGTCGTCCTGCGGCTGCGCGCCGAACTAGGCCTCGGCGAACGCGAACCCGACCTCCTCGGCCGGATCGACCCGCGCGCCCCCAGCCTCGGCGGCCTGGAGCACGAGGAGGCCGACCCGCACGACGGCGTGCCCTGGCTGCCCATGCGCTACGTGCCCTACAACGGCGGCGCCGTCCTGCCCGACTGGGCGCTGCGCCGGCCGGACCGGCCCCGCATCTGCCTCACCCTCGGCACCGTCGCCCCCCTGCTGCCGGGCGGCACCGACGCCCTGCGGCTGCTGATCGAGGCCCTCGCCGCCCTCGACGCGGAGGTGGTCCTCGCCGACGACGAGACAGACCTCGACGCGCTCGGACCGCTGCCCGCCAACCTCGTCCCGGCCGGTTTCGTCCCGCTCTCCGGCATCCTGCGCGACTGCGCGCTCGTCGTCCACCACGGCGGATCGGGCACCACCGCGGCAGCCCTCCACTACGGAGTGCCGCAACTGCTCGTCCCCAGCGGCGCGGACAACGAGCTCTGCGCCCGCCGGGTCGTGGAGCGCGGGGTGGGCCTGGCCCTGGCACCGGCGACGGCGGACCCCGGCCAGATCGCCGCGGCCGCCGTACGCCTGCTCACGGAGGACTCCTTCCGGCACGCGGCCGGGCAGGTCCGCCGCGAGATGGCCGGGCAGCCGTCCCCGGCCGAGCTGATCGAGCGCATCACCGCCGGAGCGGCCGCCTGAGGGCGCTGCACCGCACACCCGAACGCGCCGCGGGCGGGGCACCGTTGCCAGGTGCCCCGCCCGCGGCGCGTTCCGTTTCCGTTCCGGCGGCCGCCTCAGCCCCGCACGCCGGACCGTTCCAGCGCGGCCATCGCCCGCTCCAGGACCGTGATCCGTTCCTCGAGGCCGCCGGCCATCGCGGAGATCATGATGCCGAGCGTGGTGACGCCCGCCTCCGCGTACTGCCGCATCCGCTCCGCGACCCGGTCCACCGGGCCGGTCAGCGCCGTCAGCTCCACGAACCCGGCCGGCACCGCCTCGGCGGCCCCCGCCCGGTCGCCCTCGGCCGCGAGCCTGCCCACCTCGGCGGCCGCCGCGCCGAAGCCCAGCCGGGTCGCGAGCGAGATGTAGAAGTTCCGCTCCGGTGCCCCGATGCCCATCAGGTAGGCGTAGTGGGCCCGCAGCAGGTCCACGCAGCCGTCGGGGTCCTCGCCGATCGCGGTGGCCAGGCAGGGCATGACGTCGAAGCCCGCCATGGGCCGGCCGGCCCGCGCGCGGCCCGCCGCGATGTGCGCCACCGACTCGGCGACCTGCTCGGGGGCGGCGAACACCCCGATCCACCCGTCGGCGATCTCGCCCGCCAGGGCCAGGTTCCCCGGGCCGACCGCCCCCAGGTACACGGGTACGGGCGTACCCGCGGACTCGGTGATCACGTGCAGCGGGGCCGCGCCGGATCCGGAGGACGGCAGCCGGTAGTGCCGGCCCGAGTAGCGGACCGGCTCGCCCGTCAGCGCCCTCCGTACGATCTCCACGTACTCCCGGGTCCGGGCCAGCGGCTCCGCGAAGGGCACCCCGTACCAGCCTTCGGAGACATCGGGGTTGGACACGCCCAGCCCCAGCCGGAACCGTCCGCCGGACAGCGACTGGAGGGTCGCGGCGGTCAGCGCGGCCAAGGCCGGGCTGCGGGCGGGGATCTGCATCACGGCGGAGCCGAGCGCGATCCGCTCGGTCCGCCCGGCGACCAGGCCGAGCACGCTGGCCGCGTCCGAGCGGTAGCCCTCGGGGGCCAGCGCCACGTCGTAGCCCAGCCGCTCGGCCGCGACGGCCAGCTCCGCGGCGCCCTGGTAACTCAGGTTCACGCCAAGCTTCACGGTGTTCGTCCTCTCAGATCAGCAGGTGGGCGCCGCCGTCGGCGAGCACCACCTCGCCGGTGGTGTACGCGGCCCGGTGCAGGCCCACCACCAGCTCCGCGACGTCCTCGGGGGTACCGGTGCGGCGCAGCGGCACGGCTTCCCGCACCCGGGCGCGGATCTCGGTGAAGCCCTCCGTCCACGGGGTGTCGATCAGCCCGGGGGCGATGGCGTTCACCCGCACCTCGGGGCCGACCGCGGCGGCCAGCAGCCGGGTCATGTGGTTGACGGCGGCCTTGCTGACCGCGTACGGGATGGAGCTGCCGGCCGGCCGTACCCCGGCGACCGAGGAGATGTTGACGACGTGGCCGGCTCCCGAGGCACGCAGCAGCGGCATGGCGGCCACGGTGGTCTGCCAGGTGCCGACGACGTTGACGTCGAGGATGTCGCGCCACACTTCCCCGGTCACCGCGTCGAGGTCCTTGTGCGGAACGGCCCGGGTGACACCGGCGTTGTTGACGAGCAGGTCGAGGGCGCCGTACTCCTCGGAGACCTCGTCCAGCAGCCGCCGGACCTCCACTTCGTCGGAGATGTCGGCCCGGACGAAGCGTGCGTCGGGCAGCGACTCGGCGAGCCGGCGGCCCGCGTCGGCGCTCCGGGCCGCGTTGACCACCACCGCCATCCCCTCGGCGGAGAGTCTGCGGGCGACGGCGGCGCCGATCCCGGACGAGGATCCGGTCACCAGGGCGACGGGCTTGCGGGGCATGGTGGAGGGTTCTCCCTTCGAGGGGCGGGCGGGCCGGGCGGGGCGGCCGCTCAACGGGACGCGGGCCGGACGGACTCGGCGTGCTCGGCGTGCTGGTCGTGCGCGACCCGGCGCGAGCGGTTGCGCACCGCCCCGTCCTTGATCTCCAGCACGTCGCGGACCAGACAACTGGGGCCGACCTGCGGTTCCTTGACCCCGGGCCGTACGGTGAGCACCAGGGCGTAGAAGACGGCGTCGTAGTCGCCGTCCTCGCGCGGGCTGAGGTCGATCATGTTGAACCAGTGCCGGCGCTGCACCGGGTCGTCGGCGAACCGCTCGTGGAAGGCGTGGAGTTCGGCGACGATGCCGGCGGGCGTCCGGGCCGGGGCGACCCCGGGGGTGTGCTGGAACTCGCCGTCCTGCGTGAAGGTGTCGGCGTACTCCTCGAACCTGCCGCTGTCGAGGAACTGGACCTGGCGGGCGTAGTGCTGCCCGACCGCGGTGTAGAGATCGGCGAAGGTGCTGCCGGCGGACGTCATCGGGTACTCCAGACGGGCTCGGGAACGACGGAGCGGGCGCCCGGGCACACGGGATGTGCGCCGGGGCGCCCGCGAGCGCCGATCCTGTGAGCCGGTCCTCAAGACCCGCTCGAAGCACCGTCCAGCCGCGGGCCGCAGCCCACGGGCCGCCGCGTCAGGCGTGGCAGGCCGGCCGGGACCCGCGGTAGACGGCCATCTCCTTGAAGACGGCCCCCATCTCGAGGATCACGGCCGACATGTCCAGGGCGGCGCCGTGGGCCCGGCCCCGCTCCTCGGCGAACGCCCGGTGCAGGTTGGGCACGATACGCTCCGGATCCAGCAGGGCGGCGAAGGGACCGAGGTCCGTCTCCTGCGCCACCTCCAGCGGAGTCAGCCCGGCGCCGACGCCCTGCCGGGCCAGGTCCTGGAGCCACCGGAGGTACGCCTCCGTGGTGTCGAGCACCTCGGCGCCGCCGACCACGCCGTGCCCGGCGACGACGACGGCCGGGTCGAGCGCCCGCATCCGCGCGATGGCCCGCAGCGAACCCGCCACCGAGCCCATGGGCAGGAAGGGGGTCACTCCGGACATCACCACGTCGCCGGTGAACAGCACCCGCCGCTCGGGCACCCACACGGCGGTGTCGTTGGTGCTGTGGGCCACCTCCAAGTGGATCAGCTCCGCGGTCAGCCCGCCCACGTGGAGGGTGAGTTCGCTCCGGTAGGTGGCCTGCGGCAGCACCACCTCCACCGCTCCCCACTCCACCTCCGGCCAGATCTCGGTCAGGTGCAGGCCGGTTGCGGCCATCTCGCGCCGCGTCTCGTGGTGCGCGTACACCACCGCCTCGGGGAAGACGAAGTTGCCGAAGGTGTGGTCGCCGTGCGAGTGCGTGTTGACCACCGCGGACGGGACCGGCCGCCCCTGCGCCAGCACCGCCGTGCGCAGCCGGCGGGCGCGCGCCTCGGTGGCCACGGTGTCGACCAGCACGGCCCGGCCCTGCGAGACGAGGAGCCCGGCGTTGTTCACGCACCAGCTGCCGTCCGGCTGGACGTAGGCGAACACCCCGTCCGCGACCTCGTCCAGCACCCCGCCCTTGTTCCCGCCGCCGTCCTCGCCCATGCCCATGCCCGCGCTCACGTGAGGACGTAGTCGCGCAGCGACAGGTCGGTGGCGTTCGACAGCAGCTCGCGGTGGAGGTTCTGGAGCCGCCCCGAAGGTTCGACGCCCAGCTCTCCGATCAGGGCCTTGCGCAGGTCGCGGAAGACCTCCAGGGCTCGCCAGCCCGCCCCCGACCGTTGGTAGGCGATCATCAGGCAGGCGGCCAGCTTCTCGTGCAGCGGATGCTGTTCCACCAGCTTGCGCAATTCCGGAACGAGAGTTGCGCTCTTTCCGAGCCAAAGATCAGAGAGAATGCGCTGTTCGAGAACTCGCATTCGCACTTCGTTGAGGCCCATCAGCTCCATGGAGAGCACCCGGCCCACCGGTACGTCCATCAATGCCGGACCGCGCCACAATTCCAGCGCCTGGTGCAGGTACTTCGAAGCGGCGGCAGCGTCCCCGCGTTCCAGGGCATTGTCGCCGGATCCGGCCAGTGACTCGAATTCGACGAAGTCGAAAGACTTGGGCTTGACGGTGAGCTGGTAGCCGTTGAAGCGGGTGGCCAGCAGCTCCTTGGGGGTGCGCCCGGTACCCTCCGGCAGGGCCTCGACGATGAGTCTGCGCAGGTGGAGGACGTAGGTCTGAAGGGTGGTCATCCCGCTGCGGGGGATGTCCTCACCCCACACCTCCTCCATGAGGGTCGGCACCTGGACGACCCGGCCGCACCGCAGGGCCAGGAGGGCGAGCAATTGTCGCGGTTTTCCCGCCGTGGGCACGATGGACTGTCCGTCGATTTTGACGCTCAATGGCCCGAGTACGCCTATTTCCGCGAACGGCAGCGACTCCGGCGGTCGAGAAGAATTATTTGACATTCTACAAAACCCCCGTTGAAAGGGAGCGGCCCGTGGGCGACCGGTCCCATGTCCGGCAAAGGCTACGGCGCCATCAACCCAAGATCAAGCAAAGTCCGAACGCTCGACGGGGTTCTCCGGCGACCGCGACAGGCGTCCGATTCGCCCCGCCCGCCGCCTTGTGGTAAAGCGCGCCGGGATGGTTACCGGACGTCCGCGCGGCCCGTACCGACCGGTCCGCACACCCTGCCGACCGCGGTCGCGCACGGTCCGTCAAGTCCCGTTGTGACATGTCCCACGTCCGGGATGCGGCTCTAGCGATGCTGTAGCGGGCCTGTACCGGTGCCCGATCGGCCCGGCCGACGGTGTCTCCTCGCACCGACCGCAAGGAGAGCCGCCTGATGTCCCCTCAGAGCCCGTCAGTGTCCCCGGCCCCCGCGGTGGCGGCCGTGAGCGTGCTCGCCGCCGGCCGGGCCACGGCCGCCGAATCCGCCCGCTCGCTGGACCCGGACGTCGTACGGGAGTTGGTCGGCGCGGGCTTCGCCCGCCACTTCGTGCCGGTGGCTCACGGGGGCCGGGGCGGCGGCTTCACCGCCGTCACCGACGCGGTCGCCACGATCGGGGCCGCCTGCCCGGCCACCGCCTGGTGCGCGTCCATCGCCCTCAGCCTGTCCCGGATGGCCGCCTTCCTGCCCGAGGAGGGCCGCAAACGGCTCTGGCAGGACGGCCCGGACGCCCTGGTCGTCGGTTCGGTCTCGCCCCGCGGCCGGGCCCTGCCGAAGGACGGCGGCTGGCAGCTGACCGGGACCTGGCCGTACGTCAGCGCCGTCGAACACTCCGACTGGGCGCTGGTCCTGGGCCTGGCCAAGGCCCCGGACGCCCCGGCCGAGCGGCGGATCTTCGCGCTGCCGCGCTCCGCGTACTCCATCGAGCGGACCTGGTCCGACATCGGGATGCGGGCCACCGGCAGCCACACCCTCACGGTCGTCGACGTCCACGTGCCCGAGGTGCTGTCCTTCCCGGTGGACGACCTGATGGCCGGACGCCTTCCCGGCGCCGATACCGATGCCGACACCGGAGCCGCCGCCGCGGCCGTGCCGCTCGCCGCCGTCAACGGGCTGTTCTTCTGCCTGCCGATGCTCGGCGCCGCCGAGGGCGCCCTCGCCCACTGGTCCGCGTACGCGACCGGCCAGCTGCGGGCCCAGGAATCCGGGGGCCCGGGCCCCGGACGCGCCTTCTACGAGGAGACCCTGGCCCGGGCGTCGGGCGCGATCGACGCCGCCCGCCTGCTGCTGGAGCGGATCGCGGGGGTGGCCGACTCCGGCCGGGAGATCACCGCGCTGGAGACGGCGCGCGCCCAGCGGGACTGCGCGCTGGTGGCCGACCTTCTCGTCGGGGCCGTGGACCGGCTGTTCCGGGCGTCCGGGACGGCCGGGCACAGCGAGAGCTCGCCGCTCCAGCGGCTGTGGCGGGACGTCCACTCGGCCGCAGGGCACATCGTGCTCCAGTTCGGGCCCAACGCGAGTGCCTACGCCGCCCGGGCACTGCCCGCCGGACCCGCCGGACGGTAGACCGGCCTTCGCCGCCCCGGCCGGCCCCTCCTTGGAGGGGCCGGCCGGGGCGATCGCGTTCAGGCGGCCGGCGGCGGCCCGGGCGGGAAGGGGATCGCGGAGAGCAGCGGCAGCAGCGACTCCTCCTCGTAGTCGAGGTGGGCGTTCAGCTCCGAGGACATCCGGGCCAGCTCCTTGCGGAACCGCTCCGGATCGGCGCCGCTGATGTCGGCGAGCAGCGAGCTCAGCTCCTGCTGGAGCCGCGCCACCGTGACGTGCTCGGTCCGCAGCCGGTCGAAGACGTCCTTCAAGTGCGGGTTCTGCGCGGCCAGCGCGGGGAACATGTGGGCGTCCTCGCCGGTGTGGTGGAACTCCAGCGTCTGGCAGAAGGCCAGGCAGTGCTGGCGGATCTGGAGCCCGAGCCCCACCGCCGGCGCGGCCCCGTCGCCCTCGTGCGCGGCCGCCGTCTCGAAGTACGCGTCCACCTCGGCACTCACGTGCCGCAGCTGCCCGCGCAGCCACACGTGCACCTCGACCAGCTTGTCGGCCAGGCTGCGCACCTCGGCCGGCCCCTCGCCCGGAGCGGGGTCGCTCTTCTGCAGCGCCACCACGGGCAGGACGCGGCTGGTGTTCTCCTGGTACTCGCCGTAGCCCGGCTCCGAGGCCACCACGTGTGTGAACAGCCGGTCGCGGTGCGCGCCTTCGGCCGGCACCGCGACCGCCTCGAAGGAGTCGGCACCGATCTCCACCTGCACCAGCGGGTGCGCGAGCACGTTGTGGTACCAGTCGGGGTGTTTGGGCCCGCCCAGATTGGAGCCGACGATCAGCAGCTCGTCGCCGTGGCGCACGTAGCCCAGCGGGACGGTCCGCTCCTCGCCGGACCTGGCGCCGGTGGTGGTGAGCAGCAGCAGGTCACTGCCCTCGAAGTAGCCGCCGACCTTTCCCTGGTTGGCACGGAACTCGTCGATGACGGACTGGTTGAAGGACATACGGGGTCGGACTCCCTAGGTGAGGGGACGCGGCGAAGAAAGGAAGGAGGGGAGAGGAGAGAGGACGCGTGCGTGCGCATCGGCCCGGGCCGGGGCAGCGGTGCCGGCGGCAGACGTACCGGAAACACAGGTACGGGACGCGGGGGAAACGGCACGGCCGGCAGGAGCGGCGGTGCGGGCGCGCGGAGGCGCCTGGATCAGGCGGAGCCTGGGAGAAGAGAACGCATGAGATCGTCCCTGATGTGCAGGTGGTCGCCCGGTCACCGGCCGGCCCAGTTCTCTTTGGCCGGCGCCACGCGCCACGTCCCTCATTAGAGCGAGCGCTCCGGGATCTTGTCAACGTGATCCGAGCGGCACCCTGGCCGGATTCGAGCGATGTCCGAGCACCCCGCCCCACACTGCCGCCGACAACCGTACGACAGGGGGCGCAATGCACAGCACGGACATGGCACGACGGCGGTTCCTCGGCATCGGCGCGGCAGTGGGCGGCGCCGTGCTGCTCGGCGCCACGGGCGGGGGCGGTACGGCGGTCGCCGCCGAACGAAGCCGTCGCCGTGCCGGATATCCGGATGTCCTGAACCTGCCGAACGGCTTCCACCCGGCCGGCATCGGCATCGGCCCGGCGCCGTACGCCTACTTCGGCTCGCTGCTCGGCGGGGCGGTCTACCGGGCCTGCCTGCTCACCGGCGAGGGCAAGGTGATCAATCCCGGTCTGGGGGAGGGGTACTACGCCGTCGGGCTCCAGGTGGACCAGCGGCAGCGGGTGTTCGTCGCCGGCGGCTGGGGACGGCTGATCACCGTCGTGGACGGGATCACCGGGAAGGTCATCGAGACGTACGAGGTCGGCAACGCCGACACGTTCGTCGACCACGTGGTCCTCACGCCGCACGCGGCCTGGTTCACCGACTCCTTCAACGGGCAGCTGTTCGCCCTGCCGCTCGGCCCGCACGGGGCGCTCCCGGCGCGTGACGAGGTGGTGACCCTGCGGCTGGGCGGCGAGTGGGTCCAGGGCCCGTCGGACGGGCTCACCGCCACGGGCATCGCGGCCACCCCGGACGGTTCCGCGCTCGTCGTCGTCAACATCCACGCCCACGGCGGCAGCCTGTTCCGGGTCCACCCGGCGACCGGCGCCGCCCGGCGGATCGACCTGGGCGGGGTCACCCTGCCCACCACCAACGGCATCCTGGTGCACGGCCGCACCCTGTACGCGCCCCGCATGAACGACCTCGCGGTCCTGCGCCTCGACCCGACCGGTCACAACGCCCGCCTGGCCCGCATGGTCACCGATCCGCGCTTCGAGACCCCCTGCGCGGCGGCCGTCCACGGCAACCGGCTCTACCTGCCCAACTCCCGCTTCCCGCAGCCTCCGGAGCCGGAGCTCCCGTACAACGCGGTGGCGCTCTCCCTTCCGCTGTAGCGGCGGCGGGGGCGACTAGCGCCGGAAGCGCCCCACGAGCTCGGCGGCCGGGTGCGGGCCCACGGGCTCGGGGTGCCGGGGCAGGCGGTGGGCGAAGGAGCCGTACCAGGTACGCGAGACCGCGTACCCGAAGGCGAGGCAGATCATGCCGCCCACGGCGTCGAGCCAGAAGTGGTTGGCGGTGGCCACGATGACGACGAGGGTGGCCGTCGGGTAGAGCAGGCCCAGGATGCGGGCCCAGGGCGCCGAGGCGACCGCGAAGATCGTCAGCCCGCACCAGAGCGACCACCCTATGTGCATGGACGGCATCGCAGCGTACTGGTTCGACATCTGCTTGAGGTTCCCGGAAGCCATGGAGCCCCAGGTGTGGTGGACCAGCACGGTGTCGACGAAGTCCTGTCCGTTCATCAGCCGGGGCGGCGCGAGCGGATAGAAGTAGTAGCCGACCAGGGCCACACCGGTGGTGGCGAAGAGGACCAGGCGCGTGGCGGCGTACCGCCCCGGATGGAAACGGTAGATCCACACCAGCACGCCGATGGTCACGACGAAGTGGAGCGTGGCGTAGTAGTAGTTCATGCCCACGATCAGCCACGTCACGGAGTTGATGGCGTGGTTGACCGACTGCTCGACGGCGATGCCGAGGTGCCGCTCGACGCCCCAGATCCAGTCGGCGTTCGCGAGGGCGACCGTCTTCTGTTCGGGCACCGCGTTGCGGATGAGCGAGTACGTCCAGTAGCTCACCGCGATGAGCAGGACCTCGAACCAGATCCGAGGCCGGCGGGGGGTGCGCAGCCGGGAGAGCAGGGTGCGGTCGGAACCCGGGCGGGTCTCCGTCTCGACCACGGTGGGTGAGGAGACATCCGTCCGGGTTTCCAGTGTCTTCACGCTCGATTCACCCATGGGGAGAGAGTCTGCCAGATGCGTTCCCGCCTCCGATCATCCCTCGGGACGGTCTTCGGCGCAGCCGGTCCGTCTCAGGTACGAGACGCCGCGCGGCGCTGCCCCGGGCCGGAGGCCGTGGAGCCGCGCACGACCAGTTCGGGCAGGAAGACGAACTCGCTGTGCGGGGCCGGCGTACCGCCGATCTCCTCCAGCAGGGTCCGCACCGCGGCCTGCCCCATCGCCTGCACGGGCTGGCGGATGGTGGTCAGCGGCGGGTCCGTGAACGCTATGAGCGGGGAGTCGTCGAAGCCGACCACCGACACGTCCTGCGGCACCCGCAGCCCCTGCTGGCGGGCGGCCCGGATCGCGCCGAGCGCCATCATGTCGCTCGCGCACACCACGGCGGTGCAGCCGCGCGAGATCAGCGCGGCCGCGGCGGCCTGGCCGCCCTCCAGGGTGTAGAGGGAGTGCTGGATCAGCTCCTCGACCTCGGCCTCGTCGAGTCCGAGCCGCTCCTTCATCCCGAGCCGGAAGCCCTCGATCTTGCGGAGGACGGGCACGAAGCGCTTCGGACCGACGGCGAGGCCGATGCGGGTGTGGCCGAGCGCGGTGAGGTGGGTGACGGCGAGCTGCATCGCGGCCCGGTCGTCGGGGGAGACGAAGGGGGCCTGCACCTTGTCGGAGAAGCCGTTGATGAGGACATAGGGGACGCCCTGCCCGCGGAGTTGGTCGTAGCGGCCCATGTCGGCGGTGGTGTCGGCGTGCAGACCGGAGACGAAGATGATCCCGGAGACCCCGCGGTCGACCAGCATCTCGGTCAGCTCGTCCTCGGTGGACCCGCCGGGCGTCTGCGTGGCCAGCACCGGGGTGTACCCCTGCCGGGTCAGGGCCTGGCCGATGACCTGGGCGAGCGCCGGGAAGATCGGGTTGTCCAGTTCGGGCGTTATCAGACCGACGAGACCCGCGCTGCGCTGGCGCAGGCGTACGGGGCGTTCGTAGCCGAGGACGTCGAGGGCGGCCAGTACGGATTCACGGGTGCCGGCGGCCACACCGGGCTTGCCGTTGAGCACGCGGCTGACTGTGGCTTCGCTGACCCCCGCCTGGGCTGCGATGTCGGCTAGCCGTGCGGTCACGGGATTGGACTGTACCGGGCGCTGGCTCAAATTGCCCACCACGTGCACGAATCCGGCGGGAGGCGGACGGTGCGGCCGTCCGTCTCCACGGGGGCGCTGGAGAGTACGGGGCGTCCGGGCGCGGGAAGTTCGACCGGGTCGGGGCGGCTGTTGAGGGTGCAGGCGAAACCGGGGCGGGTGAAGAGGAGCACCCCCTCGGGCGCGGGCAGCCAGCACATACCGGAGCGGTACGGGGCCTCGGCGGCGGGACCGGTACCGGCCTCGGGGGCGCCGAGGCCGGGCATCGCGCGGCGCAGCTCGAGGGCGGCGCGGTAGAGCTCCAGGGTGGAGTGCGGGTCGCCCGTCTGGGCGGCGACGGTCAGCGCGCCCCAGCCGGGCGGCTGCGGGAGCCAGCTCCCGGTCGGCCCGAAGCCGTATGGCGGCTCCGCCCCGCACCACGGAATCGGCACCCGACACCCATCACGCAACCCCTCCTGCCCGTCGGCCTCCGGCCCGGCTTGCGGATTCACCCCTGACCCGAACCGCGCCTCGGCCTCCGGCCCGGTCTGCCGCTCGGCCTCCGGCCCGGTCTGCCGCTCGGCCCCTGGCCCGGTCTGCGTCTCGGCCTCCGGCCCGGCACCCCCTCGGTCCTGCGGCCCGGCCCCGACCCGCGCGCGAGCCTGCGGCCCGGTGCCCGCTCCGGCCTCCGGCCCGGCACCGGCGTGTGCTTGGGCCTGCGGACCGGAGCCCGGCTCGGTGGGGGGCTGGGACTTCGGGATGGGGGTGGAGACGGACGCGGTCCGGGGCGTGGCCGCTTGCGCGGCAGAAGTACGGCTCGTGCCCGGGGCGGGGGCGGCCTGGGCGCCGGCTTCGGGGGGCTGCCGGCGGCGCCCGCGGCGGAAGGCGGGGTCGCGGCGGGCCTCGGGCGGGAGGTCCTCGACCTCCGGGAGGCCCAGCTCCTCGCCCTGGTAGAGGTACGCCGAGCCGGGGAGGGCCAGCATCAGGAGGGCGGCGGCGCGGGCGCGGGCGAGGCCGCGGGCGCCGCCCCCGTACCGGGTCACGTGGCGCACGACGTCGTGGTTGGACAGCACCCACGTGGTCGGGGCGCCGACCGAGGTGGTGGCGGCCAGGGACTCGTCGATCACGGTGCGCATCGCCGCCGTGTCCCACGGGCAATTGAGGAACCGGAAGTTGAAGGCCTGGTGCAGCTCGTCCGGGCGTACGTACAGCGCGAGGCGCTCCGAGGTGGGGGCCCACGCCTCGGCGACGCCGATGCGCTCGCCCTCGTAGGAGTCCAGGAGCCGGCGCCACCCGCGGTGGATCTCGTGGACCCCGTCCTGGTCGAAGAAGGGGAGCGGCTCGGTCCCGATCAGGGTGGCCTGCGCGCCGCGGCCGATGTCCGGCAGGCCCGGGGCCTTGACCATGCCGTGGGCCACGTCGACGCGGAAGCCGTCGACGCCCAGGTCGAGCCAGAACCGCAGGACGGACGCGAACTCGGCGGCGACCTCCGGGTGGTCCCAGTCCAGGTCCGGCTGCTCGGGGGCGAAGAGGTGCAGGTACCAGTCTCCCCCGGCCTCCGGCTGGGAGGTGCCCCCATCGCCTGCCGGCGCCGCGACCCGCGTCCACGCCGGGCCGCCGAAGATCGACTCCCAGTCGTTCGGGGGTTCGGCGCCATCCGGCCCCCGGCCCGGGCGGAAGTGGTAGCGCGCACGGGCCCCCGGCTCCCCGGCGAGCGCGGCACGGAACCACGGGTGCTCCGCGGAGGTGTGGTTCGGCACCACGTCCACGATGACCCGCAGCCCCAGCGCGTGCGCCGCGCGGACGAGCTCGTCCGCGTCGGAGAGGTCCCCGAAGAGGGGGTCGACGGCTCGGTAGTCCGCGACGTCGTAGCCGCCGTCCGCCTGCGGGGAGACGTAGAAGGGGGTGAGCCACACGGCGTCGACCCCGAGACGGGCGAGGTGGGGGAGGCGCGAGCGGACCCCGCGCAGGTCGCCGACCCCGTCGCCGTCGCTGTCTGCGAAGGAGCGCACGTACACCTGATAGATGACTGCATCGCGCCACCAGCCACCGCTCGCGGTCGCGTTGCTGGAAGAGCTTGCAAGCTGGACGGCCGTCGACTCGTGGGTCATATCGGGGTCAACGCGGGTACACACCCCATGGTTGCGGGCCCGGGCAGTCGAAGGTGACTCGAACTAACAGCAAGCTGCGGCAACCGTACGGACACACGGATGTAACGATCCCCTCCGCTTGCAGAAAGTTTGCGCAAGGTCTTTCGGTCCTCTTTCAGTCTTGTTACGTTCCTGGCAACTCGGGACCGCGAGGGCGCGGCCGGGATCATCGAAGGAGTTCATATGCGGCGTGGCATAGCGGCCACCGCGCTGGTCGCGACCCTGGCGCTCGCGGCGACGGCTTGCGGCGGTGACACCAAGGACGACGGTGGGAGCAGCGCCGGCGGCGAGCTTTCCGGCACGGTCACGTGGTGGGACACCTCGAACGACGCCGAGAAGGCCAGCTTCCAGAAGATCGCCGAGGCGTTCACCGCGAAGCACCCGAAGGTGACCGTCAAGTACGTCAACGTCCCGTACGGCGACGCGCAGAACAAGGTCAAGAACGCCTTCAGCAGCGGCTCCGACGCGCCTGACGTGATCCGCGCCGACGTCGGCTGGGTCGCCGACTTCGCCTCGCTGGGCTACCTCGACGAGGTCCCGGCCGAGACGGCGAAGAAGGTCGACGCCGAGTTCCTGCCGCAGGCCGCGGCCAGCGGCAAGTTCGAGGGCAAGACCTACGCCGTGCCGCAGGTCATCGACACCCTCGGCCTCTTCTACAACAAGAAGATGCTCGCCGACGCCGGCGTCCAGCCCCCCAAGACGCTGGAGGAGCTGAAGACCACCGCCGCCGCGATCAAGGCGAAGTCCGGCAAGGCCGGCCTCTACCTGCGCGGCGACGACTCCTACTGGTTCCTCCCGCTGATCTACGGCGAGGGCGGCGACCTCGTCGACGCGAAGAACAAGGCGGTCACCGTCGACAACGCGGCGGGCGTCAAGGCCTTCAAGACCGCTCGTGACCTGGTCACCTCCGGTGCGGCGATCACCAACGCCACGGACGGCTACACCAACATGCAGACGGCCTTCAAGTCCGGCGAGGCCGCCATGATGATCAACGGTCCGTGGGCCGTCGCCGACACCTACGCCGGTGACCAGTTCAAGGACAAGGCCAACCTCGGCGTCGCCGCCGTCCCGGCCGGCTCCGTCAAGGCCGGTGCCCCGCAGGGCGGCCACGACCTCGGCGTCTACGCCGGTTCCAAGAACCGCGCCGCCGCGCACGCCTTCGTCGAGTACATGACCTCGCAGGAGGTCCAGGTGCAGTCCGCCAAGGACCTGAGCCTGCTGCCGACCCGTACCGCCGCCTACGAGCAGCCGGACGTCAAGAGCAGCGAGATGGTCCAGTTCTTCAAGCCGGCCGTGGACAAGGCCGTCGAGCGCGCCTGGATCCCGGAGAACGGCTCCCTCTTCGAGCCGCTGAAGGTCGAATACACCAAGGCGATCACCGGGGCGTCGAGCCCGGAGGACGCGGCCAAGTCGGCCGGCGTCGAGTTCCGCAAGATCCTCAAGGGCTGGAAGTAACGAAACCATGGCTGCTCACACCAGCCAGTCGGTGGCGAAGGCCGCGGGCGACGGAGTCGGAGACGACACCGCCGCCCGCGGCCGGAGCCGCTGGACTGACAGCGACAGCAGGAACACAGGTGGTCTGAGGCGCGCCCTCGCCACCCACTGGTACGCCTGGACGATGATCGCCCCGGTGGTGCTCGTCCTCGGCGTGATCATCGGCTGGCCCCTGGTCCGCGGCATCTACCTGTCGCTGACCGATGCCAACGAGCGCAACGTCTCGCGCACCATCGGCGCCCGCCACATCGAGGCCACGTACGAGTTCGTCGGACTCGACAACTACGCGGACGTGCTCAGCGACCCGGTGTTCCTGCAGCGGCTGGTGTGGACGGTGATGTGGACCGTCGCGTGCGTGTCGATCACCTTCACGCTCGGCCTGGTCCTGGCCAACATGCTCAACCGGGACTTCAAGGGCCGCGCCGCCTACCGGATGGCGCTGATCCTGCCCTGGGCCGTCCCCGGCTTCGTCTCCGTCTTCGCCTGGCGGTTCCTCTTCAACCGCGACAACGGCATCCTCAACAAGATCCTCGACGGCGGCGGCATCGCCGCGGTCCCGTGGCTCGACGACCCGACCTGGGCCAAGTTCTCGGTCGTCGCCGTCAACGTATGGCTCGGCGTCCCCTTCATGATGGTCGCCCTGCTCGGCGGACTTCAGTCCATCCCCGGTGAGCTCTACGAGGCCGCCGAGATGGACGGCGCGAGCGCCTGGCAGCGGTTCCGGCACATCACCCTGCCCGGGCTGCGCGCGGTGAGCATGACGGTGATCCTGCTCTCCACCATCTGGACCTTCAACATGTTCCCGGTGATCTTCCTGCTCACCCGGGGCGGACCGGGAGACTCCACCGAGATCCTGGTGACCCAGGCCTTCCGCGAGGCGTTCGTGTCGAGCCCGCGCGACTTCGCCGGCTCCGCGACGTGGGGCGTCCTGATCCTCCTGCTGCTCATGATCTTCGCGCTGGTCTACCGGCGCTCGCTGCGCAAGCAGGGAGAGGTGTGGTGACCGTGACCAACGCCCGTACCCGGGGCAGCCGCTCCCCGCTCGCCTCCGTCGGCCTGCACCTCACCCTGCTCGGCGCGTCCGTCATCGCCGTGTTCCCGGTGCTGTGGATCCTGCTGACCTCGCTCAAGCCCGCCGAGCACGCGGTCACCACGGACTTCATCAAGGAACCGTCGCTCGGCAACTACACGTACCTGCTGGAGTCGAGCCACTTCCTCAGCTGGTTCGGGAACTCCGTCCTGGTCGCCGGCGTCACCACCGTCCTCGGTGTGTTCATCGCCGCCACCACCGGATACGCGGTCAGCCGCTTCAAGTTCCCCGGCATGAAGCCGCTCATGTGGACCCTGCTCATCACGCAGATGTTCCCCATGGCCATCCTCATCGTGCCGCTCTACAACCTGATGGGCGACCTCGGCCTGCTCAACCAGCCGATCGGCCTGATCATCACCTACCTCACCATCGCCGTGCCGTTCTGCGCCTGGATGATGAAGGGCTTCTTCGACACCATCCCGGTGGAGATCGACGAATCCGGCCGCGTCGACGGGCTCAACCCCTTCGGCACCTTCTGGCGGCTGATCCTGCCGCTGGCCAAGCCCGGCCTCGCCGTCACGGGCTTCTACGCCTTCATCACCGCCTGGGGCGAGGTCGCGTACGCCTCCGCCTTCATGGTCGGCGAGGAGAACCTCACCCTGGCCGGCGGTCTGCAGACCTTCGTCACCCAGTACACCTCCAACTGGGGTGCGATGAGCGCCGCCTCGGTCCTCATCGCCATCCCCGCGGCGATCTTCTTCGTATTCGCCCAGCGCCACCTCGTCGCCGGGATGACCGCAGGCGCCACCAAGGGCTGACCACCCGCCTGCTCCCGCATCACCGGCCCGACCTCTCCAAGGACGACATGACCCAGCACCTCGCCGACGCACTTCCCACCTCCACCGGCACCCTGCCCGGCTGGTGGAGAGACGCGGTGATCTACCAGGTCTATCCGCGCAGCTTCGCCGACTCCAACGGGGACGGCATGGGGGACCTCGAAGGCGTCCGCAGCCGCCTGCCCTACCTCAAGGAGCTGGGCGTCGACGCCGTCTGGCTCAGCCCCTTCTACGCCTCCCCGCAGGCCGACGCCGGCTACGACGTCGCCGACTACCGGGCCATCGACCCGATGTTCGGCACCCTGCACGACGCCGACGCCGTGATCCGCGAGGCCCACGAACTGGGCCTGCGCATCATCGTCGACCTGGTCCCGAACCACTGCTCCGACCAGCACGAATGGTTCAAGCAGGCGCTGCGCGAAGGATCCGGGTCCCGGCTGCGGGAGCGCTTCCACTTCCGCCCCGGCAAGGGCGAGAACGGCGAACTGCCGCCCAACGACTGGGAGTCGATCTTCGGCGGTCCCGCCTGGACCCGGGTCGCGGACGGAGAGTGGTACCTGCACCTCTTCGCACCCGAGCAGCCCGACTTCAACTGGGAGCACCCGGCCGTCCAGGACGAGTTCCGCTCGATCCTGCGCTTCTGGCTCGACCTCGGCGCCGACGGTTTCCGCGTCGACGTGGCCCACGGCCTGGTCAAGGCGCCCGGCCTGCCCGACCTCGGCGCCAAGGACCAGCTCAAGCTGCTCGGCAACGACGTCATGCCCTTCTTCGACCAGGACGGCGTCCACGAGATATACCGCTCCTGGCGCCGGATCCTCGACGAGTACGAGGGCGACCGCGTCCTGGTCGCCGAGGCCTGGACCCCGACCGTCGAGCGCACGGCCCGCTACGTCCGCCCCGACGAGATGCAGCAGGCGTTCAACTTCCAGTACCTGACCAGCGACTGGGAGGCGACCGCGCTCCGCGAGGTCATCGACGGCTCGCTGGCCGCGATGCGCCCCGTCGGCGCCCCCACCACCTGGGTGCTGTCGAACCACGACGTGACCCGGCACGCCACCCGCTTCGCCAACCCCGCCGGCCTCGGCACCCAGCTGCGCGAGCCGGGCGACCGCGAGCTCGGCCTGCGGCGGGCCCGCGCGGCGAGCCTGCTGATGCTGGCGCTGCCCGGTTCGGCGTACGTCTACCAGGGCGAGGAGCTCGGCCTGCCCGACGTCACCGACCTGCCGGACGAGGTCCGCCAGGACCCGTCGTTCTTCCGCGCGGCGGGACAGGACGGCTTCCGCGACGGCTGCCGGGTCCCCATCCCGTGGTCGGGTACGACGGCCCCGTACGGCTTCGGCACCGGCGGCAGCTGGCTCCCCCAGCCGGACTCCTGGGCGGGGCTGAGCGTGGAGGCGCAGACCGGCGACCCCTCCTCCACCCTGGAGCTGTACCGGACCGCCCTGCGGCTGCGCCGCGAGCGCCCGGACCTGGGCGCGGGCGAGTCGGTGGACTGGCAGGAGGCTCCCGCCGGCGTCCTGGTCTTCCGCCGCGGGGACTTCCTCTGCACCGCCAACACCACCGGCACGGCGGTACGGTTCCCCGTCGCCGGCGAGGCCCTGCTCTCCAGCGGCGAAGCGGTCGAGGACGGCGTCCTGCCGGCCGACACCACGGTGTGGTGGCAGGTGACGGCGGGGTGACCTCCCCCCTCCGGCTGACGGACATCGCCGCGCAGGCCCAGGTCAGCGAGGCGACCGTCAGCCGCGTGCTCAACGGCAAGGCGGGCGTCGCGGCCGGCACCCGGCACAAGGTGCTGGCCGCGCTCGACCTGCTCGGCTACGAGCGGCCCGTACGGCTCAAGCGGCGCAGCAACGGCCTGGTCGGGCTGCTGATCCCCGAGCTCACCAACCCGATCTTCCCGGCCTTCGCGCAGGTCATAGAGCAGGCGCTGGCCGGGCACGGGTACACGCCGGTGCTGTGCACGCAGACCCCGGGCGGGGCCACCGAGGACGAGCTGGTGGAACAGCTGGAGGAGCGCGGGGTCACGGGGATGGTCTTCCTGTCGGGCCTGCACGCGGACTCCCACGCGGACCCGTCCCGCTACCAGCGGCTCGCCGCGCGCGGGGTGCCCTTCGTGCTGATCAACGGCTTCAACGAGCAGATCAGCGCGCCCTTCGTCTCCCCGGACGACCGGGCTGCGGCCGACATGGCGGTGCGGCACCTGGAGGACCTGGGCCACCGCAGGATCGGCCTGGCGATCGGCCCGACGCGGTACGTGCCGTCGGCGCGCAAGGAGCAGGGGTTCCTCGCCGCCGTACCGGACGCGGACGCGGAAGGCCTGATCCAGCGCACCCTGTTCACGGTGGAGGGCGGCCACGCCGCGGGCATGGCCCTGCTGGACCGGGGCTGCACGGGCATCGTGTGCGGCAGCGACCCGATGGCGCTGGGCGTCATCCGCGCGGCGCGCGAGCGAGGGCTGCGGGTGCCGCAGGACGTGTCGGTGGTCGGCTTCGACGACTCCCCGCTGATCGCGTTCACGGACCCGCCGCTGACGACGGTCCGCCAGCCGGTGCGCGCGATGGCCACGGCCGCGGTGGGCGCCCTCCTGGAGGCCGTCTCGGGCACCCCGGTCCAGCGCACGGAGTACGTCTTCCAGCCGGAACTGGTGGTCCGGGGCTCCACGGCCCAGGCGCCGTAGGACCGGCAGCACGCCGCGGGCGGGCGCGGGCGACCCCCTGCCCGTGCCCGCCCGGCCGTGGAGGGCGTCCTACGCCGAGACCTTGCCCACGCCGCCCATGGGCTGGGTGTCGCGCTGGGAGATCTGCCAGAGCTGGGCCTCACGGTTGCTGACGTAGATCTGGCCGCCCGCTATGTCCAGTGCGAGGCCTTCGCAGCTCGCCAGGCCACTGGCCACCACCCGCTGCGAGCCGTCGGCCAGGGTGATCTCGTACAGGCGGCCGTTCACGTGGTCGAGGGTGAACGCCTTGCCGTCGCCGGTGAGTTCCACGCGGATGGTGCTCGCCGTGGGGAGGGTGGTCACCAGGCGCTTCGCGCCGTCGGCCAGGTTGACCTCGTACAGGTTGTAGCCGTGGTCCTTCTGGCCGACGTACGCCTTGCCCTTGCCGTCCAGCGCCACCGCGGAGGCGCCGACCGGCAGGCCGGTGGCGACCGCGGTCTTCTGCCCGTTCCGCAGGTCGACCGCCGTCAGCTTCCCCTCGCTGTGGCTGACGAGGTAGGCCTTGCCCGCCCCGTCCAGCGCGAGCCCGTACGCGCCCGGGACACTGGCGACCGTGCTGAAGGTGCCGGTGGACAGGTCCACCGCGAGCAGGCGCCCGGCGCCGTAGTCGGCGGCGTAGACCTTGCCCTTCCCGTCCAGCTTCACATCGCAGATGTCACCCAGGCCGCTCGCGACCACGCGCTGCGCGCCCGTGGCGATCTTCACCGCGGACAGCTTCTGGCCGCCCCGGTCGGCGACGTACGCCGTGTTCTGCGCCGGGTCCACCGCGAGGCCCTCGGAAATGCCCAGGCCCGTCGCGATGAGGGCGAAGCTCCGCCTGGTGGCCATGAGCTTCGACAGGTCTTCGAGCTTCGGCATGTCGTCCTCGCCGATGCTCACCTTCGGCGGTCCGGCCGCCTTCAGGGTCGACGAGGCCATGGCGGAGGTCGAACCGGGGTTCTCGGCGACCTGACGCTGATCGGCGGCCGCGTCATGGAATTTCTGGAAGAGGGGATTGAGCAAACCCATGACGTCGAACGCCCCGTGCGCCGTCTGACGCACGAGCCACGGGTCGCGCTCGCTCTCCAATTTGCGGACGGCTTCCGAGACGTCGCCGGCGCCGGGGGTGTCCTTGCCCAGTGCCTCACCGGACTGTTTGGCGGAGTCGGCTCCGCTGCCGCCGCCGTCGAAGATGTTTCCGAATGACACGAGAGTTCCTCCTGATGTGGCTGTTCTGGCCTGCCCGGTGGGTGGTCGCCTTTTCAGAGAGGCTGTTTCTGGCTCTCGTAGTCGAGTGTTTCGGGCTGGAAGACCCGGTGTTCCCCGGTGCGGACGGCCACGATTTCGGCCGACCCCTTCTGCAGGAACCTCTTGCCTTCGTCGGCCAGATCGAAGTTGCCGCCGTCCTCGACGGAGTCGCCGAGTTTCCATGCGACGACCCGGGAGTACTTCGGCTCCTTGGCCTGCGGGGGAGTTCCCCTGACCTCCACCGGCTTCGGGTAGTACAAGGCGACCCAACCGCCGAAGGTGACCGGGAATTCGTAGTCGAACTGCCGCACCTGGCGGCGGGTCGTGGCCATGACGTCCGCCCGGCTCATCACTTCCAGGCTGACCGACGACTGGTGTTTCCACTCGGTGGTCAGCGAACCGCTGACGGAGGCGGTGACGCCGAGCAGCAGGTCCGCCCACAGCTCACCGGTGCCCGTGGCGGTGGTCGTGGCCGTCGTCGTGCTCGTCGCGTCCGTCTGGGACTCCTGGTCGACGCCCTGGTTGTCCTTGCTGTTCTTCAGGGTGGTCTTCTGGTATTGATGCATCGCCATGCTCTTCTGCATCTCCTGCTGCAGCGAGGTGATGGACTTCGCCCCGAAGGTGAGCTTCACCTCGCCCTGGAGCGACCAGCTGACGGTGTTCGATACGGAGAACTCGACCGTGTCCGTCACGGTTATTTTGACGGGGTCGGTTCCGTTGATGTAGGTCTGCTTGGAGATCATGTCGGGCGGGGGCTGCGTGATGTCGCTCCGCTCCTCGACGACCGGTACGCCCATGTTCATGAACGCGCGCCACCCGCGCTCCTGCGCCGTCTTCTCGTCCTCGGGAAACTCGCCGTAGCGCTTCTTGTTCAACGAGAACCCGATGGGGCTGATCGGCTCGCCGCCTCCCTCGGGGGTCCTCTTCAGCGCGCCCCGCCGCTTGTTCCGCTCCAGGATGGCTTCGGCCTTGGCCGGGATTTCGAGCTCGTCCTGGTTCCGCGAGGTGAGCGGGTGGCGCATGAACACGTCGTTGATATAGGCCTTGCCCACATCACTCTTCGCGCTTTTCTCCGACATGTACCTGAGGTCTCCCTGAGTCGCGGAAATGAATGATCTTTCCGGTGCATGGTGAAACTACGCGGCCGCCGCAAGATGATCATCGAGCGAAAATGGTCATGGGGTGAATTCCGGACAACCCCCGTTCCGCCTGCGGGAATCAACCTCCGGGCGAAGGCCGGAGCGGCCCGACCCCGGGCGGCGCGGGGCGCCCGGAGTGGCCGGATCCGTGGTCCCGGACCGCGTACGGGACCGGGCGCGGTCGGGAAGTGGCGGGGATGTGCCGCTGCCGGCAAGACGCCGCTCACGGCGGTGTGTTGGTGCGGGCCGGGTAGCCCGCATCTACCCGCCCCACCTGTCCGGCAGGACACGCCTCGGAAACAATTCTGCAATCTCTTGCGCAAACTCTTGCAGCGCTCCTACCTGGCCCCTACGGTCGCCCCCATCCCCACCTCTCCCGCCAGGAGGCCCCCCGCATGCCTGCCAGAGCCGTCAGAGCTGCAACCCTTTTCGCCACCACCGCACTTGCCGCCGCCACCCTCACGGCCGTCGGGTCGCAGGCGACCGCCGCCGCGCCCGGAGACAAGGACGTCACCGCAGTCCTCTTCGAGTGGAAGTTCGCCTCCGTGGCCGCCGCCTGCACCAACGCGCTCGGGCCCGCCGGATACGGCTACGTGCAGGTCTCGCCCCCGCAGGAGCACATCCAGGGGTCCCAGTGGTGGACCTCGTACCAGCCCGTGAGCTACAAGATCGCCGGACGGCTCGGCGACCGCACCGCCTTCAAGGCCATGGTCGACACCTGCCACGCCGCCGGGGTGAAGGTCGTCGCCGACTCCGTCATCAACCACATGGCCGCCGGGGACGGGACCGGGACCGGCGGGAGTTCGTACACGAAGTACAACTACCCGGGTCTGTACTCCGGTTCCGACATGGACGACTGCCGGGCCACCATCTCGAACTACCAGGACCGCGCCAACGTCCAGAACTGCGAGCTCGTGCAGCTCGCCGACCTGGACACCGGCGAGGACTACGTGCGGGGCCGGATCGCCGGGTACCTCAACGACCTGCTCTCCCTCGGCGTCGACGGCTTCCGGATCGACGCCGCCAAGCACATGCCCGCCGCCGACCTCGCCAACATCAAGTCCCGGCTGACGAACCCCGGCGTCTACTGGAAGCAGGAGGCGATACACGGCGCGGGCGAGGCCGTCTCGCCGAGCGAGTACCTCGGCAACGGGGACGTCCAGGAGTTCCGGTACGCCCGGGACCTCAAGCGCGTCTTCCAGAACGAGAACCTCGCCTACCTGAAGAACTTCGGCGAGGCCTGGGGGCACATGCCCAGCGGCCAGGCCGGGGTCTTCGTCGACAACCACGACACCGAGCGCGTCGGCGACACCCTCAGCTACAAGGACGGCTCCGCCTACACCCTCGCCAACGTCTTCATGCTGGCCTGGCCCTACGGCTCCCCCGACGTGCACTCCGGCTACGAGTGGACCGACAAGGACGCCGGCCCGCCGAACGGCGGCGCGGTGAGCGCCTGTTACGCCGACGGCTGGAAGTGCCAGCACGCCTGGCGGGAGATCTCCTCCATGGTCGGCTTCCGCAACGCGGCCCGCGGCCAGGCCGTCACCAACTGGTGGGACAACGGCGGCGACCAGATCGCCTTCGGACGCGGCTCCAAGGCGTACGTCGCCCTCAACCACGAGGGCTCCGCCCTCACCCGCACCTTCCAGACCTCCCTTCCCGCCGGCGACTACTGCGACGTCCAGAGCGGGCGCACGGTCACCGTGGGCGCGGGCGGTCAGTTCACCGCCACCCTCGGCGCCGGTACCGCACTCGCCCTGCACGTCAACGCCCGGACCTGCGCCGGCACCCCGGCCGGACCCGCCGGGGCCTCCTTCGCCGTCAACGCCACCACCGTCCCCGGCCAGAACGTCTACGTCACCGGAGACCGGGCCGAGCTCGGCGCCTGGAACACCGCCGCCGCCCTCAAGCTCGACCCGGCCGCCTACCCCGTCTGGAAGCTCGACGTCACCCTTCCGGCCGGCACGTCCTTCGCGTACAAGTACGTCCGCAAGGACGCCGCCGGCAACGTCACCTGGGAGAGCGGCGCGAACCGCACCGCCACCGTCCCCGCGAGCGGCAAGGTCACGCTGACCGACACCTGGCGCGCCTGAGTCGCCGCTCCACCGACCAGGGCCGCCCGGCACCCATCTCCCCGCCACCGCCGGGCGGCCCTCATCCGTGCGACACGTACACAAGGAGACCCGCCTTGATACGCCCTGCCGCAGGAGTGCTCGCCGCCGCCCTGGCCGTGACGCTCCTGCCCGCCCTCCCCGCCGCGGCCGCGGCCGCCGCGAAGCCGCCCGCCCCGCCCTCGGACGCGAAGCTGGCCGCCGAGCCGGCCCGGCACGACCTGACCCGGGAGCAGTTCTACTTCGTGCTCCCGGACCGGTTCGCGAACGGCGACCCGCGCAACGACCGGGGCGGCCTGACCGGCTCCCGCCTGGAGACCGGCCTGGACCCGACCGACAAGGGCTTCTACCAGGGCGGCGACCTCAAGGGGCTCACCGACCGGCTGGACTACATCAAGGGGCTCGGCACCACCGCCATCTGGATGGCGCCGATCTTCAAGAACCAGCCGGTGCAGGGCAAGGGCGACGACGTCTCGGCCGGCTACCACGGCTACTGGATCACCGACTTCACCCAGGTCGACCCGCACTTCGGCACCAACGCCGACCTGGAGCGGCTGATCGACACGGCGCACGGGAAGGGGATGAAGGTCTTCTTCGACGTCATCACCAACCACACCGCCGACGTCGTCGACTACCGCGAGGCCTCCTACTCGTACCTGTCGAAGGGCGCGTTCCCGTACCTGACGAAGGACGGCGTGCCCTTCGACGACGCCGACTACGGGGACGGGAAGGGGAAGTTCCCGAAGGTCGACGGGGAGTCCTTCCCGAGGACCCCCTTCGTGCCGGACGCGAAGAAGAACCTCAAGGTCCCGGCCTGGCTGAACGACCCGACGATGTACCACAACCGGGGCGACTCCACCTTCGCCGGCGAATCCTCCGACCAGGGCGACTTCTTCGGCCTCGACGACCTGTGGACCGAGCGTCCCGAGGTCGTCGAGGGCATGGAGAAGATCTACGAGAAGTGGGTCAAGGACTTCCGGATCGACGGCTTCCGGATCGACACCGTCAAGCACGTCAACACCGGTTTCTGGACCCAGTGGGCGACCGCCCTCGACGCGTACGCGGCGAAGCGCGGCCGGGACGACTTCTTCATGTTCGGCGAGGTCTACTCCGCCGACACCGCCGTCACCTCCCCGTACGTGACCCGCGGGCGCCTCGACGCCACCCTCGACTTCCCGCTCCAGGACGCGATCCGCGCGTACGCCTCCCAGGGCGCGGGAGCCGGCCGGCTGGCCTCCGTCCTGGCCGACGACTACCGGTACACCAGCGACAAGGCCAACGCCTACGAGCAGGTGACCTTCCTCGGCAACCACGACATGGGCCGCTTCGGCACCTTCCTGAAGCAGGACCGGCCGGGCGCGGGGGAGCAGGAGTTGCTGGGCCGCTACCGGCTGGCCAACGAGCTGATGTTCCTCTCCCGGGGCAATCCGGTGATCTACTCCGGTGACGAGCAGGGCTTCACCGGCGCGGGCGGCGACAAGGACGCCCGCCAGCCGCTCTTCGCCTCGCAGGTCGCCGACTACCTGGACGACGACCAACTCGGAACGGTGCGCACGCACGCGAGCGACGCTTACGATCCGGGACACCCGCTCTACCAGCAGATCAGTGCTCTCGCGAAGCTGACCAAGGCCCACCCTGCCCTGCGCGACGGCATCCAGAGCGAGCGCCTCGCCGACGGCTCCGTCTACGCCTTCGCGCGCACCGACGCCCGCAGCCGCACCGAGTACCTGGTCGCCGCCAACAACGGAGCCGACTCCCGCACCGTCGAGATCGACGCCCCAGCCGGCGCCCAGTACCGCACCCTCTACGGCGGCACCGCCCTGCTCCGCGCCTCCGCGGCGGGCAAGCTCACCGTCCCCGTCCCGGCCCTCGGCTCCGTGGTCCTCCAGGCCCTCGCGCCCGCCGCCCAGCCCACCGCCAAGCCCGCCCTCACCCTCAAGGCCCCGGCCCCCGGCGCCACCGGCACCGTCGAACTCTCCGCCGACGTCACCGGCGGCGGCCTGAACCGGGTCGTCTTCGCCGCGCAGAGCGGCAACGACAAGTGGCAGGTGCTCGGTTCCGCCGACCACGCCCCCTACAAGGTCACCCAGCACGTCGACGCCAAGACCCCGGCCGGCACCGCCCTGCGCTACAAGGCCGTCGTGGTCGACTCCGCCGGCCGCACCGCGAGCGCCCTCGCCGAGTCCGTCGCCGGCCAGGCCCCGCCCACCGAGGTCCCCAGCGCCACCCAGCGCGACTACGCCGTCGTCCACTACAACCGCCCCGACGGCGACTACACGAACTGGCGGCTCTACGCCTGGGGCGACCTCGCCGAGGGCGAAGCCACTCCCTGGCCCGAGGGCCACGGCTTCACCGGCCGCGACGCCTACGGCGCCTTCGCCTACGTCAGGCTCAAGCCCGGCGCCTCCTCCGTCGGCTACCTCGTCATCGACAAGGACGGCAACAAGGACGTCGCCGCGGACCGCACCATCGACGTGACGAAGACCGGCGAGATCTGGCTGGAGCAGGGCAAGGAGCCCGCCCGCACCGACCGCCCGGCCTACCCGCCGCAGGACCAGGCCAAGGCCGTCCTGCACTATCAGCGCCCCGACGGCGCCTACGACGGCTGGGGCCTGCACGTCTGGACCGGCGCCGCGACCCCCACCGACTGGTCCAAGCCGCTGCTCCCCGTCCGCACCGACTCCTACGGCGCGGTCTACGAGGTCCCGCTCGCGGCCGGCGCCACCAGCCTCAGCTACATCCTCCACAAGGGCGACGAGAAGGACCTCCCCTCCGACCAGTCCCTGGACCTGAAGGCCACCGGCCACGAGGTCTGGATGCTGGGCGGCAAGGAGAAGTACCTCCTGCCCCAGCCCGCCGGCTCCTCCGCCGCCCTGGACCTCACCAAGGCCCAGGCGGTCTGGATCGACCGCGACACCCTCGCCTGGAACGCCCCCGCGACCGCCGCCTCCGTACAGCTCCTCGCCTCCCGCGAAGGCGCCGTCAAGGCCGAGAACGGCACCCTGACCGGCCGCGCCCAGTGGCTGCGCCTGGGCGCCCGGACCGAACTCACCGCCGCCCAGAAGCAGAAGTTCCCGCACCTGGCCGCGTACGGCGCGTACACCGTCGACCCGCGCGACCGCGACCGGGTCCGCGAGGCCCTGCGCGGCCAGCTCGTCGCGAGCGCCCGCGCCGCCAACGGGGCCGTCCTCGCCGCCACCGGCGTCCAGCTCGCCGGAGTCCTCGACGACCTGTACGCGACGACCGCGACCCTCGGCCCGGCCTTCAAGGACGGCCGCCCCACCCTCTCCGTCTGGGCGCCGACCGCCCAGCAGGTCGCCCTCGAACTCGACGGCCGCACGGTCGCCATGCACCGCGACGACGCCACCGGCGTCTGGTCGGTGCGCGGCGAGCGCTCCTGGACCGGGAAGCCGTACCGCTACGCCGTCACCGTCTGGGCCCCGACCACCGGGCAGATCGTCCGGAACCTGGTCACCGACCCGTACTCCACCGCCCTGACCGCGGACTCCACCCACAGCCTGGCCGTGGACCTGGCCGACCCGAAGCTCGCCCCGCCCGGCTGGAAGGAACTGCGCAAGCCCGCGGCCGTCCCCTTCACCTCCGCGCAGATCCAGGAGCTCCACATCCGCGACTTCTCCGTCGCGGACCGCACCAGCACCCACCCCGGCCAGTACCTGGCCTTCACCGACACCTCCTCGGCGGGCATGCGGCACCTGCGCGACCTGGCCGCCGCCGGAACCTCGTACGTCCACCTCCTCCCGGCCTTCGACATCGGCACCATCCCGGAGAAGCCCGCCGACCGCACCCAGCCCGCCTGCGACCTCACCGTGTACGCGCCGGACTCGCAGGAGCAGCAGGCCTGCGTGGCCGCCGCGGCCGCGAAGGACGCGTACAACTGGGGCTACGACCCGCTGCACTACACCGTCCCCGAGGGCAGCTACGCGAGCGACCCGAACGGCACGGCCCGTACGGTCGAGTTCCGCAGGATGGTCCAGTCCCTCAACGGGTCCGGGCTGCGCACGGTGATGGACGTGGTCTACAACCACACCGTCGCCGCCGGCCAGTCGGACAAGTCGGTCCTCGACCGCATCGTCCCCGGCTACTACCAGCGGCTGCTGGCCGACGGCTCCGTCGCCACCTCCACCTGCTGCGCGAACACCGCCCCCGAGAACGCCATGATGGGCCGGCTCGTCGTGGACTCGATCGTCACCTGGGCGAAGGAGTACAAGGTCGACGGCTTCCGCTTCGACCTGATGGGCCACCACCCGAAGGCCAACATCCTGGCCGTCCGCAAGGCCCTCGACGGCCTGACGCCCGCCAAGGACGGGGTCGACGGCAAGAAGATCGTGCTCTACGGGGAGGGCTGGAACTTCGGCGAGATCGCCGACGACGCCCGCTTCCTGCAGGCCACGCAGAAGAACATGGCCGGGACCGGCATCGCCACCTTCTCCGACCGGGCGCGCGACGCGGTCCGCGGCGGCGGCCCCTTCGACGAGGACCCGCGCGTCCAGGGCTTCGCCTCGGGCCTGTTCACCAGCCCCAACTCCTCGCCCGCCAACGGCACCCCGGCCGAGCAGAAGGCCAGCCTGCTGCACGCCCAGGACCTGATCAAGGTGGGCCTGTCGGGCAACCTCGCCTCGTACGCCTTCACCGACACCACCGGCCGCCGCACCAAGGGCTCCGAAGTGGACTACAACGGAGCGCCGGCCGGCTACGCGGCCGCCCCCGGCGACGCCCTCGCCTACGCCGACGCCCACGACAACGAGACCCTCGCCGACGCCCTGACCTACAAGCTCCCGCCGGCCACGAGCAACGCCGACAAGGCCCGCATGCAGGTCCTGGCCATGGCGACGGCCACCCTGTCGCAGGGCCCGTCCCTCTCACAGGCGGGCACGGACCTGCTGCGCTCCAAGTCCCTGGACCGCAACTCCTACGACAGCGGCGACTGGTTCAATGCCATCCAGTGGGACTGCCGCAGCGGCAACGGCTTCGGCCGGGGCCTGCCCCCGGCCGCCGACAACGCCCCGAAGTGGCCCTACGCGAAGCCGCTCCTGACGGGCCCGGCCCCCACCTGCGCGGACATCACGGCCACTGCGGCGGCCCACCGCGACCTGCTGAAGATCCGCACCACCGCGCCGGAGTTCGCCCTGACCACGGCGGAGGCGGTCCAGTCCCGGCTGGCCTTCCCCCTCTCGGGCAAGGACGAGACCCCGGGCGTGATCACCATGACCCTGGGCGACCTGGTGGTGGTCTTCAACGCCACCCCCACCGCCCAGCCCCAGCGCGTCCCCGCCCTCGCCGGCACCGCCTACCGGCTGCACCCGGTCCAGGCCGCAGGCTCCGACCCCACGGTCAAGCGGTCCGCGTACGACACGACGACAGGAGAGTTCACCGTCCCCGCCCGCACCGTCTCGGTCTTCACACGAGGCTGAGCTCGTCCAGTCGCTTCTCCAGCAGGATCACCCCGTAGGTCCTGCCGTCCTTCCCCGCCTTGTTGGGGAGCTCCCCGACCACCCGGTAGCCCGCGCCCCGGTAGTACGCGAGCAGCCGGGGGTTGGTGGAGACGCAGTCCAGCCGTGCCCGCTCCCGTCCGGTCCTGGCGATCCGCCGCTCGGCATGTTCGAGCAGGCGGCGCCCGGCGCCGGCGGGGGCGGCCTCGCGTTCGACCATCAGCCGGTGGACGTAGCCGGCCACCGGGGGCTGGACGCCCCAGGCGTCCTCGTCGGACCACCACAGCTCGTAGGCCCCGACCACCCGTCCGTCGCAGTCGCCGCCGAGCCACACCTCGCCGTCGCCCATCCGCGCGCGGAAGTGGGCGGCGTCCTTGTCGCCGGGCTTCCACTGGTCGATCCCGTGCTTCTGCATCCAGCGGGCGGCCTGGTCGTACAGCCGCACCAGCGTTCCGGCGTCCTTCTCCGCGGCCCGCCGGAACAAGATCCCGTCGTCAATGATCACGCGGGCATTATCGGTGATCGGGCGTCACCGGTGATCAAGGGCCGCCGATGGGCGCGGGCCGCCGATGGTCAAGGGCTGCCGATGGGCACGGGCCGTCGATGGTCAAGGGCCCGGAACGAGCCCGCCGAGACGCCCGACCAGTTCTCCGAACGGCCCGTCGGCCGGCTCGTCGGCCAGGATCCGTACGAGGATCCCCGCCATCTCCGCGTCGTAGGCGGCGCTCACCGCGGCCAGCGCGGCGAAGTCGTGCACCAGCTGCAGTTCCAGCTCGGCCCGCGGGATCCGGCGCCCGTCCAGCCAGATCAGCGCGGTGGACTCGGCCAGCGACACCCAGGACCGCACCACGAGCTCCAGCCGCGCCGGGGGATCCTCCAGCCCGATGCCCAGGTGCGTGAGGATCTGCTCGTACGCCGCCTGCCGGACCTCGTCGATCATCGCGTTGGCCCGGCTGCTGCCGGCCGCCGGACCGCCCCGCATCAGCGCCGAGAAACCCGGCCCGTGGTCGTCGACGAACGCGAAGAACCGCCCCATCACCCGCAGCAGCCGCGCCCCGAGCGGCCCCTCCCGGGGCTCGACGAAGCGCGCCGCCAGCTCGTCGGCCGCCCGGCGCAGCGCGGCCTCGTACAGGCTCAGCTTGCCGGGAAAGTAGTGGTAGACGAGCGGCCGGGATATCCCGGCGGCCGCCGCGATCTCGTCGATCGACACATCGTCGGGCGACCGGTGGCTGAACAGCTCCAGGGCCACCCCGATCAGCTGCTGCCGCCGCTCCTCGACACCCATCCTGCGTCGCACCCCGGTTGTCATGCGGACACCCTACTGGGGAGCGTTCACAGGTCGAGGACGAGGCGGTCCCCCTTCGCGCGCGAGACGCACAACAGCATCGAGTCCGCCCGCTCCTGGTCCGTGAGGAGCTCGTCGCGGTGGTCCACCGCACCCGCCAGCACGCGGTGTTGGCAGGTCCCGCAGAAACCCTGCTCGCAGGAGTAGGGGGTGGCGGGCAGTTCCCGGCGCACCGCGGCCAGGGTGGTCTCGTCCGCGGCGACCTCGACGACCCGCCCCGAGCGGCGGAGTTCGACCGTGAAGGGGTGCGCCGGGCCGGGGGCCGCCGCCGGGGCGAAGCGTTCCAGGTGGACCGCCGCCGGGTCCGGGGCCGCCGCCGTGACGGCCAGCATCAGGGGCTCGGGGCCGCAGCAGTAGACGGGCGTGCCCGGCCCCGCCGTGGTGAGCGGTGTCAGGTCGGGCCGGCCCGCCTCGTCCTCCGGGACCACCGTGACCCGGTCCCCGTAGGCGGCCAGTTCCGCCAGGAAGGGCATCGAGGCGCGCGAGCGGCCCCCGTACAGGAGGGTCCAGTCGGCGCCGGCCGCCGTGGCGGCCCGGAGCATCGGCAGGATCGGGGTGATGCCGATGCCGCCCGCGACGAAGACGTACGAGGGCGCCGGGACCAGCTCGAAGCGGTTGCGCGGCGGGCGCAGCTCCAGTTCGGCGCCCTCGACCAGCTGCTCGTGCGCCTCGCGGGAGCCGCCGCGGCCGTCCTCGACCAGCCGGATCGCGATCGTGTACCGGCCGCCGTCCGCCGGGTCGCCGCACAGGGAGTACTGGCGGACCAGGCCCGAGGGCAGGGTCACGTCCACGTGCGCGCCCGGGGTCCACGCCGGGAGGTCCGGTGACTCCAGGGTCAGTTGCAGTACGCCCTCGGCCGGCTGCGTACGGGAGACGATCAGGGCGCGCAGCGCACGGCGCGGGGAGTGGCCCGAGACCGGTGTCTCCAGGGCCGGCAGGGGCCAGAGCGGGGATCTGCCGATGCGGCGGTTCAGGGCGCGCCGGGTCACCCAGGCGGCGCCCGCGACCGCCGTGACCGCGAGGGCGCGCCTCATGCCCGCACCCCGCCGTTCGCGCCGGGGGAGGCGGCCAGGTAGGCCACCGCCTGGGCCGTCGAGCCCTCCTGGGAGGGGTGGTAGGTGCGGGAGAGGTACTTCGGTATGGACTTCAGCATGGCGCCGCTGGTCGGCAGGACCCCCTGCCGCCCCGCCCGGAAGAACTGCCCGAAGGAGGCCTTGGCGGCGTCCAGGTGCGGGTCGTTCTCCATGAAGAAGCGGACCCCGCGCTGCCACAGGAAGACCAGCGCCGTGAAGGCGGTGGCCCAGGTCCGGGCCCGGCGGCGGTAGTTGCCGTCCACGTGCATGAAGAGGTCGAAGGCCACCGAGCGGTGCTCGACCTCCTCGGCCCCGTGCCAGCGCAGCAGGTCCAGCATGGTGGGGTCGGCGCCCCGCCGGTCCAGGGCCTCGGCGTTCAGCACCCAGTCGCCGAGGAACGCCGTGTAGTGCTCGATCGCCGCGATCATGGCGACCCGCTCCATCAGCCACCAGTGCCGGGCCCGGCCCGGTGGGAGGGTGCGGTCGCCGAGCAGCTTCTCGAACAGCCAGTCCACCTGCGCGGTGTACGGGGTGGGGTCCAGCCCGAGTCGCTTCAGGTGGGGGAGTACGTCGTCGTGCGCGGCGGCGTGCATGGCCTCCTGGCCGATGAAGCCGACCACGTCCGCCCGCAGCCGCTCGTCCGTGATGTGGGGGAGCACCTGCTTGTAGACGTGCACGAACCAGCGCTCACCCGCGGGGAGCAGCAGGTGCAGCACATTGATCATGTGCCCGGCGAAGGGTTCGCCGGGCAGCCAGTGGAGCGGGGTGTCCTCCCAGCCGAAGGACACGTTCCGGGGCCTCAGGTCCACGTGTTCCGACGCCACGGGGGCGGGCGCGAGCGGCGTATTAGACATGGCGTCAATGTACTGATGGGTACAGGGGGTGAGAAGCCCCCTGCGCCGACTTCTCGCGCCCGCGCCCGACCGCCACCGCTGGACGGTGGCGGTCGGGGGTGGTCGGTGGCGGGCGGTGGGCTAGCGCCCTGTGCTTCCGCTCACGAGCGCCCACTCGCGGTTCAGGGTGCCCAGCGGGATCTTGCGCTCGAAGAGGGGCGTGCCGAACAGGGACAGCTGGAGGTGGAGGTTGCCGCTCAGGTCGAACCCGCCGTACAGCGCCCAGGCGCCGCTGACGGAGGTCTTGCCGTCGCTGGACGCGCTCGCCTTGACGTCGGCCTCGCCGCGCAGGTACGGGGCGAAGTCGGCGGTGACGCCGACGGCGCCGTAGAGGCCGACGGACGCCTCGGCGCCGAGCGCGCCCTTGACCTTGCCGGAGGCGGTGACGGTCGCCGTGACCGGCGTGCTCTTGACGTTGGACTGGCTGACCGGCGTCCAGCCCTTGCCGACGGCGTAGCTGCCGCCGACCTTGAAGTCGCCCTTGACGTCCTGCTGGACGTCGAGGGTCACGCGGCCGTCGGCCTCCACCTGGATGTAGCAGGTCAGTTCGAGGTTGACGACGACCGGAACCGGGCCGACCTGGATGACCGGAGAGCTGTGCAGCTTGGCGAAGGGGATCCGCTTGGGGGCCCCGGTGCTCGCGGCGGCGCGGCCCTGGAGCTTCCACTGCGAGGACCAGTCGCCGCTCATCCCGAGGAAGGCGCCGCGCGGGCCGGCGCCGCCGCCCGGGGTGCCGTCGTACGAGAACTCGACCTGCGGGGCGAGCTGGACGAAGCCGGTCACCGAGGCGCCGGCCGAGGCGGGGCCGTCCGGGGCGGTGTCGACGGAGGCGTCGACGTCGAGCCGCAGGTTCCCGAGCGGCAGCTTCGCGCCCTGGGGGCCGAACTTCAGACCCTGGCTCTTGGCCCAGGAGAAGGTGACGCCCTTCATCAGGGGCTCGACGATGACCGAGGACGGGTCGACGGGAACCTTGCCGTCCGCCTTGTCGTCGCCCAGGACGGAGTTCAGCGTCGTGGCGGCGGTCTTGACCTCGGTGCCCTTGTCGGTCTTGCCGACGACCTCGGTGACCTTGGCGAGCAGGCCGTTCGGAGCGCCCGGCGCCGGGGCGCTGGCGATGACGTCGCCCGCCGCGACGGGCTTGGCGGCGGCCTCGGGGGACTTGCCCGGGGACGGCGTGCGGGTGGGGCCCTCGGGGGCCGTGGATATGACGGCCCGTCCGCTCTCCTTGTCGTAGGAGGCGACCTTCAGCGAGGACTTCTCGGTCTTGCCCTTTCCGTCGCCGCGGGACACGGCGGCCGGTGTGGGCGATCCCTGCGGCGCCGCGGCCACGTCGAGCTGCTGCGACGTGCCGTCGCCGGACGGGGCGAGGGTGGCGGGGGCGGCCGGTTCGGCGGCACGGGTGTGGGGTGTGGAGGAGCAGCCGGTGGCGGCGAGCGCGAGGGCGGTCAGGCCGGGGAGGAGGAGGCGGCGGGCGAGCATGCGCACGTGGTTGACCTTCAGGCGGGTGAGGGGTGTGGGGGATTACCGGGCGGTAACCGGAATCCGATCATGCCATGTGCACGCTACGACCGTCATGTCCGGATCCCGCCAACTCCGCGACCGCGCTTGGTCGTTGAATCTTCACCCGCCGCCGTGTCCCGGCCCGTCCCGCCTGCGTGCGCGGCGTCCCCGCCTACCGCAGCGTTCCGCCTACGCCTACCGCAGCGTCCCCGCCTTCGTGCCGTCCGTGAGCTTGCCCGACAGGTCCACCTGCGCGCCGGCCGGCGCCTTGACCGCGAGTCGGTTGCCGTTCGCGGACCCGCTCACCCCGCCGCCCGACACCGACAGCGAGGCGAACTGCGCACTGCCCGCCGCCAGTACGTACCACTGGCCCGCACGCGACTTCCACAGCACGCCCGCCAGCACCCGCGGCTCCCGCGGCCCGCACGCCGCGGACCCCTCGGACTTGGCCGCCTGCGCCGCCACCGCCCCGCCCGGGGCCAGGAACTGCGCCTGCACCCGGTCCGCCGCGCCCTGCCAGGTCTCCGCCCGCGTGCAGAGCCAGGTCGCCGTACCGTCGCCCTCCGGCAGCGGCTGCTTCGCGTACGTCCAGGCGTTGACCGTACGGACCCCGTGCGAACGGACCGAGGGCAGCAGGCAGGCGATCTTCGACCAGTCGCCCAGTTCCGCGGCCTCCGTAACGTCGCGCTCGGCGCCCGGAGCGCCCGACGTCAGCCGGGCCGGGGTCAGTTCGCCGAGGTCGGTGATCAGCCGGGTGGTGCCGTCGCCGGTCAGGGCCAGCGCGTTCCAGCTCGTACAGCTGCCAGCCGGGGCCGGGCCCGCCACCGGCGGGGTCACCCCGTCCGGGGCCGGCTTCAGCACCGCCGCCGGGGTGCCGGGCTTGAGGAGGTCCCGCAGGGAGACGCCGGTGACCCAGGGCGCGGTGAGGTAGCGGACGTTGCCGTCGACCCGGCTGAGCACCAGCGCGGTCGCGGTGTCGGCCGAGGCGCCGTCGGTCCGGGCGAAGTCGAGGGCGGCGCCGGCGGTCCCGGTGCGCGGTTCGGCGTAGCGGACCACCCGCAGGCCGTCGTGGAACAGGACCACGACGGCCTGGTCGACGGTGCCCGCGAACAGCAGCTGCGCCGGTCCCATCGGCGGACCGGCGGGGCTCCCCGGGGTGGCCGAGACGACCACGGAGGAGCCGGGCCGGGCCCAGACGGCCAGCGCCCGGCGCAGCAGGGCGGCGTCGTCGGCGCGGTCCCCGCGGGCGGGCCAGGTGGAGAAGTCCGTACGGGAGGACGTGTGCCAGAGCGCGGGCGCGGCCCGGACCAGCTTCCCGGGATCCAGGGCCTGCTCGGCCGCGGCGTTGCGCGAGTACAGCGGGGCCGCGGCCCCGTCCGAGCCCCAGCCCCCGCCGGGCAGCGCGAGCAGCGCCCCGCACACGGCGAGGGCGGCCGCGGCGGCCAGCGCGGCCCGGCCGAGCCGGCGCCGCCGCAGCAGGTCGGTGGGCCGGGCCTGGAGCACGCAGGGGTCGAACTCGGGGGAGGCGAACAGGGAGTCGTTCGCCGGATCCCCGGACTCCGCGACGGCGGCGGCCGGGTCCGGGACCCCGGCCTCGTCGAGCACCCGGAGCACCTCCGGCTCGGGCAGCCGTTCCAGGGCCCGCAGCACGCAGGCGGCCCGGCCGGGCCCGTCGAGGGTGGCCAGCCACTGGTCGAGGGCGAGCTCCTCGGCCCCGCCCGAGCGGGGGAACAGCCGCAGCCCCCACACCTGGGGGAGCAGCGGTGGGAGCTGCGCGCGCCGGGGGAGCGCCCGGAAGGTCAGCGGGATCCCCGCCTCCAGGGCGGCGCGCAGCACGCGCAGCCGGACGTAGGCGTAACCGGAATCGTCCGCGCCGGCCCGCTGGCCGGGGACCCCTCCCTGCACGGCCGCCGCGGCCGCCGCCGTGTCCCGCCGCCCGCGCGGCAGCGCCCGCTGGACCAGCGAGTGGGCGGTGAGCACCCGCCGGTTGCGGCCGAGGGCGGGCGGCAGCACCAGATAGGCGAGCCGCACCAGCCGCGGGTAGTGCTCGACGATCGCGGCTTCGGCCTGCTCGACGTCCGGCGGCACGGGAGATGCGGGAGGCAGGGGGCGGGTGGCGGTATCCGGCGCAGTCACGTTCAGCAGAACGAGCGAATCGTCGGATGGTCACCCGTCCGGAGGGGTCCCCTTCGAGTGCACTGTCCCGGGGTACGGGGTCAGGCCACCAGGCGGGCGCGCAGCGCGTCGACGGTCTCGTCGGGGACGCCGAGCCCCTCGCGCACGTACTTCTCCATGGAGCCGTAACGCGTCTCCACCTCGTCCAGCGCCGCCTCCAGGTACGAGGGGAAGACGCCGATCAGCGCGAGCGCGATGTCCGGGTCCCCGCCGGCGGCGGTGAAACCCTCGATCATCGGGGCGAAGGCCTGCTTCACCGCGGGGTTGACGGAGAGGTATTCGGCCATCAGGGTCTCGTCGTCCGCGCCGAGCAGCGTCAGGATCACCGTCGCGCCCCAGCCGGTGCGGTCCTTGCCGGCCGTGCAGTGGAAGAGCAGCGGGCCCGCCGACGGGTCGGCGGCCTCGGTGAGCAGCATCCGGTACGCGGCCTGCGCGGAGACGGAGTTCACGAAGGACCGGTAGGTCTCGGCGAACAGCGCCTGGGCCTTGCCGCCGCCCAGGTGCTCCTCGGCCACCGCCGGGTCGGACAGCAGGTCCTTGAGCTGCGAGGCGGCGGGCTTCTTGCCGGCCTCCCGCAGCTTGTCCGCGAGGACGTCGCCGACCAGCAGCCGGGCCCCGTCGGGTATCCGGTCGGGGTGGTCGGCGCGCTCGGCGTCGGTGCGGAAGTCGATGACGGTCCGCACGCCCAGGGCGGCCACCACCGGATCGGCGTCGAGGTCGAGCCGGTCGAGCTGGCCGGAGCGCAGCACCAGGCCGGGGCGGACGGTGCGGCCGCCGGCGAGCGGGGTGCCACCGAGGTCGCGGAGGTTGGCGACGGTGGTGGAGGGGGTGGCGGTCATCGTGGCGGCTCCAGCGGTACGGTCATGCGGCGATTCAGGCAATTTTCTGATGTTTCGTCCCGGAAAGACAATCGAGGGCCAGCGAGACCCCGATGCCGATCCCGAGCGCGGCCAGGTGGCCGGCGTCGGTGAAGGTGCGCCCGCGCTTCACCACGGGCGCCGCGGCGAGCACGAGCAGACCGGCCCGGGCGGCCGTACGGACCCTCCCGCGCGGCAGGGCCGAGGTCAGCGCGCCGAGCACGGCGTTGAAGCCGTAGCTCGTCCCCACGTCCAGGGAGCGCCGGGTCTGCGGATCGGTCGTCCTGCGCAGGGCGCCGTACACGAGGAGGGTCGCCGTGGCGTGCCCGAACAGGAACACCGCGGCCGTCCACCAGGCGCCGTACGCGTACTCGGCGTACCCGAGGACGGCGACGAGCAGCAGGGCGTAGGGCAGGGGCATCGGCTCCTCGACGACGACGGCGCTGCTCAGCAGCGTCTCCCAGCGCCCGGCGGCGAGGTTGTCGACATTCGTCGAGCAGGTGCGGAGCAGCCGCTCCCGCTCGGCCGGCCCGATCCGCTCCAGGGCGTACGCCCCGAGCTGGACTCCGCCGGCGTACACCGCTCCCAGGGGAATTGCGTTCACGCACCCATGATCGGATACCGCCCTCTGGCGGACACCGGCGGGCCCCGTGCGAACATGTCTCGGCCATGTCTGAGAAATCCGCGCCCCTGCGCGCCACGCGGGCCGCGATATTCGCGGCGATGTGTGTCGCTTTGGGTGCGGCGGGGCATTCGTACATGTCCGGCACGGATGTTCCCCTGGCTGGCCTTCTGAGTGCTTTCGCCGTGACCGGCGCGCTCGCCTGGCTCGCCGCCGGGCGGCGGCGCGGTCCCGTGGGCATCACCGCGGCCGTGCTCTCCGTCCAAGGGGTGCTGCACCTCCTCTTCTCGGGCAGCCAGGCCGCGGGGCACGTCGCCGCCGCGCCCGCCGCGACGGAGGGGCACCACCACCACGTGCCCGCCGCCGAGGCGCAGATGACGAGTACGGCGGACATGGCGGGGATGCCGGACGCGGAGGGCATCGCCCACGCGGCCCGGGCGGCGGACGTCGCCGGGATGGCCGACGCGGCGGGGATCGCGGACGCGGCAGGGATCGCCGACGTCCCCGGGACCGCTGACATGGCGGGCATGGCCGACATGGCGAGCATGGCCGACGTGGCCGGGACGGCCGCCCACGGCGGCGCCGGGATGATCGCCGCACACCTGCTCGCGGGACTGCTCTGCGCCGCCTGGCTCGCGCGCGGCGAGGCCGCCGTCTTCCGGCTGGCCCGGGTCCTGGGAGCCGCCGCGCTGCACGCGGCCCGGCCGCTCGCCCGCGCACTCGCCCTGGTGCGGGCGCGGGTGGCCGCCGTACCGGTCCCGCCCGTCTTCCCCGCCCCCTACGAGCGGCCGCGCGGCCTGCGCGGGGCCGTGCACGCCCATGCCGTCGTGCGCCGCGGGCCGCCCGGGCCTGGGTCGTTCCCCCGCTTCACGGCCCCCGGCCGTCCTGCTCGCGCCTGACCCGGCGCTCCCTCGGCAAGAGGGATGGCGAGACCTGGGGCCGATGTCCCCATGTCTTCGCCAACACCGAGGAACCCCCATGTCTCTTGACGAGGTTCAGGACGTCCGCACCCCGGACGCCGATCCAGCCGACATATCCAAGAGCCGCGGCGGCTGGTCCGCCTTGCGGCCGCTGCTCCTGCGCATGCACTTCTACGCGGGCCTGCTGATCGCCCCGCTGCTCTTCCTCGCCGCCGCCACCGGCCTGCTCTACGCGGCCTCCTGGCAGGCCGAGAAGATCGTCTACGCCGACGAGCTGACCGTCGCCCGCGTCGGCGAGAGCGCCCTGCCGCTCAGCGCCCAGGTCGCGGCCGCCAAGGGCGCCGCCCCCGAGGGCTCGGTCGTGTCCGTGTGGCCGGCCCCCGACGCCGAGGCCACCACCCGGGTGATCATGGAGAGCGAGGGGCTCGCGGAGGGCCAGACCCTCACCGTGTTCGTCGATCCGTATACGGCCGAGGTGCGCGGGCAGCTCGAAACCGCCGGTGACGCGCTGCCCCTGCGGGCCTGGCTGAGCGAGTTCCACTCCAGCCTCCAGCTCGGGGAGTTCGGCCGGAACTACAGCGAACTCGCCGCGAGCTGGATGTGGGTGGTCGCGCTCGGCGGTCTCGCCCTGTGGATCGGCCGCCGCCGCAAGCGGAAGGCGCAGCTCGTCCTCCCGGACCGCAAGGCCACCGGCCGCCGCCGCACGCTGTCCTGGCACGGGGCCGTCGGCCTGTGGGCCGTCGCCGGACTCGTCGTCCTCTCCGCCACCGGCCTGACCTGGTCCAAGTACGCCGGCGAGAACATCGGGCAGCTCCAGGACAGCCTGGGCGGGGCCACGCCCGCCGTCTCCGCGAAGCTGACCGCCGGCGCGGACTCCGGGTCCGACGAGCACGCCGGGCACACCATGCCCGACGGCACGCCGATGGCCCCGCCGCCCGCGCCCACCGCAGACGTCGGCCTCGACCAGGCCGTCGCCGCCGCCCGGGAGGCCGGAGTCACCGAGGCCGTCCGCGTGACCCTGCCCGCGAAGGGCAAGGGGTACGTGGTCAAGGAGCAGGACAAGCAGGTGCCGGTGCACTTCGACGCGGTCGCGGTCGACCCCGCCGACGGCCGGGTCATGGACGAACTGCGCTTCGCCGACTACCCCCTGCTCGCCAAGATGACCCGCTTCGGCATCGACCTGCACATGGGCCAGACGTTCGGCCTCGCCAACCAGATCGCGCTGGCCGCGCTCGCCGTCGCCGTGATGTTCCTCGTCTTCTGGGGCTACCGGATGTGGTGGCTGCGCCGGCCGACGAAGGACCGCAAGCTGTCCGTGGGCCGGGCGCAGCCGCGCGGCGCCTGGCGGAAGCTGCCGGTGACCACGATCCTGCCGCTGGTCGCGGTGACGGCCGTGGTCGGCTGGTTCATCCCGCTGCTCGGGATCAGCCTGGCCGTCTTCCTCGTGGTCGACGTCCTGCTGGGCTTCGTCGCGGGCCGCCGCGCCAAGGCGGCCGCTCCGGCCGCCCCGGCTGCGTGACCGCCTGACCGCCTGACCGTCCGACGCATGCGGGCCCGTACTCCACCCGGGAGTACGGGCCCGCCGCGTACGGTAGCCAAGGCCGGTCAGGGCGCGTACTTGTAGCCCACCCGGCGCACCGTCTGGATCGCACCGCGGTGGGACGCGCCCAGCTTGCGGCGCAGCCGGGCGATGTGGACGTCCACGGTCCGGCCGTCGCCGACGTGGCCGTAGCCCCAGACCGTGGTGACCAGCTGGTCCCGGCTGTGCACCCGGTGCGGATGCTGCACCAGGTGGGCCAGCAGCTCGAACTCCAGGTACGTCAGGTCGAGCACCCGGCCGTCGACCTCGGCGGTGCGCTGCGCCGAGTCGATGCGGACCAGGGCGTCACCCGCCGGTGCGGCCGCGGCCGCGGGCGGGGCCGGGACCGCGGCGGGCGCGGCCGGGGCGGCCACGGTGTGTGGGGCGAAGCCGATGGGCGGCTGCTGGTCGGCCGGTACGAGCACCAGGTAGCCGATCATCGGCGGCTGGCCGGGCAGCGTCGGCAGGGTGTGCTGGGGCGCGGGCAGCCAGGTGGCCCCCGGCGGGAGCAGGTCCACGACCCGAGCCACCTCGTCCCGGTCCACGGAACGCAGCCGGTGGCGCGGATGGGGCGGATAGGGCAGGGAGGCGGTCGCAGCGGAGGCGGCGGAGGTGAGGGTGCGGGTGTTCGCCATGAGTGGTCAGCTCTTTCACGCGGAAGGGTCGGCAGGGAGACGTACGTACGTCATCGATGTCGCACCGCGCAGACCGAAGGCCTGAGGGAAGGTCAGAGGGGAGTTCCCGGAGGCTTTAGAGGGCCGGCGCGTTCTTCGCGCGGCAACACTCCCGGTCGAAATCGTGATCCTGACGGGAGGGCCAGAACGGCTCGAGGTCGCTGCGACCTGACGAGGTGTGCGGGTGGCTGGCCATGGCCCCATTCAAGCAGATGTCATGTCCCCCGGGCAGGCCATGTCTCACATCATGGATCGGAATCTCATATTCCGCCGCAAACCCAAGCCAAACCGGTACATTCCCATCAACCCCCCAGCCGCTTAACCCAGTCCAACCCCACGACCCGTATCGCATCGTGGGCACTCCCACCCCACACCCACCCGAGCCCCACGCCGGCCCCTCACCCTCCGGTGCGGGCATCGAGCGTCGGTTCCTCCTCCACCGGGAGGTCCAGACGCCGCCAGGTGGGGCCGAGGTCCCAGGCCTTCTCCTGGCGGGCCCAGCGGGCCATGACCTCGACGACCTCGGCCGCCGTGGGCAGGTACGCCTGGAAGTGGCGGTCCGCGGAACCGTCCCGGTGCTCCAGCTGGTAGTCGTCCCCCGCGTCGTGCCACACCTGTATGTAGACGTCCGGGTCGGCGGTGAGGCGCTCGACGATCACGAAGTGGTCGCTGTCCGCGCCGATGCGCTCCACGAGTTGGGACAAAGTGCCGCGCGTGGGACGTTCGTAGGACTCGTCGCGCTCCGTCTGGATCCTGATCGCCATCATGGGCTCACCGTGGCACGGGGGACTGACAACGCCCGCCGGGCCTGTGGGGCCGGCGGGCGTTGGGTGGTGCGGGGGAGGCGGCGGTCAGACCAGGCCGTCCTTCTCCAGGCCGGTGCAGCAGGTGTCCGTGATGAGGCGGGTCACCACGTACGGGTCCACGTTCGCGTTCGGGCGGCGGTCCTCGATGTAGCCCTTGCCGTCCTTCTCCACCTGCCACGGGATGCGGACCGAGGCGCCGCGGTCCGAGACGCCGTAGCTGAACTCGTTCCAGGGGGCGGTCTCGTGCAGGCCGGTCAGGCGCTCGTCGATGCCGGCGCCGTAGTTCTTCACGTGGTCGAGCGGCTTGCTGCCCTCGCCCAGGGCCTCGCACGCGGAGATGATCGCGGGGTACTGCTCGCGCATCGCCTTCGTGGAGAAGTTGGTGTGCGCGCCCGCGCCGTTCCAGTCGCCCTTGACCGGCTTCGGGTTCAGCGTCGCGGAGACGTTGAAGTCCTCGGCGGTGCGGTAGAGCAGCCAGCGCGCGATCCACAGCTGGTCGGAGACCTCCAGCGGGCCGACGGGGCCGACCTGGAACTCCCACTGGCCGGGCATGACCTCGGCGTTGATGCCGGAGATGCTCAGGCCCGCCGCGAGGCAGTGGTCCAGGTGCTTCTCGACGATCTCGCGGCCGAAGATCTCGTCCGAGCCGACGCCGCAGTAGTAGCCACCCTGCGCGGCCGGGAAGCCGTTGACCGGGAAGCCGAGCGGGCGGGAACCGTCGAAGAAGGTGTACTCCTGCTCGATGCCGAAGATCGGCTCCTGCGAGGCGAACTTCTCGGCGACCGGACGCAGCAGCGCGCGCGTGTTCGACTCGTGCGGGGTCATGTCGATGTTCAGGACCTCGCACAGCACGAGGACGTCGTCCCCGCCGCGGATCGGGTCCGGGCAGGAGAACACCGGGTTGAGCACACGGTCCGAGGCGTGACCCTCGGCCTGGTTGGTGCTCGATCCGTCGAAGCCCCAGATCGGCAGCGCGTCGCCGTCCGAGAGGATCTTCGTCTTGGAGCGAAGCTTCGCCGTCGGCTCGGTGCCGTCGATCCAGATGTACTCAGCCTTGTAGCTCACGGGCCCCATCCTCAGACTCTGCGGGTGCTGCTGGTCGCTGCTTCTTCGCTGCGGTGATGACCGCAGCGTGCCCGCCCGCGATTTCCCTTCCGTTGCCCATGTGTGAACCCCGTGTTACCGAGGTTTACGCCGCAGGTCGGGTGGGCTGTGCGGGCCACGAGCGGGTCGGGGGTGGAACGCCCGTCCGGGTGGGGCAGACTGAGCGGGTGAGCATTTCGTCTGATTTGAACCCCATCGGAGAGCCCCGACCGCGGGTCGGACTGCTCGGCACCGGCCCCTGGGCGCACCGCACCCACGCGCCCGCCCTCGCCGCGCACCCCGGCTCCGACTTCGCCGGCGTGTGGGGCCGCCGGCCCGAGGCCGCGGCCGAGCTGGCGCGCGCGCACGACGTGAAGGTGTACGAAGACCCCGACCAACTGTTCGCCGAATGTGACGCCGTGGCCTTCGCCCTGCCGCCCGACGTCCAGGCCCCGCTCGCCGTGCGCGCGGCCGCCGCCGGCTGTCACCTGCTGCTCGACAAACCCGTCGCGACGACGGTCGAGGAGGCCAGGGCCGTCGCCGACGCGGCCGCCCGCCACGCCGTCGCCTCCGTCGTCTTCCTCACCCTGCGCTTCGCCGAGCCCACCGCAGGCTGGGTCGAGGAACAGGCCGCACGCTCCGGCTGGTTCACCGCGGGCGCGCACTGGCTCGGCGCCGTCTTCCCGCCCGACGGCACACCCAGCGCGTACGCCGACTCGCCCTGGCGCAAGGCCAAGGGCGGGCTGTGGGACGTCGGCCCGCACGCGCTCTCCGTACTCATCCCGGTCCTCGGCGAGGTCACCGAGGTCAGCGCCACCCGGGGCCCCTCCGACGTGGTCCAGCTGGCGCTGCGGCACACCTCCGGCGCGGCCAGCACCGCCGTCCTCAGCCTGGGCGCGCCGCGCGCGGCCGCCGGCGTGGGCCTGCAACTGCGCGGCACCGAGGGCGTGTACGAGCTGCCCGGCTGGAGCGACGTACCGGGGGCCTACGGCCGCGCCCTGGACGCGCTCCTCACCGCCGCCCGCACGGGCGTGCCGGATCCGCGCGGCGCGGAGTTCGGGGCCCGGCTGACGGAGATCCTCGCCGAGGCGGAGGCACAGCTCCCCGGGTGACGTGGGGCCGCGCGGCACGTGAGGGCCGCGCCAGGTGAGGGCCGCGGCAGCCGATGGCCGCGGCCCCACGGCCGCGCCGCTCGACGGCCGCCCTACTTGATGACCGCGTTCGCCACGATGATGGCCAGGCCGATGGTGGCGTCGGCCAGGCCGATCAGCAGGGCCGAGGTCATCCGGTAGCCCACGCGCAGCGCCACGACCGAACCCCACGCGAACAGCAGCGCGGTGTTCAGGCCGAGCCCGACGGCGGTCACCCCGTAGGAGTCCCAGTCGACGAGCCCGGAGACGACCAGCAGCAGCACGGTGGGGAGGGTGGCCGCGATCATCGGCCACTCGTGCCACAGCGCCAGGACCAGCAGCCGCCACCGGTGTGAGGCGGAGTCCTTCCGGTGGGAGGCCATGTGGTGCGCGTAGCCGTGCGCGAGCGCGGCCGTGGCCGCCGTGACGAGCACCCAGCTGGCGTCGTAGAAGGGGGTGAAGTCCCCGCCCTTCTGGTCCAGCGCGGCCAGCAGACCGCTGGCCAGGACCGTCCCGTACACCCCGCCGAACATCCAGTCGGCCCCCCGCCGCCGCGGCGCGACAGGATCTGCGCCGGGGCCGGTCTGCGGCTGGGGCTGCTGCTGCTCGTTCACGACGGGTCCTTTGGTGTGCTTCGTCCAGCTTTGGTACGCAAGCCACCCTACGAGGTGCCGGGTGGGGGCGAGATGAAGGCCGCCGCGCCCGCCCCCGCGAACACGGCGTGGGTGGCCGTCAGGAAGCGGCGTACGGTGTCCCGTTCGGCGGGGTCGAAGCCGTCGAGCACCTGGAGCACCCCGTCGATCAGGGGGCCGAAGAACTCGCGGCCCAGACGGATCGCCGCCGGCTCCACCCGCAGCAGGATCCGCCGCCGGTCTCGCTCGTCGCGGACCCGGGCCACGTGGCCGAGCCGCTCCAGCCGGTCGATCACGGCGGTGGTGCCGGCCGAGTTGAGGCCGAGCCGGGCGCCCAGCAGGCCGGCCGTGGCCGGCTCGTCCGCGCGGGCCGCGTCGAGCAGGCAGATCAGCGCCCGTACGTCGGTGGCGTGCATGCCGTTGCGGGCGGCGAACTCCGCCTGGCGCAGACCGAACTCGACGGTCACCGCCCGCAGGAGGTGCACCAGCCGAAGGTTGTCGGGTTCCTGGTTGTCGGTCACATCGCCTCCGTCTAGGATCTCTCGCTGAGCGAGATTATCGCCCAGCGAGACATTGGAGCCCGCCATGTCCCCCGCCCGGCCACGGACGTCCTCCTTCCGCGCCGCCTACGACGAGGCGCTCGGCCAGTGGCCCGGGCCCGTCGAATCCGTCGACGTGCCCACCCCGTACGGGAGCACCCGCGTCAACAGCTGCGGCCCGGCCGACGCCCCGCCGCTGGTGCTGCTGCCCGGCGGCGGGTCCACCTCCACCGTGTGGGGCGCCCTCGCCGCCGCCGGGGCCGCCCGCACGCACCGGATGCACGCCGTGGACCTGGTGGGCGGCCCCGGGCTCAGCGTCCCCGCGCCCGGGCGGGCGATCCGGTCCGTTCCGGACCTGGTCGGCTGGCTCGACGCGGTCCTCGACGGGCTCGGCGCGCACGGGCCGGTGGTGCTCGGCGGCCACTCGTACGGGGCGTGGATCGCCGCCCACTACGCCGCCGCGCGGGCGGCCCGGCTCGGCCGCCTCGTGCTGATCGACCCCACCCAGGTCTTCGCCGGGCTCCGCCCCGGGTACGTGCTGCGCGCGCTGCCCGCGCTGGTGCGGCCCACCCCGGAGCGGATCCGCTCCTTCCTCGCCTGGGAGAGCCGAGGAGCCGCCCTCGACCCGGCCTGGCTGCGGCTGCAGGAGGAGAGCGCCGGCTTCCCCTCCGTACGCCCGGTCACCGGGCCGCGCCCGGCCGTGGCCGCGCTCGGGGGGACGCGGGTGGAGGTCCTGTTCGCGGAGCGGGCCCGCTGCCACGACGGCGGCGGCGCGGCTCGGGCGGCCCGTACGGCGCTGCCGGGTGCGTGCGTCGAGGTGCTGCCCGGGGTCGCGCACCACGCGCTGCCCCTGACGGCCGCCGCCGAGCTCGCCCGCCGCCTGTAACCGGGGCCCCGCCCCGCACCCCGCGCCTCAATCGCCGGCGAGGCTGAATCTGGTGCGGCTGCAATACCGGGCTCCGCCCCGAACCCCGCTCCTCAATCGCCGGAGGGGCTGAATACGGTGCGGCGAGACTGGAGTGGTGCGGCGAAGCCGGAGGTGGTGCCGCGAAGCCGGACGGTGCCGCTCAAAGATCGGGGCTCCGCCCCGGACCCCGCGCCTCAAACGCCGGCGAGGCTGAATTTGGCGCGCCCGGCCCCGCCCCAACCGGCCCCCCCGCCCGCTCGGCCTCGGCACAACCGGCCCCGCCCGTACCCCGCCCGAGCGGCGCAGCCAACCGGCGCCCGACCCCGCCACAACCGGCCCCCACCGCACCCGGCCCGAGCGGCGCAGCCAATCGGCGCACACCCCTGCCGAACCGCCGGAGGCAACCCGCTAGGCCGGCCCGGTCCAGTCGAAGGTGATGTGCTTGCTGGAGCGGCCTTCGCGGCTCCAGAAGAAGCCGTGGGCGTCGGCGCGGTCCGCCGTCGAGCGGCCCCAGGTCGCGACCTGGCCCGGTCCGGTCTCCGCACCCGGCAGGTTCGTCGACTGGACGCGCGCACCCTCCGGGGTCGTGGGTCCCGTGAGCGCGGCCGCGCTCGCCTCGACCCGGCCCGGTACCACGGCCCGCCAGCTCGCGAGGTCGTCGGCGACCTCGATCTCGATGGGGGCGAACTCCATGCCGCGCATTTCGCCGCCCATCATGGTCACCATCTCGGCGGGCCAACCGCCGGCCTGCCCGCCGAAGATCATCTGCAGGGCCTCGCGCTGGGGGCCGTCGGCACGCTCGTCGACGAAGACCGCGGCGTACGTGTCCGTGTGCTCGGCCCAGATGTTGCCGACGAACGAGGCCAGCATCAGGACGTTCAGGCCGTCCAGCCCTACGTCGCCGTAACGGCCTTCGCGGATGTGCCAGGCCAGGATGCCGTCGCAATCGCCGTGGGTGGGCAGCTGTGCGAACGAGCAGGGGCAGGGCACGTCGCACTTGCAGGTGTCGAACCAGTCGCCCGCCGCGTGCCACCGGGGAACGGTCGCCGTCGTCTCGGACATCTCCCTGCCTCCTCGTGACCGTGCCGGGACGTCGGTCTCGGGAGGACGGCGGAGCCCCCGGGAACCATCGCCGGCCCACGCCCGGGTCGTACGGGTATGCACCCCGATTGTCCCACCGCAGGGGTCACCCGGAGGAGATGTGTTCCAGGTACACGCGTACACACGAACACGCGTACACACGTTCCCGCGCGCACGCAGGTCCGCCGTGATGTGCTGGAGGTGTGCGCCTCGACCGGAAGGCCCTGTCACCCCCTCTGCGTCCGGCGAATCTGCTGTCGGCCCGACAGCTCGCGTTCGCCTGGTCGGTGATGGCGTCGATCGCCCTCCTCGCCTGGGTGCTGGTGGTCGACCAGGCCCGTGACGTGGGGGTCGAGCCGGGAACCATGGGCATGGGCGTCCCGCTGTTCCTGCTGCTGTGGCTGGTCATGATGATCGCCATGATGTTCCCGTCGGTGGCCCCGGTGGCCCTCACCTGGGCGCGGACCATCGGGCGCCAGTCACCCACGGGAGTCGTACGGGTGGCTCGTACCGCCCAGTTCGCCGTCGGGTACCTGCTGGCCTGGACGGCCTTCGGCCTGATCGCCTACGGGCTCCTCGCCGGGACCGGGGCCCTGGTGGACGAACACCCCGGCGCCGGGCGCTGGATCGGCGCCGGCGCGTTCCTGCTCGCCGGGCTGTACCAGTTCGGCCCGTGGAAGGACCTCTGCCTGCGGCACTGCCGGAGCCCGATGGGTCAGCTCGTACGCTACGCGGGCTTCCGGCCCCGGGCCCGCGATCTGCGGGTCGGGGCGCACCACGGGGCGTACTGCGTGGGCTGCTGCTGGGGGCTGATGGTCGTGCTCGTCCCGCTGGGCGTCATGAACGTCCTGGCGATGGCCGCGGTGGCCGTGGTGATCTTCGTGGAGAAGCTCTGGCGGCTGGGCCCCGTCTTCTCGCAGGTCGTCGGGGCCGCCTTCCTCGTACTGGCGGTACTGAGCCTCTTCCAGCCCTGGCTGCTGCCGGGCCTGATCCCGACGCAGTCGCCCATGACGGAGATGCTCCGGACCTAGGGCTTGCGGGAGAGGGCCTCGCGGATCGCTTCCTCCGAGCGGGCGACCACGGCCGAGCCGTCCTCCGCGGTGATGATCGGGCGCTGGATCAGCTTCGGGTGCGCGGCCAGGTGGGCGATCCACTGCCCGCGCGCCGCGTCGGTCGCCTCGCGCGGCAGCTCCCGTACGCCGGTCTCCTTGGCCAGCGGGTCCGAGGTGCGCGTGATGTCCCACGGCTCCAGCCCGAGCCGGCCGAGCACCTCGCGGATCTCGTCCTCGGAGGGCACGTCCTCCAGGTAGCGCCGCACGGTGTACTCGGCGCCCTCGGCGTCCAGCAGGGTCAGTGCGCTGCGGCACTTGGAACAGGCGGGATTGATCCAGATCTCCATGCCGCCAACCCTAACCAGGGCCGGTCTGGCCAGGGGCTTTTGTCAGTGGTCCCCGGTAAAATCGAGGAAGAACGACAGGAAGCCAACTACCGTTTGGGAGGCTGTAGATGGCCACTGCCACCACCGTCCAGCCCGTCAAGAAGAAGCCGCTGCCGGCGGGCCTGCCCCGCGAGTGGTACGAGAGCCACAACCGCCGCCTGAAGGCGATGCGGCTGGCGATATCCCTGCTCGACTCGGGGACGTACGACCCCCGGCGCGCCACCAACCGGAAGATCCGGACGATGGCCGTCCGGACGGGGATCCACCGGCCGTCGAACGTCACCTGCAAGATGGTGCGCGCGTTCATCAAGGAGTCGTAAGCCGGGCCTGCCGGGGGTGCCAGGGCATCCGCCGCTCATCCCGATCCGTCCAGGGAGAGCAGCAGCAGGGCCACGTCGTCGCGCGGACCGCCGTCCGTGAAGGCCGCGAGGTCCCGCCACACCGCCCCGACCAGGCCGCCCGGGTCCCGTGCCAGCACGGGCACCCGGGCGGCCAGGGGGTAGAAGTGCCCCGCCGCGTCCCGGGCCTCGGTCACGCCGTCGGTGTGCAGCAACAGCTGGTCCCCGGGCCGCAGCGGCAGCTCCGCCACCGCCGGCGGCGGCCCCGCGAGCCCCAGACCCAGCGGCGGGCCCGGCTCCACCACCAGTTCCTCCACCACCGCCCCGCGCAGCCGCAGGGCCGGCGGATGCCCGCACGACACGATCCGTACGAGGTCCAGCCCGGGCGGGAACTCCAGCAGCACCGCCGTCGCGAACAGCTCCGGGTGCTCGACGGAAGCCGCCTTCGCGTCCGCCACCAGCCGCCGGTCCAGCCGGCCCGCGACCGCCGCCAGTCCGCGGTCGTCGATCACGCCCTCGCGGAAGGCCCCGAGCAGCGCCGCCACCGTGCCCACCGCCGCCAGGCCGTGCCCCTGCACGTCCCCGACCAGCGCCCGTACGCCGTACGGCCCGGCCCGTACGTCGTACAGGTCGCCGCCGACCAGGGTGCCGCGCTGCGCCGCCCGGTAGAGCCCCGAGCAGCGCACCGCGCCCACCCGCTCCGGCACCGGCGGGAGCACCGCCATCTGGGCCGCCTCGGCCACCGTCCGCACGCTGACCAGCTGGGCGTCCCGGCGCTGGCGGACCCAGGCGATCACCACGCTCAGCAGCCCGACGACGGCCACCGTGGCCAGGTCCGTGCCGCGGGCATGGCCGACGCCGAGGGCCGGCAGCCCCAGCAGCAGGAGGACGACGGCGGCGAAGACCGCGGTCCCGGCCGCCCCGTACGCAAAGGCGGCCACCGGGGGCAGGCCCGCCAGGAAGAAGCCCAGCTCGGCGCCCGGGGTGAGCGCCTGCGCGAGGACGAGCCCCACCAGGGCCGCCGCGGGCGCGATCCGGGCCCAGCGCGGCGGCGGCTCCCCGCGCAGCCTGCCAGGCTCCTCGCGTCCGCGTCTCACCCTTCCACCCTGGTACGCGGGCCCGGCCCGCGCACCCCGGACCGGCCCGCCGGGTGGCCTCGTACGGCCCGTGCCGGGAAAGTGGTGGCGTGACGGGAAACGAGGGCTCGCGGAAGGCGCCCAGCCGGGCGCACATCGAGGCGCACGGAACGGGCGACGGCACGCAGAGCGCCGCGATCAGCACCCGGCTCAACTGGCTGCGCGCGGGGGTGCTCGGAGCCAACGACGGGATCATCTCCACCGCCGGCCTCGTGGTCGGCGTGGCCGGAGCAACCACCTCCCGCTCCGCGATCCTGGCGGCGGGGGTCGCCGGACTGCTCGCGGGCTCCCTGTCGATGGCGGCGGGGGAGTACGTCTCCGTCAGCTCGCAGCGGGACTCCGAGCGGGCCGCGCTGGACCTGGAGCGGCGGGAACTGGCCGAGGAGCCGGAGGCGGAGCTCGACGAACTCACCGACCTGCTCGCCGAGCGGGGGCTGAGCCGGGGAGTGGCCCGGGAGGCGGCCGAGCAGCTGACGCGGCGGGACGCGCTGCGGGCGCACGCCCGGGTGGAGCTCGGGATCAACCCCGACGAGCTGGCCAACCCGTGGCACGCGGCCTTCGCCAGCCTCATCGCCTTCACGGTGGGGGCGGTGCTGCCGCTGCTGGCGATCCTCCTGCCGGGGCCGTCCGCGCGGGTACCGGTGACGGTGGTGGCGGTGGTCGCGGCGCTGACCCTGTGCGGGGTGCTCAGCGCACGGCTCGGCGGGGCGCCGCCGCTTCGCGCGGTTGCGCGGAACGTGGGTGGGGGCGCGCTGGCCATGGCCGTCACCTACGCGGTGGGCACCTGGCTCGGCACGACCTGAACCGGCCTCCGCCCGCCCTCGGGGCTCCGCCCCAGCCCCCGCGCCTCAAACGCCGGCCGATCCAGCCCCGCCGGCGTTTGTCACCGATGAGCAGCCTCACCCCGAACGGCGTGTCGACCACCTCGTAGAAATCCCCGCCGATACGGGCCTCCGCCGCCGCCGCGAGGTACAGCG